>CAZVON010000001.1:0-49919 GCA_964628435.1 uncultured Gammaproteobacteria bacterium
GTTTATCTCATAACGTTTAAACTCATTTTTAAGGAAGCCATAATCAAAACGAGCGTTATGAGCGACAAAAATCGCGCCATCCAGAAGCTTAAATAATTTGTCTTTTATGTCGTCAAATGTTGGCGCGTTTTCTAGTTCTTGAGCAGAGATACCTGTGAGTTTTTCTATTTGCGGATTTATAAATGTATTTGGACTAACCAAAGAGTGGAACGTTGAATCGACAGCGCCATGAGAAACAACGATTACTCCAACTTCAATAATCCGATCCACAGTCGGTCGCATTCCAGTAGTCTCTACATCTATAAATGCAAGTTTCTTAGGCAGGAACTCCATTGTGTATTGGTGCAAATCAACATACTAGCAAAAAATGTTCAAAAATACAATTGTGTCTTCTATCGTTTCTCTTACATCATTTTTGCTGTGTTCTTAACCTGAAAATTTACTATAACAACTAATGTATACACGTATATTGTAGGGAAAAAGAGGGGAGGTGAACAATCAATACTATGGACTTGTTAGCCTGGATTATTTTTGGACTCATCACGGGAGTTGTTGCAAACGCTATTGATCCCCACCCATCTTCTGGTGGGGTAGTAGGAGCAATTGTTTTAGGCGTAGTCGGAGCAGTAATTGGAGGATTTATAGCAAACCTCACTTTTGGAGTTGGAGTAACTGGTTTTAATGTTACTTCATTTGCCGTTGCAATACTCGGAGCATTACTATTGTTATACGTTGGAAGAGCACTACGAAGAGCATAACACATTTAAGAAACAAGGTAGGGTGATTACTCACCCTACCTTACTAATATATTTTCGTTCCGAATACTATAAGCTTCTCAAGTTGAATAGAAAATACTATGAATTCATTAGATATTTTATTCTATACGCTCTCAATCACCGTGTTATTATTGGTTGGGATTTTAGGATACATTGGAATTCACCTAGTTAAGACTCTTAAAAGCATTGAAAAGTTGATAAACGATATGGAAAATATTTCACATGGTATAAGACAACTTAAAAACGCTATAAAATATGGATCTCTACAGGCGGTATCAACGATATTCCATCTATTTACAACATTATTAAGGAGGTGAAAATATGACAGATCAGCGCGAAGGAAATAATCTAAATGCGTTTGGAGTAGGACTGATCGGAGTAATTGCGGGAGCGCTTGGCTCCCTTATTGCGCTTTCCTTTTTAAGTAAAGACAATCGAAGAAAAATAGAAAAAAGAATGGACGAATTTAAAGAAAACGCTGCTAAAACACTTGACGACATAAAAAACAAATCTGAAGATATAGAAAATGGAATCAGAGAAAATGCGGAAGTATTAAAAGAAGGATCAAAAGATAAATAGTCCATTCCTTCTCTTGATCAATGTAATATGTTAGTAAGAAAATATTCTTGCCTCAAAATTTAAGGCACAAAAACATTTTTTTTGGAGTTTACATTTTATTGTCTTTATGTAAGAATAGGCATGCCGTTTATGGAAAAGATTTTAGAAGAAATAAACAAGGCTGGATTAAAATTTCTAGAACCCCTTTCTCCAGATAAAATGTATATAATAATCGTAAATGAAGCAATTAAGCTGGCAAAAGGGGATGAAGGATTAATTCTTCTAAAAACTAATCATGGACTTAAAACTGTCTATGGATCAACTCCTGCTACCGCTTCGGTTAAACCGCGGAAACGAGGATACGCATACCAAGCATATAGAACAAAAAAAGCATTTGTCGTCCACTCAGAAGATATGAAAGGTCATGATATGGGTACCGTTAAACTTGGCGTTCGTTCTTGGCTTTTTATTCCGCTTTCTTATAAAAATAAATCAATAGGCGCACTCGTGGTTCGTTCTTTTAAAGATAAGGCATTCACACAGCAACAATTGAAAATTCTAGAACTGTTCGGATCAATGGCAAGTTTAGCAATTAAAAAAACTCAAGCTTATGAAGAAACGAAAAAAGCATTAGAAGTTCGGGATTTATTCATTGCAATGGCAGCTCATGAACTTCGTACCCCGCTTACCACTATCAACGGTTATATTCAGCTACTTCGTTCAAAAACACAAACTGATACTTCTATTCTTTCAAAATGGACTGACGAATTATTTTGGGAAAGTAAACGGTTAACAAGACTTATTGGAGAACTCCTGGAAATCAATAAAATTAAAACAGGACAGTTACAATATAATTGGAAAGATTGTAGTATAAGAAACGTTGTACAGAAAGCGTTGAATAACTTTCAGTTTAACTACCCAAAAAGAACTGTCAGTTTTATTGATGAGTTACAAAACGGGAACGATATTATCATTGGTGATTCAGAAAAGCTTCTACAAGCAGTCACAAATCTTTTAGATAACGCCGTCAAATACTCTGCCGACCATACACGTATTGTGTTAACTCTCAAATCAAACATTCAACATGTCATTCTTGAAGTAAAAGACGAAGGCACTGGCATACATCAAAAAGATATGCCACTTGTTTTCCAAGAATTTTACAAAGGAGAAAATCGAAAAGAGGATAAGCGTGGAATAGGAGTAGGACTATTTCTTACTAAAAATATTATTGCTCAACACCACGGAAGTATTCAGTTATACTCAAAAATAGAAGCAGGTACGCGAGTAGAAATCAAACTACCGAAATTAAAAGCATGAGAAGTATTTACGAAACAGCATCTCCTCAAAGATTCTTTAATCGCGACATTGGCATGTTCGCTCGCCAGGATCCAGAACTTGAACACATGATGATGCTCAATCCTGAAGCACCTTTGGATGATCATCTTAACCTGTATCCTCTCAGAGAAACAGTCGTTTCAGCGCTTGAAAGAGTTGCTTCTGATAATGGAACTGTACATCTTTATGTTATGGGACCAACAGGCACTGGAAAAGAAGCAACTATAACGCATATTATTCATCTGCTTACTCATGAATCAAGTTCCGAGACTCCACAAGACAAAGCATTGAGAAGACGCCTTCAAGAATTAGAAAAAAAAACTGGAAAGCCGCTCGTTATCGAACACTACTCAACATCCACAGGATATAACAGAGCCATGGTAAAAGGAGATATAACAAGCCCCATAGGATATTTTCAACCTCATGAAGTAAACGCAACAAATAATTCAATAATCGAAAGAAAAAAAGAATGTGGAGCTGAAAATCCAGGACGTAAACTTGAAATTAATGAATTTCCTATTGTCGGTTTCCCAGATAACCCATTTGGCGTCCCTCCCCTATTATCTGATCTTGCGCTCATGCGGCAAGAACCTAACAAGCATATTGTACTTGGTTTATTTATTAACCCAACGGTAGAACTTCAAGAAAGATCATTATTAATGAGAGAACATATTGCACAAGCGCCAACTCCTCAAGAAGCCCAACAAGCAGCTCAAGGCAATCTTATGAAAATGGATCGACCCATTGATCCAGAATCTGATAGTAAGAGTTGGGGAGGGAAAAAAGCAGCCGCTAATAACGACCAAGTAGCATATAGAGATGCTTTTGAAAATCAAGATGAAATCAGAAAAACCGTAGATCCAAACCTCCCTCAGTTTAAAATCGAAGATTTAGAAAAAGACTCCGAAGTACGAGAAGTAGTTCTTACTGCGCGATCCCGTTGGCTTGGAAGAAAATTAGGATTTCCTGATAACAACCTATTTATTCGCTACAACGCAAAACTTCCAGGATATCAAATTCCTTTTTACAGGGAAGGAATTATAGAAAAAAGCGCGGTGTGGGATATTAAAAATAAAAGGCCAAAACAAGGTTGGACTTTCTCTTTTCAAGACGCAGCGTAACTAATCCTTTACCGTATACCCAAATCCTCGCACCGAGTGAATCAGTTTTTTGTCAAATCCATTATCAATTTTTTTGCGAAGATATCCCATATAGACATCGATAACCCGCGTTTCTATATCTGGTGAATACATCCACACTCTATTTAAAATCATTTCTCGAGTTAAAATTCTTCCTTTATTGCTCATAAGGTATTGAAGCAACTTAAATTCTTTTGAGGTTAAGGAAATTACTCGCCCCCCCCGTCGAACTTCAAGCGTTTCGTTATTGAGTTCTAGATCTCCAACCTGCAATTTTATGTCTGTGCCTTTCTGATACCTTAGTCTTGCTTTAATCCGCGCTATTAACTCATCTGAGACAAACGGCTTTGTCATATAATCATCAGCACCAATGTCTAACCCTTGCACAATATCGTTGATAGAGTCTTTTGCGGTTAAAATAATAATACGAAGGGTTGGAAATTTTTTTCGTATTTCTGAACAAACTGCTTCTCCCGTCATATTAGGAAGACCAAGATCAAGAATTATCAAGTCTGGAGGAAGTTTTTGAATTGTGTTTAATGCCGCAACACCATCTGATACTATTTGCACCGAGTATCCATTGTCTATCAGTAGTTCTTTTAAGTAAGTTTGTAATCCTTTATCATCTTCGACTACTAATATCGAACTTACCATACAACACAATATAGCAACTCATTGTTGAAATCACAATATACCTTTACAATTTCTTGCGAATTTCTTACAAAAAAGTTATTTGATGTTGTGCTCAAAAAATGATAATACTTACATGAAAATTGCTCAAATTGCTCCTTTGATTGAACGGGTTCCTCCCAAAAAATATGGTGGCACAGAACGAGTTATTTATGCACTCACAGAAGAATTAGTACGAAGAAATCACGATGTTACTTTATTTGCAACAGCAGATTCTATCACGTCTGCTCGTCTTGTCTCAGTGTTTCCTAAAAGTCTTAGGGAAAGTCGAGTCAAAGAAGTATATGGACCAAATGCTTGGAGTATGCTTAATATAGGTCTTGCATATCAAATGCAAAAAAAATTTGACATTATTCATGATCATAATAACGCAATTAGCCTCCCCACCGCAAACATTGCTCAAACTCCAGTTGTGATGACGCTTCATGGAGCATTTAATGTGAGTAACATTCGATTATTCCAATCACTGAACAATTCATTTTTTGTGTGTATCTCAAAATCTCAGTCTGCTTCTTTATCTAAAATTCCTGTTGCACAAACTATTTATAATGGACTCGCAATGAATCATTACCCATTTTCTACAAAACCAGAGAAATACCTTCTCTGTGTCGGAAGAATTTCTATCGAGAAAGGTATTCATTATGCTATCGAAGTCGCGGAGTATCTTAATTTACCATTAATTATTGCTGCTAAACTTGAACCTTCTGATTCTGGGTATTACAGATACTATATCGAGCCAAATTTATCTTCGGATATTCGATGGATTGGAGAAGTAGACGAAAAACAACGAAATTTACTTATGAGTAAAGCTCTTTGCGTGCTACATCCAGTAACATGGAAAGAACCTTTTGGTCTTACGCTGATTGAATCAATGGCGTGTGGTACACCGGTTATAGGATTTCGGAAAGGATCTATCCCTGAAATTATTCAACATGGGAAAACTGGGTTTGTTGTAGAAGACGCAGAAGAAATGGCAGAAGCAATTACTCACCTACCATCTATCAGTAGACACTACTGTAGATCATATGCATTATCAAACTTTAGTGCACATCGCATGGCAGATGAATACGAAGATCTTTATGAGAAAATAATCAAAAAAATAAAAAGTAAGGATTATCTATTTTCTCCTCCACAACCGACAGTAAAAATACCCATTGATTAATCGTATTATTCTTGCTCAGCTTGACAGGTCTTTAAAAAAAGTATAATCTTGATTTCTTGGATTCATCCTGCCCAATGGTTTTACAGCGATTACGCAACCAGTTTTATAATTCATTATTGTTTCTTGCAACTCACGAAGGTATCAATGCCTCAGGGAAAAACGAGATATACGGATGTATCTTTGGAAGAGACAGCGCAATTACCATTCTTAAAATTCTGAGAACGCACAAGAAACAACCTGATTCTTTACTTCTTGCTATTGTCCGCCGTAGTCTTTTAACACTAATCTCTTTACAAGGAAAAGAAATAAATATTGAAAGCGGAGAAGAACCTGGTAAGTATATTCATGAATTTCGCAAAGAGAAATTTGATCACCTGGTAGTAAATCGAGCACGTCCGTGGTTTGTTTACTGTGACGGAAAACTTAGAAATTATGATTCCATTGATTCAACTCCCCTTACGTTAATCGCTTTATATAAATACTGGCAAATAACTAATGACAATGAATTTTTGCTAAAAGCACTACCTTCGATAGAAGCTGGTTTAAACTGGATTATTACCTATGGGGATATAGATAAAGATATACTTATTGAATATGAATTTCCTATAAATCGAAAATCAGGAGGGTTAGTGGTACAGTCGTGGACTGATTCCAAGGACTCACTCATCCAATTCGATGGATCTTTTCCAGCGTACCCTATCGCTCCTGTAGAGGCTCAAGGATATGCATGGCTTGCAATGAAAGTATGGTCTGACTTCTATAAAAATTATTCATTTTCTTTTTCAAACAGATTATCTGCTCAAGCGCATGCCCTTAAAAAAAGGTTTAATGAACTTTTTATGTATAAAGACAATAACTTAACGTATGCAATACAAGCACTGGACGGTTATAAAAGGCAAATTAAAACAATAACTGCTAATCCTCTTCTTTGTTTATGGGCAGCATACCATGGAGATACTCAAACCGAATGCATAATTGATGACATATTTATTCACGATTTAATAACAAGAGCTTTTCAACCTGATCTATTTGTCGAAGATGCCGGAATAAGAACAATGAGTACTTTATCACCAACATATAATTCTGGTAAGAATTCTTATCACAACGGAAGCTTCTGGCCAATGTTAAACGGTTTAATAATAGAAGGCCTTGAAAATTTTGGATATTATCATCAGGCTTCACTTCTTAAACAAGCTTCAATTTTACCACTACTCTATTTTGGATCTCCAGTAGAACTTTATATCAAAACTCAAAACGCTTACGAACTATACTGTTCTGCAAATGGACAAGTAAGTTGTAAAGAGCAAGCCTGGTCAGCAGCTGCAGCTTTAGATTGGCTCACATAAATTCTCATCATACTGCCTAGTTCTATCCAATCTCTTACATATTTTTTGTTGTGTTCTTATTGTAAATCCATACCATACATCTGATGTTGACGTTAACTTAACACCTATGAAGGGAGGTGAAACTGATATGAATAACAATAGAAAAAGTAGCCGTGGATTCGCATCTATGGACCGTGATAAACAACGTCAAATAGCAAGCAAGGGTGGAATTGCAGCACATCAAAAAGGAACCGCGCATGAGTTTACCTCTGAAGAGGCTCGAGCCGCAGGAAGAAAAGGCGGAAAAGCTAGAAGTAAAAAAAATCGATAGCCGGTCTCTCGCTCTGAACAGATGGTCGCCATGACCATCTGTTTATAATGACTTTTTATATTTAAAGGAGGTGAAAATAATGGCATATACTTATGTGAATGCAAAGAATCAAAAATTTTATTTATATACTCAAGATGTTACCTTACGAGGAAGCGGTCGTAAACAAAGAATCTACTATTTTAAAAAAAATCTCGGCGAAAATGCCTTAGATGACGTACCGCAAGGGTATACCGTGGTAGAAAACCAAAGGACAGGACTGCCAGTACTTAAAAAAACTGAATAATCAAATTACGTACTATGTTTAAAGGATTTAAAGTTCCTATTTCTTATTTTGCAAAAATACCTCTACCTCCTATAGATAAAGATACTGTAATAAATAATTATTATGGTACTTCGCTTGATATATCCGCAAGCATTTCTCCTATACGAGACAAAAACGGTGTAATTATTGGGACTTCAACGCTCTCGCGAGATATAACTGAGCAAAAAAACCTGGACAAGAATTAAAAAAATCAAAAGCGTATCTTTGAAAGGTTCTTTCGATCACTTGATCACAAAAAAGAAACTTTAAAATAATTATGGGCAAAAAAATTTTAGTAATAGACGACGACATAGCTATTCTTGAAGTCATCAAGATCATTCTTGAAGAAAAAAATTATGACGTAATAACTGTTAATAATGGAGCACTTATATCTTCTCATATACAGCGAGAATTACCAGATCTTATTTTGTTAGATATTTGGATGTCAGGATACGACGGACGAGACGTAGCAATCTTTTTAAAAAGTCAAAAGAGAACCCAACATATCCCAATAATTATCATTTCTGCAAACAACGAAACTGAGCTTATTGCAAAAGATTGTCGGGCAGATGGTTTCTTAGCTAAACCTTTTGATATCCATGACCTTATCCAGATCATTGAAAACACATTGAAATAATTAAAAAATGGCCCAGTTTCTATCTGATTTCTTACACTCTTTTTGCATGTAATTAAATTTCTTCATGGTATAGTTATATGGCTTCATGAGAAAAAAAACACTCTTTATCAAAAAAATAGGCCGATTAGATCCCATGCAACTTATTCTTATAAATGCGATCTCAATGATGGCAACTTATAAAGGTAATAAAATACTGATTAGTGAAACGCCAAATTACCCAAGGTTCTTAAAAGAAGTATAAAAATATACCTTAAAGAATTGTGTATGAAAGCTTGGTATCTACACACAGAGATAGATTATTATAAAGACAATAAAGGACCGCCCCCATAGGGAGTTTTGTAGTTTCTTTCCCCTTTATTACATAGATTATATGGATTTTTAAAATACCTCTTGACAAATCAGAAATCCTTTGTTATATTCTGCGAACCTCTAGAATTTATTGCTTTCATATTCCAGTTATTAATTCTGAAAATTTACTAATAATTTCTCATAAATGAATTTTCTGCCCAACAGCAAATCAACTTATTTACATAGAACGTACACTCTGGGGAATTTTCAATACTCTTCTCAATTTAGAAAAACGCCATATTTTATTGGAATTCTTATTGACCTTATCTGCATTGCCATCATTTTTTTATATACTTTTATTTCTAATCACGCCATTTATAATTTTGTTATTTCTCCACTATCGTCTATTAAACCGCTAACCAATACCAAAAACCAACATGAAGTTTTTGGATTCGCACCATATTGGACAATCGATAAACTTGATAATGTTGATTTTTCTATTCTTACAACAGTGGCATATTTTGGAATATCTGTGGATCATGAAGGTAATTTAATTGAAGACACAGGTTATTCGTCGTTTCATAGCCAACAAGCAGCCGAATTATTTAAAAAAGCACACTTGCACGGAACACGAGTAGTGTTAACTCTTATGCAAATGGAAAATAATTCTATAGTTAATTTTCTTGATAACCCACAAGCACAAGTATCTGCAATCGAACAAGCTGTTGGACAGGTAAAAAACCGTGGAATTGATGGTATCAATGTAGATTTTGAATATAATGGTAACCCTGGTTTTCAGTACCAAGAAAAATTTAGTATGTTTGTTAAAAACTTAACGCGACGAATGCATGAAGTAATTCCTTTTTCTAAAGTGACTGTATCTGTATACGCTGCTTCAGCAAAAGATCCAAAATTATACAATATTGAACAGTTATCTCAAGTTTCCGACGGTATTTTTATGATGGCATATGATTTTTCAACCCCTGCATCAGATACTGCAATTCCTACAGCACCATTGTATGGATATAAAGAAGGAAAGTATTGGTATGACATAGCAACCGCTGTTGAAGATTTTCTAAAGCTAATGCCTTCACATAAACTTATTTTAGGATTACCGTGGTATGGGTATAACTTTGCTGTCTATCAACCAGAAGTAAAAAGTGAAACCCTTCCTTACTACTGGTGGGCTGGACAATCTGTTGCACAAACCTACACAGACGGAAAAGATGCAATCACTCCTGATATGCCTGGTATTTCTGATTATAAATCAGGCTGGGATATTCATGGACAAGTCGGATGGAAGGCATATTTTCTTGCGAATACGCAGACCTGGCGTATGGTATTTTTAGATGATGCAAAATCGCTGCAGATAAAATATGATTTCGCAAAAAACAAGAATCTTGCAGGTGTTGGGATTTGGGCACTTGGTTTTGATGAAGGGAAAAATGAGCTTTGGAATGTTCTGCGCCAAATATTTGGGCCAAAAATTGCTGATAATAGAGTATCTCAAAAAGAAATTTATGAAAATACCTATTGAAATAGAAATTCCTAATCTATTTTCACTAAATTGGAAAATTTTCCTTATGACGTCTGCTGCAATTTTTTGTATGGTTGTGCTTCAAAAGTTTGAAGTACGCCCGCCTCAGTTATTAAACAATTTTTTCCAAACGCCCTTACAATCAACAGAAATTTTAAAACCTTACTTAGAAAAAAAAAGCAGCGGATTTACCCTCAAGAAATACGCTCAAAATTTTAAACCAACCGTACAAGCTGCATCGCCATTTTATAACGCATTTTCTTATATTGTGGTAGATTTTGATTCAGGAAAAGTATTGGAAGAGAAAAATGCATCAAAACGACTTTCTATAGCATCGTTAACAAAAATTATGACTGCAGTAGTTACATTAGACCTGGTTTCACCATATGCATACTTTACTATTTCAAAAACCGCTTCTCAAGTGGAACCAACATCAATAGGAGTAATACCAGGAGAAAAAATGAATGTTAAGGAGCTATTACATGCTTTGTTATTAACATCAGCAAACGATGCGGCAGCGGTTATTCAGGAAAATATCAATAGATTATACAAACAAAATATTTTTCTGACTGCAATGAATCAAAAAGCTAAAATTCTAAAATTACAAAACACACATTTTTCAAATGCGCAAGGATTTGATAGTCCCTCCAATTACAGCACTGCAGAAGATTTAGCAGTGCTGTCCCACTATGCCCTTACTCAATACCCCCTTATTGCAGCAATCGCACAGAAAGAATACCAATTTTTACCAGCTGATACATATCACAAGCAGTTTGATCTCTACAATTGGAATGGATTAATTGGAGTATATCCCAATATTCTCGGACTTAAGATTGGCAATACAGAACATGCTCAAAAAACCGCTGCCGTGATTTCGCAACGTAACAATAAAAAAATACTTGTTATTTTGCTAGGAGCACCTGGCGTGCTAGAAAGAGATTTATGGGTTTCTCAATTGTTAGACCTTGGCTTCCAAAAAGCACAAAACCTTCTCCCTATTCAAGTGAGTGAATTGCAACTCCAAAGTAAATATTCAACATGGAAATATTGGAATTAAGGAGGTGAAAATATGCTAGAAGAATTAATGAAACGTATTAGAGAAATTTTTACTCCCAGAAAACCAGCTCTTGCGGAAATTACCTATTAATTGCTTAAATTCCTCTTTATATAACTCTTACTGAGTTATCTCATTAGTCTTACACCATCAATATACTCTACTTCCATAAGCACCTCTTATATGAAAAATTTGCCACAGTGGTTCCTCCGATCAGTATGGGGAGCTAATGTTCTAGAGGTCATGCTGGCTTTGACTGTAATAATAGGATTTATTGTTTGTTTATTCATTTTTACCTATATTTACTTTGTAAAAGATCTACAGACAAAAGATGCAATAATGAATCGCAACGACACTGGAGTAACGCTTTTTGATCGCAACAACAAGCCATTTTTTACTTTTTATAACGCGAAACAGAAAACATTTGTAACTCTTTCAGATATCCCTTTATATACCCAACATGCAGTCATCGCAATGGAAGATAAAGATTTTTATTTTCACACAGGTTTTTCTATAAAAGCTATGATCAGATCTTTGTATTTAAATATTACAGAAGGAGCTATTGCATATGGCGGATCAACTATCACACAACAACTTGTCAAAAATTCACTTTTACATTCAAAAAAAAGTTTTCTTCGTAAGTTTCAAGAAATCGTTCTTGCAGAAGAGATAGAACGTCGCTATACAAAAAATGAAATTTTAGAGATGTATCTAAACTCAGCCTACTTTGGAGAAGGGGCTTTTGGCATTGCAGAAGCAGCTCAACGGTATTTTGGTAAAGTAACAAAAGATTTGACACTTGGAGAATCTGCTCTTTTGGTAGGACTGCTACCTTCTCCTTCCCGCTTTTCTCCACTCTCTGGTGATTTAAGCAAAGCAAGGCTTAATCAAAAAATTGTCCTTAAAAAAATGCTCGAACAAAAATATATAACAATTCAAGAAAAAGTTAACGCTGAAAACGAAAAAATGATTTTCTCTCCTTATCAAGACATGAATTCATTAGCACCTCATTTTGCTATTATGGTTAAAAACGAACTATTAAATAAATTCGGGCAAGAAACTATCTCTAGATCAGGTTTTAAGGTAAAAACAACGCTTGATCCAAAAATACAACACTATGCTGAAAATACTATAAAAACCCATGTCAAAAAACTTCAATCTCACTCCGTTACAAATGGTGCGGCTATCATGATTACTCCAACAAATGGCGAAGTAATAGCATTAGTGGGCAGTATGAACTGGTATGATTTTCGGTTTGGAAAAGTCAATGTTACTACTTCGTATCGACAACCAGGATCAGCTTTTAAACCAATTGTATATCTTGCTGGCTTTGAATTACATATTATTACCCCTGCTACCTTTTTAAGTGACGAACCTACAGTATTTGATGGTGACTATAAACCTCAAAACTTTGATCGAATGTTCCGAGGTAATGTATCGGTAAGAACTGCATTAGCAAACTCTTTGAATATACCTTCGGTAAAAATTTTGGACAAAGTAGGAATCTTAACTACACTTGATATGGCAAAAAGACTCGGTATTACAAACTTAACTCAGCACGAAAGCGCATATGGACTATCGTTAGTGCTTGGATCTGAAGAAGTACAGCTTCTTGAATTAACAAGCGCTTATGCTACAATTGCAAACAATGGCATCAGAAATACTCCAACGCTTGTGTTAGAAATTAAAGATAAAAAAAACAATCCTGTCTATACGTATGTCCCTAAACAAGAACAAGTAGTTAATCCTGAATATACTTTTCTTGTTTCCTCCATCCTTTCTGATAAAACCGCGCGCTTAGATGCATTTGGAAGTGCATTAGATACTACGATTAACGCAGCAGTAAAAACTGGAACTTCCGAAAATTTTAGAGATTCGTTAACGATTGGATATTCACCAGATATTGCAGTAGGTGTTTGGGTAGGAAACAACTATGGAGAATCAATGGACAATATTGCGGGAGCGTTAGGAGCAGCCCCTATTTGGAAATCACTGATTGAATATTATCATAAACAAATACCCTACAAGGAGTTTCCTTTACCTGAAAATATTATCCAAGTAAGCGTTTGTAAACATAACGGACTACGGGCCTTTTTGGCAACATCTTCTGCAATGCTTGAATACTTCGTCCGTGGAACAGAACCTCAACAACCATGTTTTGTCACCTACAGTATTACAAGATAAATTCTCTATCCAAACGAAGCAAAAATATAGGGAAGAAAAATAAGAAGACCAACTATTATCGAACCAATCAATGTTAGAAGCACCATTCCTGCGGATACATCTTTTGCAATTTTTGCCTCTTTACGGTGCTCTCGTGTAATTAAATCGACCATCTGTTCAATAGCACTATTTATCATTTCCGCACAAACTACTAAAAGAATCATTACTCCCAAAATACCCATTTCAAATGGACTCACTTGAAAATAAATACTACCAAGAATAACGACAAATGCACCCACAAATGCTATTTTAAGGTTTTGGCTTTGGGAAAATGCATATATAATTCCTTTTATGGCAAATTTAAACGAGTTTTTAAGTCGAGTATGATGTAGCATATTATATTGAAAATAATATTTTTCCTATCAAAAACGTGACAAGCGTAATGCTTAATCCGAGAACGCTACCGGTTACTACTTCAGCTAAAGTATGCCTTTTTAAATGTAACCGAGACCACCCCACAAGTGGAATCATCCAAAAACTCCACATAATAAATTCTAAATCATAGAGTATTCCAATGGTTACTATAAATGCCATGCTGGAAGCAGCATGTATGCTGGCTTTCACGTAATTGTTAACAAGTGTAAAAGCAAGAACTCCTAAAACCATTCCTAATGACACGACAGACAATGGAAAAAAAATTCCTTTAAAAAAAAGAGAGGTGCTAAAGTAAGAAAATGCTAAAAGTAATAGAATAACATAAAATCTTGAACGTTCTTCACGTTTTGAGAGGTCAAAATCAGAAAAGATCTGTCTCCATCGCCCAAACAAAAGAAGCAAAAGACCAAAGACAATAAATGCAAATGAAAAGGCTTCCCATTTTAACGCATAGAGAGGATTTCCCGTATACTTATACACAACAAAAAAGGGAATAATTGACAAAAAAAATACTGGGTTCAATAAAAACGATATTAACTGAGCAGCAGTTGTACTCATAGTCTTTTTTTCAACCTCGATAGTGTTTCTTCTCTTCCTAAAAGCTCCAGCATATCTGGTAAAGGAAGACCTTTATTTGTACCTGTCAGAATTATATAAAATACTGGCATTCTTACTTTCTTTGATTCCATTACCGATTTTAACACGTTCAATATTTCATTTTTATTCCATTGTAATAATCCTTCAAATTGTTCAATCAGTAAAGACGTAATTTTCTTTTCTTCCTCAGTAAGCAACTGTTGTGGAAAATCTATATAAGGAATAATGAGCGCGTGAAATTCTGACAATGTTTTTATCCGCGGCTGTGCAAGCAAAATACTCTTGTTTAAAAATGAAGTATCTAGTGAGTTAAACAGGGGAAACAGATTTAAAATCTTTCTACGTAGTGAATTACTATCAAGATTCCTGATATAAACTCCGTTCATCCATTCTAATTTTTGAATATCAAAAATAGGACCAATGGGTTTTATATCTTTGAGTTCAAATAACTGAATAAATTCTGAGAGCGGAAATATTTCTTTTCCTTGCGGGTGAGACCACCCCATAAGAGCCAAGTAGTTTAATATCGACTCTGATAAAAACCCTTGCTCTTGATACCAAGAAATATTGGTATGGCCGTGTCGTTTTGAAAGTTTTGATTTATCAGGATTACGCAAGTCAGGAGTATGAAAAAACAATGGCATATTCCATCCTAAATATCTATATAGTAACGCATGTTTAGGAAAGGAAGTAATCCACTCTTCTCCGCGAACTACATGAGTTATTTCCATAAGATAATCGTCAATCGTTGAAGCAAGATGATACGTTGGATATCCATCAGATTTAATAAGAACTTGATCATCTATTACCTGTGAATCAAACGTAATCTCCCCACGAATCTCGTCTTTTACCAGAATTTTTTCGTTTTCTGGAACTTTTAATCGAACAACACCTGAGGTTTTTGAAAGTTCGCGACAATGCTTATCATACATAGGTGGTTTTCCTTCTTGTTGTAACTCTTTACGAACTTTTTCTAACCTTTCCGAAGAACAATCGCAATAATAAACGTACCCATTTTGTAAAAGCTCTTGAGCATATTTTTTATAAATCCCTAACCGATCTGACTGCCGATATGGGTTATGATGTCCACCTTTTCGAGGACTTTCATCTTCTGTTAAACTAAACCAATCTATTGCTTTATATAAGTTTTCTTCTGCTCCTTCAACAAATCGTTTCTTATCCGTGTCTTCTATCCGAATTAAAAATTGCCCATTATATTTCTTAGCATACGCATAATTAAATAATGCTTGGTAAATGGTCCCAATATGTGGATATCCTGTTGGACTTGGAGCGATTCGCAGTCTGACTGTATTCATACTATTCTTTTTTTGAAGTATCATGTATGTCATGCACCTAAAAGGTACGTCTCTTGCATTGTAGCGTATGTTTCTTTTATACTCAAGGTATGATTACCCTCCATTCTGCAACAGAAGGGACAAGAACGATCTTAAAGTGGACAAGCATTATTAGTGGTAGTGTCCTTCTTCTGGTATTCCTTTATCAAGGGGGTGTAAATGTAAAAGAAATGCTTTATCCTACTCCAAAACCACCACCAACAGTTTCTTTTGGCAAATTGCCAAAAGTGGCATTTCCTCCAAGTGTCACACAAAAAACATTTGATTTCTCTCTCGATACACTAACTGGAACTCTCCCTCAATTTTCAGACAGAATTGAAGTCTATAAGTTAACATCTCAAGAACCCAACTTATTAGCTCTTCAAACAGCAAAAGAGAAAGTTTCCTCTGTTGGATTTTCTGAAGAACCTACTAAGCTTTCTTCGACACTCTACCAGTGGAATGATCAATCTGAAATAAATCGAAAATTGAACTTGGACATTTTGACTTTTGATTTCGATATTAGCTCTTCTTTTTATACAAACGATCTTGTTTTAAAAGCTCAAAATCTTGCGAATGAACAACAGGCGATACAAATTGCACAAGATTTTCTTTCAAAACTTATACATCTTGATGACTTGGATACGTCTAAAACAAAAACGACTCTCCTTACAATAAACAACGGAGCTCTTGCTCAGGCAACCAGTTTTTCCTCAACCAATATTATTCGGATCGATTATTATCAAAAAAATGTCAATAATCTTCCTATCTTCTATGCTCATCCACCATACTCTACTATGAATTTTTTCATTGGGGGAGGAGAAACAGATCCTCAAATTATACAATCTCATTTTTACCATCAGGTGATTACTAATGAACAATCAACATATCCAATTAAAACTGCCGATGAAGCATTCGATGAGCTTAAAAAAGGACATGCCTACATTGCATCTTTTTTTCCCAATGGTGGATCTGTGAGCTTAAAAAACATATTCTTAGGATATTATTTGGGAGATATAAAACAAAATTACCTTATGCCTATTATTATTTTTGAAGGAGATCATGGATTTTATGCATATGTCTCGGCAATCAAAGATACATGGATAGAAAATGGAGTAAGAGATTAGTCTTGTTGAACGATGGATTGAATATTTATATAAAAAATGTCTTGAGAAAGTTTCGATAATAGTTCTTTCGTGTCAGCAAATCGATCCTGGCTTTTCATTACCGCAAGAATAATTGTTCTTTTTTGTTCTGATTTAGAAGTAACGAGCACTTGCCCTGCTTCATCAGTAAAGCCTGTTTTAATGCCATCTACCCCATCTTTTCCCAAAAGAATATTGAGATTGTAAAGATGGTACATTCTGGTCCCATTTGTATTAAATATTACTTTTTCTTTTGTTGAAACTATTGACTTCAAGAGTGGATTTTTTATCGTTGTTGATGCTAACAATACCAGCTCTTTTATAGAAGTAATATTTTTTTCATCAAGACCAGTGGGATCTACAAAATGTGTGCGATGTAAATTAAGCTCATTTGCTTTTTGATTCATTCTCTCTACAAATTTATTTACTCCTCCAGGATAGTTATAAGCAATTGTTAACGCTGCATCGTTTCCAGAAGGAAGCAACATCGCATACAGAATATCGTTAAAAGAAATCGTATCTCCATACTTAAATCCAACCGTAACTCCTTGCATTTTTTTTTTTTTTTTAGTCAATATCTCTTCTGGTTTAAAATATTCGCTTGCAACTAAAGCTGTCATCAGTTTGGTTGTGGATGCCATTGGAAAAATCAAATTCTCTCCTTTAGTAAATAAGACTACTTTAGAAACATCGTCAATTATAATTGCGGCTTGAGCGCTTAGATGAAATGTTAGATTTTCTGTGATTTTTTTACTTAATAATGGATAATCCGCAGGTTTTGGAGGTATAAATGGGGATGGTTGTGTTTTTTGTACTGCGATTTGTCCTTGTACTAAAGTATCTACGTTTTCAAGAATAAGCCAAACAAGAAGCAACAAACCAAAAAGTAGAGTAACATACCCGGTAAAGTATTTACTGCTAAGATATTGCCTAACATGGCTATTTTTAAGGATGTTTCGAAATGTTAGTAAGTTGTGAAAGACGTTCATCGACTCGGTCCATATCTCGTGGAAATAAACTTGATTCTCGTACATTTAAAAGCCCAAGGATATCTTTCGTTATTCGTTCAAGTCCCATCGCAAACCCTCCTTCTGGTGGCATACCGTATTGAAATGCCTGCAAATACATGGAAAAATACTTAGGATTATTCCCACGCTGCTTAATTTTTTCGATAAGCATATTGTAGTCATGTATACGTTGTCCACCAGTTACCCATTCTTCGTTAACACCAAGTAGATCAAAACTAAGAGTATACTCCGAATCATGTGGATCTGGCATTGTATAAAATGGTCGTTTCTTTGTCGGGAAGTGTGTAATAAATACAAATGGTATGCCATACTCCTCTTGCGCCCAGAGACAAATTTCTTTTTCATCAGATGGATCAAGATCTGGCTCGCTACGGTGATCTCTATTGGTTCTTTGAAAAATTATTTCTTGTGCTTCTCGCATTTTTATTCTCGGAAACGTTTTATCATATATATCTAACACACCAACATCCAAAAGCTTAAGCTCTTGCCTATTGTTTTCTTTTACAGCCGTAAATATATCTTTAATAATCAATTCTGCGGTATCCATTACGTCAGTATAAGACTCAATAAATCCCATTTCTGCGTCTAAACTTACATACTCTGAAAGGTGACGGGTAGTAACTGAGGGCTCGGCACGGTATGCATGAGCAATAGTAAATACCCGTTCAAAAATCGACACCATCATTTGTTTATAAAATTGTGGAGATTGACCAAGATATGCTTTGCTCCCATAGTAATCAATTGAAAAAACTTCTGCTCCTCCTTCAGTTGCAGTTGGTACAATGGTAGGAACAAAAATTTCTGTAAAGCCTTGACCACTAAGTGTCTGTCGAAAAGATTTAACAATTGTTTCCTGTACTTTAAAAATTGCAGAAATTTTCGGATGGCGTAGCGCAAGCGTTCGATGATCCAGTAGTGTCTGCAGTTCTAGTTTCAGTTCTTTCCCTCCCATGTCAAAGGGAAGTTCAGCAGCTTCTGAAATAATGCTGATTTCTGTTGCCTCTAGTTCTAGACTACCGGTGGAAACCAGTGGATTTACATACCTTTCTTCTCTTTTTTTTACAAGACCAATAACTTTTACAACATCTTGCGGATGAAGCTTTGATAGAGTATCTAACGCCGACTCATCAAGCACGGCAACTTGCAAAATTCCAGATCGGTCTTTTATATCAAAAAAGGCAATTTTCCCGTGTCGCCGAATGGTTTGAATCCACCCAACAATACTAACTTTCTCTCCAACGTGAGAAAGACAATCAATGCCCAAAATTCTTTTTGATGTAAATATGTTCTGCACCATTTGCTATTTGTTATTGTAGCGATAATTTAACATCTTGACAAGACAATATTGTCGCACTAAATTTTTACCGTGTGTAGGAAGACAAGTTTTTTTTGGAGCAAGGCGAAATTGCAATACGAGCACATCTACTGACATAAAGAAGATAAACACGTCAATGATGTGCCTTAATATCTTTTATCTTTAATTGCAAATTCGTACTGCCATTCCACTTGTTCTCGTCTATTGTATATACAATGTCTACATGATCTCCAATATGAAAGTTATGACTTCTCTCCCCCAATCCAAATCCTATTGCATCAATTTTGAATTCTTGTCCTGAGTCTTGCCGAAGGAACTTGTCCTGAGCTCCTCGAGTCTGAACGACTTCGGAGTCGAAGACTTGTCGAAGGATTGAATTTTGAACTTTGAACTTCACATGGTTTCTTTCCCTTCCTATCAATCTCATATCATTAATGATTACGTTTCTGGATACAAAAGTTGGCTCTGGGTTTCCCATTCCAAAAGGCGCAAGTTGTTGCAATGTTTGATAAACGAATGAATCAATACCTGAAAGCGGCAACTCACAATCAATTCGAAGAGTACGAGTAAGTTTATCTTCATGAAGTAATTCGTCCGCTAATTTTTCGAGTTTTTCTTTAAGAAGGGTAAGTTTTGCGGTTTCGACTGTAAAACCAGCAGCCATGGGATGACCACCAGCGTCTACTAAAAAATCTGATGCCATGCGAATAAACTCGATAATATTAAATCCAGAAACGGACCGTGCAGATGCTTTACTATGTATCTGTCCTTTAGCAATAACTATTGAAGGACGATAGTATTCTTCCACTAATTTTCCTGCTACCAAACCAATTACTCCTGGCTGATACGATTCATGCGCAATGAATAATAGCTTTTTATTCGTAATTTCCAACTTACGATTCATTATTTCATTTTTTGCATGTTGCACAGTTTCTATGGTTAATTGTTGACGACTTCTATTGGTATTTCCTAATATCTGAGCCAAATCTTGCGCTCTTTTTCTGCTATTTGTGCAGATAAGCCGAAGACTATCCATTGCGTACTCCAACCTTCCCATTGCATTTAATCGTGGAGCGATAATATGCCCAACTGCATAAGCATCAATTTCTTCACGGTTTATTGTAGCTTCTTTAAAAAGCTCAATGAACCCAAGTCTCTTGGTACTACGTAATGCTTCTAATCCAAACCTGGTGAGTACTCTATTTGCTCCAGTAAGTGGAACCAGATCCGCAATAGTTGCCAAGGCAACAAGCTCCAAGTGATTCTCGTTTTGACTTTTACCTTTTGACTTTTGCTTTTTGACTTCCTGTGCCAGTAAGTACGCCACTCCTGTTCCACAAAGTTTTGTTGTATAAACTATCGCCAAAGCATTTGGCAATTTTGTTGATCGAATATGATGGTCGGTAATAATCACATCAATCTGTTGTTTATGTGCAAATTCAACTGCCTCATGTGCTACAATCCCGTTATCTACGGTAATTATCAACTTGAGATTTGGGATTTGAGATTGGAGATTTTCGATCCCTCGGATCGAGAGTCCGTATCCTTCATCGATTCTATGAGGAATATATGGAGTTACCTGTGCGCCTAGACTATTGAGCGTTTCCCACAAAATCGCTGTCCCACAAATACCATCAACATCGTAGTCACCAAATACTACAATTTGTTCCTGATTTTTTATTGCCCAACGAATTCTATCCAATGCTTTTTTGAGCTGTTTTTTGTCGATCCCTACCGCAACAACAGTTACTTGGCCAAGACCAGGATCTAAAAATTCCTCTTTTTCTTTTTTTGAAGTCTGCCCTCTGTTTTCAAGAAGAAGTTCTACGAGTTCTTCAATTTTGAATTCTTTTCCTGAGTCTTGCCGAAGGATTGAATTTTGAATTTTGAATTTATTGATTATTTCCCATTTTTTCATAAAATTTCATCTGCTATACTATAGCAAACATATCAACTTAATGAAAGAAAATATTCCATCAACTGTTAATAATATTTATAACTCATTTCAACAAGCAGGATACCACGTGTACCTGGTAGGTGGATGTGTACGAAATTTGTTGTTAAAAAAGCCAGTTAAAGACTGGGATCTAACTACGAATGCGACCCCAGAAGAAATTCTCAAACTTTTTCCAAACGGATTTTATGACAACACATTTGGAACTGTCGGTATCCCAGCTGTTATCGAAAACCAAGACAAAGTAGTCGAAATCACAACCTTTAGAACAGAGCAAGGATATACAGATCGAAGAAGACCAGATATTGTTGAGTGGGGCAAGACTATTCAAGAAGATCTTGCAAGACGAGATTTCACTATTAATGCAATCGCTCTTCGCTTTGCTGAATCTACTCAAAACAATGAACCTGATCTAGAAATTATTGATCCCTATTATGGACAAAAAGACTTATCTCAAGGCATTATCCGAGCAGTTGGAGACCCGAATAAGCGGTTTAAAGAAGATGCGCTACGTCTTTTACGAGCTATTCGATTAGCAACCACTTACTCTTTTACAATTGAAAACCAAACATGGAAAGAAATGGTAAATGATGTTTATCTTATTAAAAATATTTCAACAGAGCGCATTCGAGTAGAGTTATTGCGGATTTTAGAAAGTGAATTTCCGTACGAAGGAATTATGCTTTTAAAAAACTCAGGACTTCTTCACCATATTCTCCCGGAGCTTATGGATGGAGTTGAAGTATCTCAAATCCGTCCAGGCAGACATCATACAACCGATGTGTTTACCCATAATATTCTCTCGTTAAAATTCTGTCCCTCTCATGATCCTATTGTTCGGTTTGCAACGCTTTTGCATGACATTGGAAAACCAAAAGTTAAGTCAACTGATCAAGAAGGATTGGTAATTTTCCATAATCACGAAATAGTCGGCGCAAAAATAGCAAGAGATATTTGCGATCGGCTAAAATTTTCTAAAAAAGATCGCAATAAAATTGTTACTCTGATTCGTTGGCACATGTTTACGGTTGACGAAAACATAACTGACGCGGCAGTGCGGCGATTTATCCGACGAATTGGTGTGGAAAACGTACAAGACATGATTGACCTTCGTATTGGTGATCGACTGGGTGGAGGCACTCAAACATCAGAAAGTTGGCGTCTGAAGTTATTTAAAAAACGTATTGAAGAACAACTTAAACCAGCACCTTTTTCGATTAACGATATGGTAATTGATGGTCATGATATCATGAAAGAACTACACATTAAACCAGGGCCGAAAATAGGAGATTTACTTCAAAAATTATTTGAAGAAGTTGATGAAGACTTATCAAAAAATAATAGAGAGTATTTAATCACGCGGCTTAAACAACTGGCGTAATCTCCTGACACATTATATATCACTGCATAGTGAAATATTCCTGTATAATAATTCTATGGAAAACGTTTTAGAGGTCAAAAACCTCACGAAAGAGTTTGGCGATTTTACCGCCGTTAACAATATCTCCTTCTCGCTTAAGGATGGGGAGATTTTGGGCTTGCTTGGTCCAAACGGTGCCGGAAAAACTACAACTATACAAATGCTTCTAGGAGTTTTAGGGCCAAGTTCAGGAAGTATTACCTATTTTGGTCTGCCTCTCAAAACGCGAAAAGACACAATAATGGAAAAAGTTAACTTTTCCTCAACGTATGTTAATCTTCCTTGGAATTTAACTGTATGGGAAAACCTTCATTTTATTTCCTATTTATATGACATACCGAATCGAAAAGAACGAATTAAAAAAATTGCACACATTTTTCAACTTGAAGATCTACTGCATAAAAGACAAGGAAGTTTATCTGCTGGACAACAAACACGGGTTAACTTGGCAAAAGGATTTATTAATTTTCCAAAAGTACTCCTCCTTGATGAACCAACTGCTTCTCTTGATATTGAAATTGCCGATATGATTAGGAAATTTCTCGTGGAACAGAGAGAAAAGTTTAATATTTCTATCATATTAACGTCTCATAATATGGCAGAAGTTGAGGAACTATGTGATAGAATAATTTTTATTCACAACGGAGAAATAATCGCAGATGATACACCAGAAAATTTAGCAAAAAGCATCCAAATTGCTCATGTTGAACTTCGTATGAAAGATTCCCTAGATAAAGCTATTAAATACTGTAACGATAAAAATATACCAATGAAAACATACAGAAAACAGATTGTAATAGACATCAACGAGAAAAATATTCCAGAGCTACTCAAAGACTTAATGCAACAAGGGGTAAATTACGACGAAATTAGTATAGAAAAACCACCGCTTGAAGACTATTTTTTCCAAGTTGTGTCGGATGATAAAAAATATGAAAACACATAGAATATTTGCTATTATTTTACGGAATCTGTATGGATTTAGACGCAACTATGACCGTGTATTCGACGCATTCTGGTGGCCTACATTGGAATTAGTTTTGTGGGGACTAACCGGATCATACCTTATACAGCTTGTCCCAGACTTTTCGGAAATCTTGTTTATTATTGTATCAGGAATCACCTTCTGGTTTGTTGTTGGCCGTTCTCAGTATGAAATCAATGTTGCACTTTTGGAAGAAATATGGTCTAGAAATCTCATTAATATTTTTGTATCTCCAATAAAGTTTTCTGAATGGGTTATTAGTATTATAATTATTGGCGTGTTAAAGGCAATGATAAGCTTTATTGCATCAGTCATTGTAGCCTATGTTCTTTATAAAGTTCATTTTTTTATCTACGGATTTTATTTGATTCCTCTTATTTTCTTGCTTCTTATGACTGGATGGTGGGTAAGCTTTTTTATTACAGGACTTATTTTACGATACGGATCTCGGGTACAAACATTTGCATGGACGCTAATTGCAGCATTTGCACCTTTGTCTGCAATTTATTATCCTGTCTCTGTTCTTCCCCAAAACGTACAAGTAATTTCATTTATTTTACCTACTACATATATTTTTCAAGGAATACGTAGTATTATTACCAAAGGAACTATCGATAACACCTTACTTCTGAGCAGTTTCTTATTAAATATATTCTATCTAATTCTTTCTATTGTCTACTTAAAAAGAAGTTTTTCTCTAGTACTAAAAAAAGGAATGTCGCAAGTTCAATAAATTCAATACAATTCTGTTATGACAAAGCAACAATTGCGTGATGCATTAAAACAAGCAATGCTTGCGAGAGATATAATAAAAACTTCGGTTTTGAGAATGCTTTTATCTGCAATTAGTTACCATGAGATTCAAAAAGGAGGAGCAGGATACGAAGCAGAAGAAGACGACATATTAACAGTTATCCAAAAGGAAACTAAACAACACAAAGATTCAATAGAACAATTCAAAAACGCCAATCGACAAGATTTGGTAGATAAGGAAACCAAAGAGCTTGAGATTCTAAAATCATACCTTCCACAACAAATGAGTGAAGAAGACGTAAAAAAGATTGTCCAGGAAACTATCCAAGAACTTGGCGTATCCACACTTCAAGAGAAGGGAAAAGTTATGCAAGCCCTCATGCCAAAATTAAAAGGCAAAGCAGACGGAGGATTAATCAGCAAGATTGTTAAAGAAGAACTATCCAAAAATTCTTAATTCTTATTCTTAATTCTGTTTCTGGTCCATTCTTGCCAAACTACCAAGAGCGGGGAAGCGTTGAAAATGGAAGAATAGGTTCCGCTTAAAATTCCTACTAACAACGCCACAATAAACCACTTTGTGCTTTCGCCTCCAAATAACAAAAGAGTAAATAGTACTAGAAGCACAGTTAAGGAAGTATTTAACGAACGGGTAAATGTCTGCAAGATTGATTCATTCACCACAAAAGCAAATGGAGACGTTGGCAGTCGTTTAAGATTCTCCCGAATTCTATCAAATACAACAATCGTGTCATGAACAGAAAACCCAATAATGGTTAAAATGGCTGTTACAAAAAGGCTATCTACCTCCACCCCATACACTTGTCCAAGAATCGAAAAAACACCTACGACAATTAAAATATCGTGAATAAGAGCAATGATTGCACAAACGCCAAAACGCCAACTACTAGCAGGTTTTGGCACAGAACGAAACGACCAAGCAATATATAAAACAATCAAAAACGCCGCTAGAATAATGGCTTTAAATGCATTTTGCGTTATCTCGTTTCCAATTGTTGGTCCAATAGTTTCAAAACTTAACTCTTTCACATTCTTAAATTCTTTATCTAATTCTTGTAGTATTTCTTGATGTTTTTTTTGATCAAGCGGCTTTGTCCGAATAATATATATATCTTCCCCAGATTTCTGTGCTGAGCTTATTGCTACTCCCTTCGATTTGAGAATATCATTGAATTTTGCTTGCCCGCCGAAGTCTTGGCGAAGGCGGGAGCTTTGAATTTCCATTCTGCTTCCACCAGTAAAATCAATTGATGGTTTTAAACCATATAAAGTAAGTGAAATAATCCCTGGAATTAGTACCACAAGGGAGATAAAAAAGTATACATATTTTTTACCAACGATATCCATATTTACGAAATTTCAAATATCAAATAAATACCAATCAACAAATTCCAAATAATACACCACTAACGATAGACTAGTCGTAAAAATGTTCTTGTTATGGTAATTGCCGAAAACATAGATACGAGCACACCAATTAATAACGTTACCGCAAATCCGCGCACAATTCCTGTTCCAAAGTACACGAGTATCAACGCGGTAATAATACTTGCGATATTAGAATCCCGAATGGAACTCCATGCTCTATTAAATCCCAATTCCATTGCAATATTGTATGGTCTATTTCTCCGTAATTCTTCTCTCATACGTTCAAAAATAAGTATATTTGCATCGACAGCCATTCCAATGGATAATATAAACCCAGCAATTCCCGAAAGAGTAAGAGTTACGGGAATAAGTTTAAATATCGCCAAAACAAACAAGGTATATAATATTAACGCAAGATTCGCAATCAATCCTAATCGTCCATATAATACACTCATAAAAACAACAATTACCATAAACCCAAGAAATCCAGCAAATAAACTCTTCCGAAGCGAATCTAGCCCCAATGTCGCACCAATCGTGTTTTGTTGCAATATAGTAAGTGGAACGGGCAATGCACCTGCATTTAGCTGTGTCGCAAGCTGTTTTGCACTTTCTGTGGTAAAGTTGCCGGTAATTTGTCCGTTGTCACGAATTGCTGATTGAACAGTTGGTGCCGAAACAAACTGCTCATCTAAAAAAATTGCCATTCTTTTATTTGTTAGCTTTTGAGTAGTTTTATAAAATTTTTCTTGAGCTAAACTTTTTACGCGAAACAAAACCACTGGTTGTCCAGTTTGTTGATCAAAAGAAACTTGTGCATCTTGTAAATCAGCGCCACTTAAGTCCGTTGGTAACGTGTCTTGAATCGTGGGTATTGCAGAAAGCGTCGCATCGGTAACCTCCCGAAATTCTAGTTTAGCAGTTGCTCCGACCAAAGAAACTGCCTGATCGATATTAGTTATTCCAGGCAATTCTACAATGATTCTATACTCACTATTACCAACTGAAGTTTGGAGAACTGGTTCTGATACACCAAAAAAATTTACCCGTCGTTCTATAACTTCTTTTGCGGATTCAAGAGCCGCAACTCTTTGATCTTTTGGAATGCCCTCCATATCTGCCTTTAAGGTGATACTCGTTCCGCCTTCAAGATCTAGTCCTTTTCGAAACGAAAAATCAGTCATAACTCCAAAGGGTTTGAGAAAAAAATCTATTTGAGGACTAACGATTTTTTGATGAATACTTATTTTTTTGTTAATGAAAGGAATCGGAAATTCAAAAGCAATGGTAAATGATTTTGGGACATCAATGGAAATTGCGAAAATTGTTAATAAAACTATTAACCAAAAAAGGAAACGGGAATGCTTCTTCATGCAAGTAAATTTTCTTCATCTCCAATCAACATAACCCGAGAACCTGCTAATACAGAAAAAATAAAAGGATCCCTCTTTTTCTTTCGAAATTCAAATTCGTCTTCTGTCATTGCAGTATAATTTATTTCTTGCGATAAACGCCGTTCTTCGTTACGGATAAGAAGAGCAAGCTCTGGCAATACAATTGTGCCTACTACCAACAGGTCAACATCGTCAGGGTTTTTCTTAATCCTTCGAACAAATCTACCTGAAAACATTATATACTTCACTTTGCCAAGTTTTGCTCTGTTTTTTAACATCTCATCACCTATTCCAATTGTCTTTACTCCCAATTCAAGCAAATCATAATAAAATGAGTAAGTCCTAGAAAGTGAATAATAAACTCGGTTAGCACGGGGCTCTTTGCTAAGAATTCCCTTTTTTTCTAAAAATAGAAGCTCTCTACGGACCGCATTTATTTCGTCGTTTGTCCTTCTTACTAGTTCCCGAACATGGTACATTTCAGAAGGAAATGCAAGAAAGACATTAAGAAGCTTAACTCTTGATTGTGATGTAATCAGATCTGCTAGCATAAGCCCACTATGAGACTGTTACTACTCCGTCGGTGGGCAGAATTTCAAACCAGATTGTTCCCCGCTCAAATGTTATACCACTTCCGTTTGAATCATACAAGAGGGTACGAGAAGTTCGTGAATCTTTTCTCCATGTTCCATTTACTCTTTTTCCATTAATAAATACTATCGCTTTCCCGGTACCTTTTGTTTTAAACAATAAATGGAGGTTATTTTCATAACCATCATTTGCATTACTTTGTTGCATATATAAAACTACTACATTTTTCGCTGTGAGTTGTTTGTTTGAATTTTTATCTATATGTGTATTTCCACCATTATATCGTTTATATACATTCTGATTTTTATCATATACCCACTCTACAAAATAGTCTTTATAGCCTTCCCAAAATTCCAAACTCACTGACTGGTTATTACTCCTATCTTTTAATGGTGCTTCATCTTTAAAAGTATATGGTATAAAGTTTTCATCCCACGATTCATTTTCTTTATCTATATTGGTCAACTTTCTGGATTTCGCGGCAAAGTTCCACAACTTACTGGTAGTAGAGTACATCGTGTGCTCTGTAGCGACAGTATGGCCTAAACGGTCATAGTCTCGCCAAAAAGTTGGGAATCCAATTGAAAATTGATTTAAATCATTATACCCTACCCAATCATAATCTTCGATTTGACCAAGCGCATTGGCAGGACCTGGAGTATTTGCTCCTCCCACATGAGCATATAATGGTGAAGCTCCATACTCAGAAATCATGTCTAAAAAGTATGTTCGTGCAGATCTAACTGGTCCAATTGGTTTTGCGTCCTGACAATAAAATATTGCCAAAAACCGCGTAATCCCACCCTCTGCTATTGCTTCGTATATCACATCTGCGACCGATAAACCAGATTGTGGACGAGATTCTTGATGATTTTCTATCATGACACCTAAAGGACGATGCTTTTCCCACCACTGCCGTTGTTGTTTTGAATAAAGTGCCCCGTTTAATGGACACGGCTCTGTTTTGGGAAGATCAGCATCAAATGCCACGCCATTGCTACCTGATTTTGTCGTAAGTGGAGAAGCAGAAGGAACAGCTTTTTTAATCACTGGACTCTGAGAAAAAAGCGCATATGAGACCCCAGTTACGACAAAAAAAATTCCGAAGGCAAGTAAAATAAGAATTATAGAATTTTTATTCTTATTCATCTTTATACATGTAGACTACTCAATTCGCTTCACGAATTGCTTTTTTTTCCTCATCGGATAAATTATGATCAACTCCATTGCCGTTTTGTACTTTTTTGGCATACCATCTAGTCCCCGATCTTGAATACAATCCAGAAACAACGACCCCTGTATCTGCCCTATCTAATAGGGCTAATGTAAAACTCTGATCACCACCTGTATCATTAAATGGGTTAAACCGTATAAGACCAACTTTTTGTATATGTGCTAATCCGTCTCTTTTTATTGTATCACAATTTTTTTTTAAAAAATCAATATCCTTTTCTACTGTATTTAAATTTTTTACCAGTTCATCCAATACTTGCATCAATGACCGATGGTGAACACCTTTTGTCAATCTATTGTAATGAGAGTACATTTGCCATACAAGTATTGCTTGAATAATAAAGAGTATAAATAAAACAAAAATAGCTCCAATCTGGAAGTAAACTGGCATACATGAGTTATGTTAGCCTCTTGACAGCTTCGTGTCAATAGTGTAATCTTTGCCTATTCCCGATGAGTAAGAACCGAAAAACCCGCCATCAAAAAATTATTGCTGACCTTCGTCGACAGCTGTCAAAGTCTCAACCAATGTATACTCTTTCTTCACCGAGTCGACAAAATAATGTTATTATTTCTCCTTATACGCCACCTGTTATTTCCACAAGCAGTACTACGTCGTTTTTGTCGCACGATCTAAGAAAAACAGCATTAGTTACTGTAGCAATTCTTTCTCTAGAACTTTTTGTTTATTTTCTCTTAACAAATCAGATACTCAAATTGTCGATAGTTGAATATTAAAACAATGTGGCACTGAAAGGAGGTGAAATAAACCTATGATGCAAAAAATGTATTGTGTAAAATGCCGAGACAGCAGAGATGTTGATGCGGAACCAGTAACCATGAAAAATGGAAAATCTGCTTGGACTGGAAAATGTCCTGTATGTGGAACAAAAACTTTTAAGATTGGCAAGAAGCAATAGTAAACCTTAATACTGCAGTTATTATATAACTGACGATTATTCGTTTCTTGAATTTTTTTAAAACAACGAATTCAAGAGTATAGAAAACCCCCGATAAAAGCGGGGGTTTTTATTGCAATAGGTCAATCACCACAACATGGATCTTTATACCCACAATTTCTGCATACAGCATCTTTGCTCCCTGGCATGTCTCCTATGGGTGTTGTGCATACCGGACAAGCTTGAGTTCTAAAATATGCTTCTTGAGTTTTTACGTTTTTCTCGTTCACCTTTGTATCCATGACAAGATTAGGAAGGCCAGATCTGTCTAATCTCTTTTCCTTCTTCATCGACTTCTATAATTACTATCGCGTTAACTGGACAAGATTTTGCTGCATAAAGAGTATTTTCTCCCTCACTATCAATATGTGAATAGTCAACAAAGTCAGATGTGATACTTCCATCTTTTTTTTTAATTACTGTTTCCCCTCGTTATCTAATTGGAATGTATCTGGAGCAATAGCAGAACAACTTGCAGCGCCAATACATAATTGTCTATCAACTTTAACTTTGAATGGCATAAGATTATTTAACACGATCTATTTTCTACTTTCAATTATCTATTATCAAATTGTTGTAAGCAATCTTTTAAAACTACAAATGCCAGTAGAGCACATTTTTTTCGTGTCTCTGAAATTTCTATTCCCAGCAATCCTAACATACTCGCTTCGGAAAAGTTTGTTAGTTTGACAATGCTTCTTCCTTTAACATACTCTGTTAAAAGAGACGCAGCAGCAATACTAATCGCACAACCTTTTCCCATAAATCTAACTTTACTTACAATCTTATTGTCTCTTCTCGTTCTTCTTTCTCTTGTACCCCATTTCATACACATTTCTATTTCATCTCCACATAACGGATTTCTCTGATATGAATAAACATCAAATTGTAATAATTTACCAAAGTTTAAAGGATTTCGATAATGCTCTAAAATTTCTTCTTTATATATGGATGTCATATCTTTTTCTCCCAAATTAAAAATCCATGAATTTTTTGAATGGGTTTGTAATGTCTCTGTATAAAATCAGATATATATGACCCTTCCCAATTATAATGTGTAATAATAATTACTACATTTTTGTTTTGAAGATTTTTAATAATTTCTGATTTATATGGAGCATAGAATGAAGAAAAATCCACAATATCAAATTTTGTTGGATTATTCCTATCTGCAAAAAAATAAACCATTGGCTCATACTCATTGACGAATATATAGTCTCCTTTTTGGGTATGGGCACCTACGTATGCTGATATCTTCTGAATTTCATACTTATGAGAAGAGAATCCCCAAATATTCACTTTAGGGTGATCAATAAAATACTTCTGGTCAATAAGGGGAGCTTCCCAATTATAATATCCTTTAAATAGCGCCGTATAAAAGCCTAAACCTACCAATAGTGCGGAAAGCAACAAAAATACTTTCTTATATCTTGAATACTGAATAAGTAAAAAAATAGGAATTGCAGATATTGCAAGAAGCGGAACGAGATGAACATAGTCAGTTGTTGGTCGAATTCCTAAAATATAAAATAGCAGTACAAATGTATTTAAAAAAAAATAGTTTCTCTTCTTAACAAAAATTAATGTAAATAGTGAAAAGATCAACGGACAAATATATATAACAATTTTACCCAATGTCCATAAAAATCCTGAGTGATATAAATAGGACGTGTCTAGCGCTCTTTCAAAAATAATTCTTTTAATGGTATATTCGTAAAAATCGGTATAAAAGGCAAGCAATGACCCGGTGGTAAGCAGATATAAAAAAAATATTGACGAAGCAGTAATAAATCCCGCTATGGTGTAAAAAACAAATTTGGTTTTGCGAAAATCTCTTGCAAATATAAAAAACAATACCATATTAAAAACCATTCCTGCACCAAAGTTTGGTTTTGATAGAATCGCAACAAGAGTTGTAAATCCGGCCCAAAACAAATAAATAGTTTTTTTTGCGTGGAATGCTTTTAACAAAAGCCAACAATTAAGTATGCCAAATAGAAGAGAAATCATAACTGGCCACACAAAATTTACATGAGTGGGTCCCCAGGCAAGATAGACAAAAGCTGGAATGAAAGAAAGATATATTCCCCCCCTCAATAATCGAGCAAGTTTATACAGAATAATTAAGGCCACCAAAGAGACAATAAGCGCGGTAAGACGCGACGCAAGAATACTTACTCCGAAGAGGTTAAATCCCAGTACTGTAATAAAAATACTTAACGGTGTATATGCAAAATGAAAATCTTTATAGGGAATTTGCCCTTGTAATACACGCTTCGCGCTATACAGAATATATCCATCGTCTGAATAAAAAATACCGCGAGTGTGAAAAAACAAAAGAACCAATAATATTAAAATCCAAATAGCGATAAACGCATATTTACTTCCCATGTGCTTAGATTAAAAATTTACATACAAGAGGCAGATGATCAGAAATATCTACTTGAGGACAAGAATGTTTAAGAATATTTACATCACTGCTTACAAAAATCATGTCTACAACCGCGCCTGCATAACCCGAATTTATTTTACGCTTCATATTAAAAGTAGACTTGAGCTTTCGATCGAATACATTTATTAAGTGTTGTTCTATGTTAACAATTGTTTGTGTTGTTGGTCGTACATTAAAATCACCTGCTAAAACCACGTATTGTTTATCTTTTACCTGCTCAATAATTTTTCTGCTCATCGCCAGTCTTCTTTTTGTATCTTCATTTCCATTTAAATACCATGGACCATGAGTGTTAAAAATATTCAATATCTTTTCATTTACTATAATTTCTACATGCTGTAAGTTACATGGCCAATCTGTCCAATCTGTTTCGGTTTCTTCATAGCGTTCGCCAAAAGGAACATCATAAAAAAGAACATTTTGGGAAGCAATTGGAAATTTAGACAAAACCGCATTACCCTGTTCTATTTTTCCAAACGACCGCACATCTATAATTTGTGGCGCAAAAGAAGAGTAGGGAAGAGGCAATTGTGCTTTTAATACATCTACTGATCGAAACTTTGGATCTAAATTACTCTCTTTACCATTATATGCCTCTTGCATTGCGATTATATCTGGATTCTCTTTTTTTAAAAATTCAATTAAATTTCCTAGTAAATTTCCTCCTTGCCAAATATTTATGGTAATAAATTTAATCCTCATGGTAATTTAAATATCTTTCTAATTTTTTCCATGCCTTTTATAAATCGGTCAATATCTTCTTTGTTATTATACAAATAAAAACTTATCCGTGCTGAAGCTGGCACGCCTAATCTATTATGTAATGGCATCGCACAATGATGTCCTGCCCGAATACAAATCCCCAAATCCCCTAAAACGTGGGCAATGTCATGGGGATGGATTCCGACAAGATTGAACGAAATGATCCCAGCTCTATGTTGAATATCAGTTGGTCCATATATGCTAATTCCGATAATTTGAGACATGCGTGATAAACAATAAGAGATAAGCTTTTGTTCGTGCTTTTGAATCGTTTCCATACCGATATTTTCTAAATAATCAATTGCTGCGCCAAGACTCACAATACCTGCAATATCTGGAGTTCCTGCTTCAAATTTTGACGGTGGGGGATTAAATATGGTTTTTTTTACATATACTTCTTGAATCATATCACTCCCGAACAAAAATGGCGGCATCTGTTCTAAGAGTTTTTTCTTTCCATATAAGACTCCAATTCCAGTCCCAGCTAACATTTTATGGCCAGAAAAAGCTAAAAAATCACATCCCATTTCTTGTGCGTCGATTTTCATATGAGGCACAGATTGGGCACTGTCGACAACTATGGTAATATCTTTTTTAATTTTTTTTACTTTTTTTATAATCTCTTGAACTGGATTAATTGTTCCTAAAACATTTGAGACATGTGATATTGCTAATAATTTTGAATGTTGGATTTTAGACTCTAAATTTTGAATATCCAAATATCCGTTTTGACCAATATCTATGACCTTAAGCTCAGATTTTTTTTGGAAACACATTTGTTGCCATGGAACGAAGTTACTGTGATGCTCCATAATACTTGTCGTAATTCCCTGCCCCTTTTTAAGATTGTGCGACATGAAAGATTGTGCCACTACATTAATTGCTTCGGTGCTGTTGCGAACAAATATAATCTCTTCATGGCTTTGCGCATTAATAAACCGTGCTACTTTCTTACGGACCTCTTCTATCTTTTGTGTTGCTTTTTCTGCCAATGGATATAAACCTCGTCTGACATTCGCGTTGTATGTCGTGTAGAATTCTTGAACTGCGTCCACTACGTGCTGTGGCTTTTGACTAGTCGCCGCAGAATCTAAATATACCAGTGGGTTACCATTTATGGATTGTTTGAAAATTGGAAAATCTTTTTTAATATCAGATGAAATCATGATATAAAATGTGAGATGTTTATCTTTAATTTTTAATGAGAATATTTCAAGTGTATATTTTAAAGTTCAGTTTTCAATGGAAATTTTAAATTGAAAATTCAGAGTTGGTTTTGTAATTTGTTTTTAACATGCTTTTGTTCTAGCTGGGGAAGTAACGAAATAACCGGTTCAAAAAATCCCGACACAATAAGTTTCTTTGCCTCTTTCTCTGATAATCCTCTACTTTGGATATAAAACATCTGTGATTCATCAGGTCTTCCAATTGTTGACGCATGACCAGCTTTTAACTGATTCTCATCAATCTCAAGCGACGGAACACTTTTTCCTTTTGCATCATCAAAGAGTAATACTTTTGACGCAAAGTATCCATCTGCGTTCTTAGCACCTTTTTTGATCCGTACCATTCCCTGGTTGTTAAACGTAGCTTTATCAAAAAACACACCACGTAATGTTGTTAAACTTTGTGTATGTGCGGCTTCATGTACTATATTCGTATTAAAAACAACAGAATTACTTTTATTGCCTAAAAAAACCCCAATAAGAGTCAGTTTCCCTCCTTCTCCCACTAATCGAACATCAAATTGTACTTCTTTCTCGTCACCATTAACCCAGACAAAAGGAACAATTTTTTCTTCATTTTTTTTAACAATAACATCTATTTTTTTCATTATCCAACGGCTCCAGTCATTTCTAGTTGAATCAAACGATTTAGTTCCACTGCATATTCCATTGGTAATTCTTTGACAATCGGTTCAACAAACCCATTCACGATCATTACTTCTGCCTTAGGTTGTGAAATACCACGAGACTGAAAATAGAATAACTGTTCTTCACCAATCTTAGATACTGAAGCCTCATGACCAACGGTTACTTTTTCTTCGTTAATAGTCATAGTCGGATACGTATCTGAACGACTATGCTCGTCAAGAATCAAAGCATCGCATCGCACTGTTGACTTACTATTTTTTGCTCCTTTTGCTACATACAATAACCCTCTATATGATGTTCTTCCACCATCTTTACTTACAGACTTGGACGTGACTACTGAAGATGTCTCAGGCGCTAAATGAATTGCTTTTCCACCAGCGTCTTGGTGTTGTCCTGCCGAAGCGAAAGCAAGGGAGAGGATTTCTCCCCGCGCTTTTCTTCCTCGTAAGTACACAGAAGGGTACTTCATGGTTAATTGACTTCCTAAATTGCCGTCGATCCACTCTCCAAACCCTTCTTCTTCGATAAACATTCGCTTGGTAACTAGATTATATACGTTTTTACTCCAATTCTGAATAGTTGTATAGCGTACTCGAGCTCCCTTTTTAACAATAATTTCAACAACTGCTGCATGGAGCGAATCAGTAGAATAAATTGGCGCAGTACAACCTTCTATATAATGAACGTAACTTCCTTCATCCGCTAAAATAAGAGTTCGTTCAAATTGTCCCATGTTTTTTGCATTAATTCGGAAATACGCCTGAAGTGGCAACTCTACGTGTATTCCTTTCGGAACGTAAATAAATGACCCACCTGACCATACTGCGGTATTTAATGCAGCAAATTTATTATCAGCCGCAGGAATAACCGTACCAAAATATTGTTTTACAATCTCAGGATACTTTTGGATCGCGGTGTCGGTATCAACGAAAATAACTCCTTGTTGTCTCAGTGTTTTGGAAATACTATGATACACAACTTCTGAATCATACTGAGCGCCAACTCCTGCTAAAAATTTACGTTCTGCTTGTGGAATACCAATTTTGTCAAAGGTATTTTTTATTTCTACGGGTACTTCATCCCAGCTACGACCTCGTGTTGCTATTGGCTTTACATAGTAATACATATCACCAAAATTAAGACGAGACAAATCTCCTCCCCACATAGGAAGTTGTTTTGCGTAAAAAAGTCTCAATGCTTTAAGACGAATAGAACGCATCCATTCAGGTTCTTTTTTTATCCATGAAATCTCTTCAACAATTTTTTCCGATAAACCTTTTTTCGTTACAAAAACAGGTTTTATTTTGTCATGAAAACCAAATTGATACCCTGAAAGGTCAAACTGTCGCATATCCTTTTTTTTCGATGCTTCGAACAAGATTCATTCCACCTGATTTTTTGATTCTTCCATCAATTAATATATGAACAGTATCTGGTTTAAGGTAATGAAGAATTCGTTGGTAGTGAGTGATAAGTAGTATTCCTAGCGAGTGTTTTTTTATTGCTTGTTGTATCGCATGGGCAACAATCTTTAAGCTATCAATATCAAGACCAGAATCTATTTCGTCTAATATTGCAAATTTCGGTTTTAATACCAATAACTGCGCGATTTCCGCTCGTTTTTTTTCTCCACCAGAAAATCCTTCATTCACAGAGCGACCCATAAAATCTTTGTTTAGTCCCACAGATTTGAGTCCTTCTTTTACTTCCTGCTTAAACTGGGAAAGAGGAATTTTTTCATCGGGATGTAACTGTTTATATGCAGTTCGTAAAAATGCTAAGAAGGATACGCCAGGAATTTCAACCGGTTGTTGAAAGGAAACAAATAGTCCTTCTTGTGCTCTTTTATCTGGAGTTAAATCAATTAAGCTTTTTTTATTAATGCTGAATGTCCAATTCTGAGTAGTGAGCTGAGGATGAGCCATCAGACTCATTGCCAGGGTAGTTTTTCCTGCACCATTGGGACCCATAATCGCGTGGACTTCACCAGCTTTTAGGGTTAAACTTAACCCTTTCAGAATTTCTTTTTCCTCTATTACCACGTGTAGATTTTTAATGACTAATACATTCTTTCCCATTCAAAAGACTAGCAGGTGACAGTTTATGAAAAAAAAATGCATCAGTCAATAACAAATCCTCCGAGACTATTTGACAAGCATGTTTTATCGTGAAATACTGTAGCTATGGACCAAAATAATCAAACTAATCAACAAATTCCTCAAACGCCAGAAACACCTCCTATTCAACAACCTCCTCCACTGCAACAATCCAACTCTCAACCAATTTTTGCCCAACCTCAACAACCACCACTACACGAAACCCTCACTATTCCTCCACCCCCTGTAAGCTCAGGTATGAATTTTAATAAAATCCTTATGATTCTAATCATTTTTGTGCTCGTAGGAGGATTATTTGCTCTGGGTGCTTATTTTTTTGACCTCAATCAATTAACCACAACCAACAACCACAAATAACACCTATCGTACAAACAGAACCTCCTACGAGCACACCACTTCCTGATGTAACTGCCTCATGGTTTACTTACGCAGATACCACATATGGATTTTCTTTTAAATATCCAAAAGAGTGGACCATTGAAACTCCCAGTCTTGACGGAAAACATATTAACAATAAAACACTTCTTCAGATAAATTTAAGTAACGGTAAAGATCCTAAAAATAAAATTCTACTTGAAAATGATAAAAATGTTCTTTCTATGACAATTCGCGTGTGGGAAAAAAATAAGTTATCTTCAGATGTAGCTATGGCTCAATATGATTCTTTTTTTCAAAATGAACAGCTAGGGCCAGCAGTTCAACCACAAACAAGCAATTCTAATTGGATTATAAGAAAAGTATCCAGCAAAGGAGGAGTAGCAAACGAAATTCATAGTCAAGCATGGGAAAACTATCTATACATCATAGAACTAGCCCCAACAGATTCATTACTCATATCTACAGCAGAAAAGATCATCTCAACATTCCAGTTTGTTCCAAACCTCCCTCAAGAAGGACGAGGATAATATATTACTCCTTGCCTTGATAGTGAACTAGCTTATATACTTTTACTACACTTATATTCCATTCTTGCGCAATTTCCGCTCTTCCAAACCCTGCGACTTCCCAAAGCGAATGCCCTAATGGTTTACAATCTAGGTCTTCACAAATAACCACCAGTTGATCGGTTACTGACCTTCGTTTTGGATCAACTTGAGGATTAAGAATCGTAATAGGTTTTCTATTTTTGAGTTCAAAAAAATATCGATACCCGTGATCAGAATTTCCTAAAGTAATAAGAGCGAAGTTAAACGGTTTGTTATCTGTTTTTGATAAAACAAACTCTGCGATTTCTTTTACTTGATCTTTTTGTTTGTTGGGAGAAAACCTGAATGGAATTCCAGATAAATTAAGCCATAAGATTATTACCAAAAAACAGCAAACTATCATCTTATATGACGTTTTTTGTTGAAATAAAAACGAAAAAGTCTTGCCAACCATTAAAAATGGTATTGGAAACATAAATTGAAAATAATAGTCGTAGATGGGCTTTTTATAAAACCCGAAAAGCAATATACCAATTGTTAACCAAAACAGCAAAAGTGTATACTGCTGAAATTTGATGTCTGAATACGGAAATAATCTTTTATATTGATACAAAAATATAGCGATGCTAGTAACTGACAAGAAGAGCGTAAAATAATACCACAAAGCAATATCTCCATGAGCTTTAATCGAAACCTGTTCTGGAGGAGGATACGTAGTGATAAGTCTCCCATATAAGCGAAACAAAACATTTCCTACTATGGGCATAAATTGGGTTGTAGTCCCCGTATCTCCAGAATGAAAGATAAAACGAATAATGCTTTGGGTATTGGGAAATCCATGCCGAACTTCAAATGTTAAAAACGGAGACCAACCAATAATAAACCCAATAAAAATCCAAAGGTAACTTTTAATCACATAAACTACTTTTTTCAGAGATTTTTTTTTAAAGAAAGGATAAAATTGCACAAAAAATATATATAACAATATCACTGGAATAAGAAAAGTCGCAACATAATGTAGCTGCATTAATACACCAAATAATAACCCACATATAACAAATAATAAGTTACTATTTTTATGTACAGCTTTATAAAGCGTATAAAGCATGAGTAAGCTAAAAAATGGCATTACATTTGGATTCCATGAAGAACGAGAATATGCAATAACTAGTGGCGAAATTGCATAGATAAGTGCTGCGATATATCCTGCCTTTTTATCAAAAAATTCGCTTCCTACCTTATATATCAGAAATACTGTCGCTACGCCAAATAGACCAACCATAATAGCAGGACCAACTGGATCAAAGTTAAAAAGCCATAAAAATGGAGCCATGAAATAATAGTAAATTGGACCCAAGAAAAACCCACCAACAGAAGAAGTGGGACCAAGAAGAGTAAATCTGCCCTGTAAAATATCACGAACAACTAATGCGTCTCTTCCTTCATCTCCCAAAAAAGTCATATACCCATCTATCCTGTATAATCGCAAAAACGTAGCTAAAATTAGAAGGAAAAGTACTATGATGAATTCCTTATTTTTTCGAACGAGTTCCATTTTTTAAGTGTTGTGTTTTCCAAATAATTTTATTATACACAATGTAATTAAATGGAACTACCAAAAATATAATTGTCGGAATCACTACGACAATCCTTGTTGGAATCATATAGGTATTGAAGACAATTGACGTTCCTACTAATTTTACTCCAATCCATACTGTAAGTGATTGAATAATAATTGATGCCATAGAGGTCATATTAAATTTTAGTAATCGAACTATAAACGGTGATTTTTCTTTAAGAGTTAAAGTGTCGTTAAATGTCCAAAAATTGTTAAACATAAAGTTTGATATTATTGCTGATTCAGCTCCAATTCCTGCCGCAATTGCTTGAGATAACGAAACAGTATCTTGATGAGGGAAAAAGATAAGAGAAATTATACTACTTATAACAAACGACAACGTGTATGCTAATCCGGAATAAACAGATAATTCCTGAGTAGTTATTTGAATAATGAAACCAGTTCCACCTACAATAAGAAACTTAACAAATCGTTTCAATTCAAGAATCCGAGCGACAACAACATATTTAAGTAAGTTAAAAATATATTCTGCAGGTGCAAACTTAGATCTTCCGTATGTTCGATCTTTTGCCTGAAATGGCACTTCAGCGACTTTAAAACCATCTTGAAGTGTTTTATGTAAAAACGCCACCTGAAATGTATATCCCTTAAAATTTTTAAGTTTTTCCTTCTCCTTTAAAAATACTTCTTTTCTAACTGCTCGAAATCCACCAGTCCAGTCGTGAAGATAAAAACGCATAAGGATGGAACGAACTAAAAAATTCCCCATCATTGAATAAAGCTTTCGATCAAACCCCCAGTTTGAGGGTATCGATCCTCCATCACTATATCGGGTACCTATTACCATATCGTATCCCTCATCAATCTTATCCAGAAATTCAGGAATCTTCTGAGGATCATGGAAAAAATCAGCATCCATCTCAAAAATAATATCTGCCTGTAATTGTTTAATTGCCAAATCCATCGCACGAATATATGCCGCTCCCAGCCCTTGTTTGGGACCAGTAATTACATGAAGATTTTTATATTTTCCCATGAATTTTTTGACAGCATCTTGTGTTCCATCAGGAGAATTATCATCAGCTACTAAAATATGCATTTCGTGTTTCGTAATCTGAGGGAAAACGTCATTTTCTAAAATAGGAATTAATTTTTCAATATTACCTTTTTCGTTATAGGTGGGATTTATAATAACTACTTTCATAATGTTTTAAAATGTTGTATTGTTTTCTTTAAGCCTTCCTCAAGGGTAATTTGCGGCTTCCAATTAAGACACTCCCACGCCTTACTGATATCAGGCCTTCTCTTTTTAGGATCATCCAATGGAAGTTCTTCTGAAGATACAATAACGCTTTTTGAATTTGTTAATTTCTTTATCATCTTTGCATATTCATTTACCGTATGTTCCTCTGAAGATCCCAAGTTAATTATTGTTTTATCGGTATTATCATAAAACATTAACCTTACCAACCCTTCAATAAGGTCGTCGATAAAACAAAGGCTTCTTGTTTGCTCTCCATCTCCAAAAACAGTAATGGGATTATCTGAAATTGCCTGATTGATAAACGAGATAATCATTCTCCCATCTTCTTTCTGCATATTAGGACCAAATGTATTAAAGATCCGTGCAATTCGCCCGTTCAATCCTTTTTCTCTCCAAAAGTATGCTGTCAATGTTTCTCCAAATCGCTTTGATTCGTCGTATACAGACCGAGGACCAGTTGTTGATACATTTCCTCTATATTCTTCTTTTTGTGGATGTTCTAACGGATCGCCATATACCTCAGAAGTTGATCCGAATAAAAACCGTGCTGAGTTTTTTTGAGAGAATTCTAATAATCTTAATGTCCCAAGAGTGTTTACAATCATTGTTTCGTATGCTAAAGCGTGATAACTTTTCGGGCTATGATGATTTGGAGAAGCAGGAGAAGCAAGATGAAACACAAAATCAGCCTTTACCTCACTTGGTAACCGTTGGGTAATATCGTGATTAAGAAATGTAAATGCAGAATTGTCTTTGAGTAGTTTTAGGTTGTCTAAATGACCTGTAATCAAATTATCTACAGAAATAACATGATATTCATCTTTCAACAATCTGTTGCAAAGATGCGATCCGATAAATCCTGCCCCACCAGCAACTAATGCCGTGCGCATAAGATTTACTTACCACTCCTTTTTTCTAACTCTACGTCAGCTTCTACCATTACCTTTACTAATTGCTGGAAACTCGTTTTTTGTTCCCATCCCAATTCTTTTTTTGCTTTACTACAGTCACCTATTAAATAGTCTACTTCCGCTGGTCGTATATACTCTTTTTTATTCGGGACTACATATTTTTTCCAATTTGAAATACCTACTACCTCAAACGCTAACTGAAGGAATTCCGAAACGCTGTGGTTTTCTCCTGTTGCTATTACATAATCATCCGCTTCTTTCTGTTGTAACATAAGCCACATCGCTTCAACATAGTCGCCCGCAAACCCCCAGTCTCTTTTTGCTTCTAAATTCCCAAGTTCTATCTTGTCTTGAAGTCCCAAACTTATTCGCGCAACAGCATGACTAATTTTACGAGTTACAAATTCCAATCCTCGTCTTGGAGACTCATGGTTAAAAAGAATTCCAGAACATGCAAATAAATCAAAGCTCTCTCTATAATTAACTGTTATATAGTGTCCGTACACTTTTGCCACGCCGTATGGACTGCGAGGATAAAACCGTGTAGTTTCTTTTTGCGGTGTTTCTGTAACTTTCCCAAACATTTCAGAAGAAGAAGCTTGATAAAATTTTATCTTTGGATTAACTGTACGAATTGCTTCTAACATTCGAGTTACTCCAATTGCGGTAAATTCTCCAGTCAAAACAGGTTGATTCCATGAGGTTTTCACAAAAGATTGTGCCGCTAAATTATATACTTCTTCCGGATCTGTCTCTGCAATTGCCGATGCTAACGAGCTTTGGTCAAGAAGATCCCCTTGAACCAATTCAATCCTATCTTGAATATGTTTTATTCTTTCGTTATTAACCGTACTTGTCCTTCGAGTAAGTCCATATACTTTGTATCCTTTTTTTAATAAAAACTCAGCAAGATAAGAACCATCTTGCCCAGTGATGCCAGTGATAAGTGCTCTTTTCATAAGCTGTTCTATTTTAATTTAAATTTCTCCAATAATCTAGTGTATCTTCCAAACTTTGATTAAGATAAATTGATGGCTTCCAACCAGTAAGTTTTACGAACTTGGTGTTATCACAATACCTATCAAGAGAATCTTGAGGTCTGAGTAAATCTGGCTCAACTTCAACTTTGATTTTTACCTTTGAAAAGGCTGATAAAATATTTAACACATCAGAAATCTTATGTGAAACTCCAGACCCGATATTATAGACATCTCCTATTTTTCCTTTTTCTAAAGCAATTTTATATGCTGCAACCATGTCTCTTACATCAGTAAAATCTCTCTTTGTTTCTAAATTTCCTACCTTTAACACTGGTTTTTTTTCACCTCGTTCAATTTCTACAATTTTTTGTGCAAAATCAGCTACGACAAAACCAGATGATTGTCTTGGTCCTATATGGTTGAATGGTCTAACTCTAACAACCTTGAGATTATAAGAAGTCACATATTGCAAACCAAGATAATCTTGCGTGATTTTTGAAACAGCATAAGCATTGGCTGGATTAAACCGCGTATTTTCTTTAATAGGAAGATCTTTTTTTGAAACTGTTCCGTATATGTCAGCAGACGTTACTACTAAAATCTTTGTCTCTAAAAGCTGTTTTTTTCTAACACATTCCAGTATATTTAGTTGCACAACAATGTTATTCATTATCGTATCTTTAGGATTATCTAAGCTTCCTCCTACTGCAGGAAGAGCAGCTAAATGATAAATCAAATCTGGCTGTATAGAAGAAAGGATATCCGAAACTTTTTTTTCATTTGTCAGATCAAGTTGAAACAACGAAATATTATTTCTAATTTCGACAATATTTTTTAGACTTTGTTCATGTAAATAAGAACCATAAATATCATATTTATTTTGTGATACTAGGTGATCTGCGAGGTGACTCCCTGCGAAACCTGTTATTCCTGTAATAAAAATTCTTTGCTTCATTTTTAAAAGAGAATGGGACACTCATTATAATAGCTATCGCCCTACTCCTAAATACGTAAATCCTAATTCAATAACTGTTTGTGGCTCATAAATATTTCTTCCATCAAGCAGAATAGGCCTTTTCATAAGTTTTTTTATTTCCTGTAAATCGAGTTGTCTAAATTCATTCCATTCTGTCATGATGATAACAAGCTCACTTTCTTTTGCTACCGAATATGCGTCCTCACAAAATGTTATCCCATGCAATATCTTTTTTGCATTATCCATCGAGACAGGATCGTACGCTTTAATATGAGCACCTGCAGTTTCTAGCTCATTGATAATGGAAATCGAAGGAGCGTCTCTCATATCATCTGTGTCTGGTTTAAAGGACAGTCCTAAGATTCCAATCGTTTTTCCTTTGAGTTGGCTGGAGAGAAGCTTTGTTGCTTTTTTAACAATGCTTTGCATCGCTTGATAATTGATCCTTTCTACTTCTTTTAGAAGGTTAAAATCATATCCAAATTGCTCAGATATCGCTATAAGAGCTTTTACATCTTTAGGGAAACAGCTTCCACCGTATCCTGCTCCAGGATTTAAAAATGAACTCCCAATTCTTTTGTCTAAACCAATTCCTTCTAAAACTTTCAATCCATCCGCACCAGCTAGTTCAGATAATTGAGCAATGGCGTTGGCAAAAGAAATTTTTGTAGCTAAAAATGCATTTGCGGCATATTTAATCATTTCTGCTGTTTGAATATTAGTCAACAGTATATTCCCATCTATAGGCTTGTGAAGAGTTACTAACACTTCTTGTGCTTTTAAGGAATCTGTACCTACAACAATACGATCTGGGCGAAGAGTATCTGAAATTGCCTGTCCCTCCCGTAAAAATTCAGGTACTGACGCAACATCAAATGATGCTTTTTCAGCCTTTGCTTTATCGATAAGCTCTCTTATTTTTTTATATGTCCCAACAGGAACAGTGCTCTTGGTAACAACAACAGTATAGCTATCTAAATGTCTACCTACCTTTTCTGCTACTTCAAATACAACTGAAAGATCTGCTTCTCCTGTTTTTTTTGGAGGAGTTCCCACAGCAATAAACACAACATCTGATTTTGGAATACTTTGTTTATAATCTAACGTAAACAAAAGCCTTTCCGCGTGAACATTTCGTTTTACTATTTCTTCCAAACCTGGTTCATAAATAGGAAGTATCCCTTTTTTAAGATTTTCAATTTTCGAAGGTGTATGTCCAATAACCCAAACCGTATTACCCAAATCAGAAAAAACTGCAGCCGTAACTAGTCCGACATATCCATGTCCAACAAAAGTAATTGTCATAAATAAACTTAGTTGCTATTAAAATCTTGTTTTCTTAATTCTTTTACCCCTTCTTTAAATCCTCTCATTCTGACGCCAAGTTTACTAATTTTATCATTTTTTAGTCCTAATTTAAACGGTCGAGATGCTCTGTTTTTAAAATATTCTTCACGAGTGATTTTTCGAATTAAAGACAAATTATACCCAAATTCTTCAGCAATAAAAAGAGCACATTCGTAGGGAGTAATAACTTCATTCCCAACTACATGATATATACCTTCTTTGTTATGAGAAACAAGTGTATCAAATGCATATGCAATATCATCAATAAAAGTTGGAGTAATCATGTGATCAGTTACAGCAGGTACCTCCTGATTGTTTGCTAGTCGTCCCTTAATTGCTCGAACAAAATCTTTTTTTTGAGAAAAATTTGCACGGTACGGATATGCTATCCTCATTATAATATAGGAAATATCTCCCTCTTGTACTCTTTTTTCTCCTTCATGCTTTGTAATGCCATACCAATTAACTGGATAAGGCGTATCTTCTTCCGAATAAAATCCTTTTTCTCCATCAAATACAAAATCTGTAGAGACATACACAATTTTTTTCCCGTTTTGTTTACAAGCATCAACAATATTTTGAGTACCCTCAACATTAATTTTCCATGCCATCCCTTCTTTTCCTAAACTCTTATCTTCTTCACAACTATCAACTTCTGTTTTTGCCGCTAAATGAAAAACAAGGGAAGCATCTGAAGCACTTATTTTTTCTTGTATAGATGTTTTTTCTGTAATATCAATAACCGTATTAAGACTTACGGTCTCAAAAGTATACTTTTTGCGAGTAATTCTACTATACGCGACCCAACCAAACCTGATAGACCAATCCCTAAAATTTTCATACAGTACCATACTGTTTATTATAGTAATTCTTATAATCTTTACTATTTACAATTTTTTCCCACCACCACTGATTATCCCTAAACCATGCAACAGTAAGCTGCATTCCTCTTTCAAAACTATACTCAGTGCGCCAACCAAGCTTCTTAAGCTTACTACTATCAAGAGCGTATCTTCTGTCATGAGCAGGTCGATCATTTACATATTCAACAAAACTCTCATTTTTATGAAGTGTTTTAAGAATAAGCTTTGCAACTTCGATATTTTTCCATTCTTCTTCAGAAGATATATTATAAACTTCCCCGATTTTTCCTTTATGGACAATCAGGTCAACTGCTCTACAGTGATCTTTTGTATATACCCACTCTCTTACTTGTAATCCATCACCATATACTGGTACTTTTTTATTTTGTAGCAGATTTGTTATTGCTAAAGGGATAAATTTTTCTGGATAGTGGTAAGGACCATAGAAATTGCATGAATGTGTTACAATGACAGGCGTTTTATAGGTTATATTATATGCCCGACATAATAGATCTCCACCTGCTTTTGATGCAGCGTAAGGGCTATTAGGCAGAAATGGTGATTCTTCCGTAAACAACCCTTCCTGGATGCTGCCAAATACTTCATCTGTGGATATTTGAATAAATCGTTGTATTTTATATTTCTTGACTGCCTCAAGAAGGATGTATGTCCCTAAAACATCAGTCTTTATAAATGCTGATGGATCAAGAATTGAACGATCAACGTGAGTCTCGGCTGCATAGTTTATTACTATATCAACCTTTTGCACCAATTTTTCTACAACTTGGGAGTCACAAATATCTCCTTGTACAAAACGATAGTTTGGATTTTGATCAATATCTTTTAAATTATCAAGGTTTCCTGAATACGTCAGTTTATCGTAGTTAACAACAACATATGAAGGATATTCTTTTAATATATAACGAATAAAATTGGAGCCCATAAATCCTGCTCCACCAGTAATAAGTAGCTTCATAGTTTTTTTTCTCTTTTTAGTTTTTCTAATAAAAGGATTCCAACCATAGTACCTCCATGAATTATTTCGCCATTAGCAACTTTTTCGACCGCAAATTTTAACGGTATTTTTACTACTTCAATATTTTCATCCTCATCTGGATTTGCAGTGTCTTCCTGTAGTTCTTTCGCCAAAAAAAGATATTCATATGCTCTTACCACGCTTCCCGATATATATATTCTAGCAATTTCTTCAAGTTGCATTGCTGTAATTCCTGTTTCTTCTTTTAATTCTCGTTTTGCAGCAGATAAACTTGTTTCACCTTTGCCGATAAATCCTGCAACTGCCTCAAGCGTTATCATTTTATACAAGTACCTATATTGTTTGGCAAGATATAGATCATCATTATCCGTGAGAGGAAATACTAAAACACTCGGGTCTCTATAGACATTATGGTGAATAATATTTTTGCCAGATGGTGTTTCAACTGTATGTTCTTTTATCTCAAACAATTCACTTTTAGGAATACTTTTCTCTGCAATCAATCGGTAGCCTGTCATTTAACAATACCTTTTTCTAGTTCTTCCTCTGTATATTCTACTTGCTCGTCTTTTAGGTTTGGATCATAAGCGGGATCAGGATAATTAATAAGCCATGATTCTTCATTGCCAATATTTAAAAGTCCGGTGGCAACATTGTTTGGAATAAAAAGCCGCTGAGGATTTGTCTCGTCTAAAATATGTTCTTCCCGTACTCCATTTTTATATAAAATAATTTTCATTTTTCCTTTGATACATACATACCGCGCAGCCCTCACTCTATGAAGATGATACCCTTTAAACTTTCCCGGTTTAACAGCAGTTACATATGCAGTTGTTTTTTCTCCAGATTTATAGAGTTCTATGAGAAAACCATTTTCTGAACCATTTCCAGTATGTGTTTTGACTTTTTTTGCATTTTCAATTTTTCCAATGCTCATATTAACGTATCCGTTTCTTCTTCGCCCAATAGCTATTAGCAAGAAATAGGCTTTCAAAAGTCCCTGCATCGCTCCAAAAACCATTCATTTCAGACCAACGTAATTTTTCTTTTTTAATATATACATTATTTACATCGGTTATTTCAAGCTCTCCACGCCCGGACGGTTTAATAGCGTGGATCGCCTCAAAAACAGTCTGATCATAGATATACAAACCAGTTACTGCCATATCACTCGTAGGGTGTTGTGGTTTTTCGTCAATTCGAATTACTTTTTGAGAGCTATTGTGATCAAACACTGCTATACCAAACCTTTTGGGATCTGGAACTTTCTTGAGAAAAATGTGTGCGCCATCAGTAAAAGTACTCACTTCGGAAGAAATATCTGCATCTGTAGTATTATCCCCTAAAATAACCGTAATATTACTACCATCTGCAAAATCTTGAGCAAGGGATAACGCATCGGCGATTCCTCCATCTGGTTTTTCCTGATATGCGTACTCTAAATGTCGTACACCTAATTCTTTTCCATTCTTTAACACACCTAAAAAATGCCCGACATGAGGCCCACTGGTAACAATAATAATATCCTTGATACCAGCATTTACCAAAGTTGCGATTGGGTAGTAAATCATCGGCTTATCAAAAATAGGCAGCAAGTGTTTGTTCGTAACATGAGTAAGAGGATATAAACGAGTACCTAAACCCCCTGCAAGAATGACACCTTTCATAGTACAAGACTTCTGAGTACAAATAGTACAATTGAAGCACCAAGTAAAGACATAAGACTATATTCTATCACAATTTTTAAAGACAGGTCATGATGAATTGAGTGATGAACTATTCCCCAAATACTATAAAAAAAGGCGGTTATTATAATTATTATTCCCTGCGTCAGCTTGTTGTCTTGGGTAAAAAAAATTCCAATAATGCCCATACTTAAAATAACACAGAGAGAAATATAATATTCAATGTGTTTTGAAAGTTTACTATTCATTATAAAATAATTCCTTTTCCTACAATTATAACAGTAATAAGTACTGCAGAGAAAAAGAATATGTGATCCAGGTTATGTCCTACCACTCGAATGATCTTCTTTCTTTCAATAATAATCAGGTCTATAAACAAAACCAAAACCAGCAAGGTGATAATAATAAATGCAAGTGTTTTTGAAAGAAAAATACTATTCACGATAGACATCTTTTCAACTCTGTTTAAACTGTACGTTTTATTATTTAACGAAGAATCAGATATAATAGATATTCCTTTTGAGTCTTTCGTTGATTCCTTTACCAAAGTTGGAAAACCAGTATTTCCAAACATTTCTACAATAAGTACCGTTTCCTCTCCATTTAACATTCCAGTTTGGATTGCGAATCCAATATCTTTATAGTCCTTGGATAGGATATTTTTTCTATGAGTCTTGCTATCCATCCACGCATTTACTACATCAGAAGCAGTATTAAAGCCTCTAGCCAAGTTTTCTCCTGCGTATTTATAGTCATATCCAACCTTTTTAATAAAATACCAAGGAGTTACTCCATCTGGAGAGGTATGAGCCCAATAATTTTTCTCCAACATATTATATGCTTTTAACTCTGCAGCTCTAGAGAGTTGATCGTTTAATACTAAAGAGGGAATTCCTTCTTCATTTCTCTGTTGATTCGTATAAAGCAGCAATTCTTGCACTGAGACATCGACTGACACCCCTAAAACATCTGACCGAGTATTGTTGATAACGAGAAACAGAACGCTTCCAGCAATAAAAAAACTAATGAAGAACAAAAGAGATGAATGATGCAAAAGTTTTGATCTATGGTTATTGGTATGACGAGGCGTAGAAAAATGATAAATGCACTCTTTAATACAATCCCTCATACTATCATGATACACCCATAACCAGGGAAGAAATCAAGTGTCTTTTTTATCTTTATATATTGGCTCTACCAAACTTCCAGAACTTAGACCATTTATTGGAATATTAAGAGCAAAAGAGAATGCATTTGCCACTGCAATTCCAACTCTAATCCCAGTAAAAGACCCAGGACCTGTGTTAACTTTGATTTCCGAAATATTGTATATGGTTAGACTATGCTTTTTGAGTAAT
>CAZVON010000001.1:49929-55404 GCA_964628435.1 uncultured Gammaproteobacteria bacterium
TCAATCATTGGTAATACAGCCTGTGCTTTCTTAAGCCCAATCTTTTTTTTCAACTCATATCTGCTTGAATCCATTTCAAGAATAACCATAATCTGTTCATTACTAGATGTATCAATATGCAAGATGCGTTTATCCCTGTTTTTCATAATTCTTCATTCTAAATTTTTAATTGTTACTGCTCCTTTTCTTAGTACCTTCCACGGTTTTATTGAACAATCAATTACAGTAGACTGTTGCTTTAATATACATTCTCCAGGAACAACAAAATCTACTTGTTTTAACAGCTGAGGATCTAAATCTTCGTAAGAATAAGGTGTTTTTTCACCATGAAAATTAGCAGACGGCCCAAGAATCCCAATCCCTACTCCTCGTATTAATGCCCGTGTTGTTGGATGGTTGGGAATGCGCACGCCAAGCGTTGAACCCCCACCGCAGAGGAGTTTCGGAACTTTATTAATTCTGCTTTGCAGAACAATTGTAAGCGCTCCTGGCCAGAATGGTTCAATGAGTTTATCTATTACCTCCTGAGGAATTGGTTCAAGAAGATCCTGTGCCATTTTGACCGTATCAACTAATACTGGAGTTGCTTGTGTTAAAGGTCTTTTACGAATTTCAAACAACCGCTTGATTGACCTTTCGTTATCCATCCGACATCCTATTCCAAAGGCTGTATCTGTTGGAAAAATCACAATCCTTCCTTGTTTTAAGATTGCAATAGCTTTCTGAATATCTTCTTCTTGACTCATATATGTATAATTCAATTTACGAACTAGTTCTTTTTTTTATAATTATTTCTCTTTGCTCCAAATCCTTATAGATAAATTTAATATCCCATCTTTTCCCAGCCAATAAATCTTCTAATTTCTCTGCCCATTCAATAACAACGACTGCCGATTGATTCTCTAAAATTTCTTGTATACCTAAATGAGCAGCATCTTCTTTTTTTGTAAGTCTATATAAGTCTATGTGATAAAAAGTATTGATGCCAAACTTACTTTCATCTATGCTATACATGCGTATAATAACAAATGTGGGTGAAATAAGCCGCTTGGTTATTCCTAACCCTCGGGCAATCCCTTGCGTAAATGTCGTTTTTCCACTCCCCAAGTCACCATATAAAGCAATAATAACTCTCCCTTTCAATTGCTGAGCAAATTCCTCTCCTAATTTTTGGGTTTCTTGCGCATTTTTTGTTATGTACTTCATAAAGGATTACCGTTTTTTTCTTTGTACCACTGGAACCCAAGTATAGCACAGGAGACAAGAATAATACCTGTTCCTAATCCAATGAAGATTTTCGGAAGATAATTTGTTGACTCTTGTTTATTCGAAGCTAACGCCACAGATACCGTTGGTGTTTTTTTTGGTTTTACTGTAATAGTTGTACTTTCTCCTAATACGTTTGTTGAGTCTTTTTGAGTTGGCGTTACTTTCTTTGTGGGAGTTGGTGTTAAAAGTTTTTGAGTTGGCGTAGGTGTTTTGGTTGGAGTTGACCCCGATTGAATCGGGGTTGGCGTAGGCGTTGGTGTTTTTGTGGGAGTTGGAGTCCTAGTGGGTGTTGAAGTTGGAGTAGGTACATTAATCGCAATAGTAACTGCATTATTATTCGCTTCACTCGCTGTGTAATTTCCAGAACTTGTATATCTTCTAACTCTGAGCTTGTATGTCCCTGAACCATCATATTCTGTTGAGGTTGGACTACCCATTCTACCCTGAACACTACCTGTCCAATCTGTTCCAGATTGAATACTAACAGGAAAATATTGTGTATGATCTGATTCGCTATACCAACTTGCATTATTATATGTCTCACCAAAATAATTTGTTGTACTCTCTTTATAAAGATCAATCCGCAGATAGTTTGTTCCTGAAGATGCACCAGAAATTGAAACTGTAACTGTGAATGAATCTGATGAGATAGAACTAGGAACATCTGTCACTGTCGTAGTAACAGCTTCTACAGGAGGACTAGCAAAAAGAAACAATATCATTGTCCCTATTAGAAGGAACAATTTTGAGTTTTGCATTTTGAGATTTTAGTTTTATCTCACGTGCCAATACCAGGAAATAATATTATCTCCATGATCGATCGCAACATAATTCATTGCTGCGCCAGCACAGGAAGTAGTTCCTTTATAAAGGGTACCGTCTTTAGGAGCTTTAATAAGCGCAGATGAATCAGATTCCATATCTATACCAGAATGAATTCCTGTTGGATAAAATGAGCGCGCATATCCATGACTGCCAAATCCTTGGTTAATTTTAACGGTATCAGAAAGGGGCCAGTTCCAACTACCCCGAGGACTTATAGTTCCATAATATCCATAGTGTTCTGGACCGTAGCTATATATAAAAGATACACCCGATCTTAAAAATCCGCTTGGATCTTCTGGAGCACCATTTCTTCGAACTTCAAAATGTAAATGAGGGCCAGTCGAACAATACGGCGCACCTGAGTTTCCAACAACTGCGATTGTTTCTCCTTCTTTAATCGGAGTACCATCTTTTAATTGAAGCGTACTAATAACCCCTTCAATTGCAGCTCGTTCTGCACGTGCTTTATTCAATAGATCTTGATACCTTTTTTCATCGTTTCTGGTTATTTCTAATAACTGCTGTTTACTTTGTTTTTCTTGACCAAGTTGAGCTGTATAGGCAACCAGCTCTTTTTTTAGCTTCTCTACTTTTTCTTTCTTATCTTCAAATATATCTTTCTGGTTCGCGTAGTCAATCTTTGCTTGCTGTGTTTGGTAAATCATTTTTTTATCGTGTGTCTGGGCAATGCGAAGATAGTTAAGTCGAACAAAAAAATCAGAAACACCACTAGTAGAAATAAGCATCTCCAAAGGCGCAACGCTTCCTACTTCATAAGTTGCAATGATACGATTAATGAGCACAGTAGTTAATTGGGAAAGCGAATGCTCTAAGTTATAAATTTTTTTGCTGGTGGTTCCAATATCCGCTGTTAATTCAGCAATTTCTTGCTCTGTTGCATTGATACGCAGTTGCGTTAGGCGAATTTGATTATCCATTACAGCAATTTGTGAAGAGAGAGTTTTATCTTGACTGAGAAGCTCTGCGACTTTTTGTTCTAAATCTTTAATTTCTTTTTTCTTATTTTCAAGTTGTTCGGAAACTTGATTAGGAGTTGGTGTTGGGGTCGGATCTTCTGCGAAACCTCTCTGCGCAACAACAAAACTAAAGAGTAAAACAACTATAAAAGTTTTTAACAAAATAAATCTTTTGATATTCCATATCATATATCATATCTACTATTTTTTAAGGTAGCGCAAAACCGCCAGCGAACTTGCAAAAATTCCCAGTACAACTGCTAACGCCAATTCTACCGCAAGCAATGCGACTAGATATATAGGAGAAATCGGAAAGACAGGAATACCTCTTAAAAAATACGATAGATACGGAGTCGCATACCATAATGTTCCCATGGTAACAAGCCAACCAACCAGTGCCCCAATTATTCCATAGAGAATGCCCTCTAACAAAAACGGCCAGCGGATATACCAACTGGTTGCTCCCAGCAGCCTCATTACCTCTATTTCGTCTTTTTTTTGAGAAATTTTAATTCCAATAATAATTACCATTATAAATATAGAATCGATAGCAAGAACAGCAATAAGCACTATACCTATTTTACGCAAAGCATCAGTCCAGGATTTGAGTGTTGAGATAATATCTTTTTGGTATACAACTTTTTGCACATACGAAGAGTTTTTTAGCGTATCAGCAATACCTGATAAATCTTCTATATTAAGTGCAGACACTTCTAAAGAAGCAGGCAGAATATCAGCCGTTACTAAATCTAGTAATAAAGGATCGTCGTCTTTATTTTGCTGCTTATAAATTTGTAGTGCTTCTTGTTTGGAGACAAAGCGTGTTTTTGCCACTTTCCCAGTCATTTTCACTTGCTCTCTTAACGCGCTGATGTTTTCTTGGGTCGCTTCGTTTTTAAAAAACGCAGTTACTTGCGGAACCGACTCAAAATGGGCGATGGTATTTGAAGATACAAAAATAATAATAGAAAAAATCGAAACAACAATAAATGTTTGCGTAATAATTAAAATTGCGGCAACTACCTGATAAGGAGAACGTCTAATGTGATTTTTTGTTGTTTTAAGAACTCCCATATTTCCCTTTTTTCTGATCACGCACTAACTTTCCTTTTTCCAATGCTACGACTCTTTTCGCAAGAGTGTCAACAATTTCAACGTTATGAGTAGCCATAATAACGGTTGTTCCTTTTTGATTGATTTCAGAAAGTAGTCTAACGATTTCTTTACTGGTAACTGGATCTAAATTTCCAGTTGGTTCATCTGCTAATAAAACCTCTGGGGCAAGCACAAGCGCGCGCGCAATGGCAGTTCTTTGTAATTCTCCTCCAGAAAGCTGAATAGGAAATTTATACATATGCTCTACTATACCAACCTGTGATAATACTTCTTCCGCACGTTTTCTTGCAGTTCTTGAATCAATACGAGCCACCTCAAGTGGTAACATGACATTTTCCAAAATGGTACGGTCAATTAGTAACTTTAAGCTTTGAAAAACCATACCTATTTTTTTTCTCAAATGTGGAATTTTACTATGAGGAAGTTTAACAATATCCCATTCACCAATAAGAATGCTCCCTTTTGTTGGAAGCATATCTCTGATAAGAAGCCGTAATAACGTTGTTTTTCCTGATCCAGAAGAACAGACAATAAAAACAAACTCTCCTTTTTCAATAGAAAGAGTCACATCTGAAAGCGCAAGGCTTCCACTGGGAAAGGATTTAAACAAGTTTTGAATTCTAATCATAGCAACATGTATAAGATTTTGTAGATGTTACTTAACGAAGTAAGAAATACTTTTTATTCCAGAACTTCAACTCTTCCTACATCCATGAGCCAACCCACTTTTTGCGCTTTTTGAGTCTCTCCCCAAATTTTCACTTTTCTATTGAGAAACTTTGACAAATCTACCGTTGAAGAAGTAAGATACACATTTTGGCTTTCTCCCCCAGGTCGAACTAAATGGAATTGTCCTTCGTCTTCGAAGCCACCTTCTTTGATAACTCCTTCTGTTGAATCTTTAAATGTTTTTAAATCATCTGAGCCAACAATAGTTCCTTTTGTTATGGAAGTCTCATTACTATTATTGGTCGATCCGACCTCAATCCCTCTCAATGCTGCTTGATTCTGTGCCAACAGATACCCAGTAGCAACTCCAAGAAGCACAACTAAAATAAAGATCATAATAACTTTACTAGAAAATAACGACGTTGAGTTTTGTTTTGTAAAAGTCCGAAGTAAGCTTTGATCCGTATTTTCTTTATCCATAATTTAGTAGTAACCTCCTGTTATCAACAGTATACCACTACTTAGTAAAACATACATTAAGCGTTTTGACAACCCTTTCTATTTTCAAGACAACAACCTGAGCTCTTCCTGGATAAATTCATCAATTTCTCCATTTAAA
>CAZVON010000001.1:55414-64528 GCA_964628435.1 uncultured Gammaproteobacteria bacterium
ATGATCGGCAATTACTTTAAAAGCAACATCATCTTGGTCATTAACTAAATATTTTTTACCAGAAACTTTTTCAACTTCTTCTATGATTGGAATAAATAAATCCGTTTCATAATTAGTACGAACATCCTTAACTAAATGATAGGGGTGAAGAACATATGACCGAATTTGGTTTCCCCATCCTGGCGTTTTATAGCTGCCTTTTAACGCTTGTTCTTGTCTTTTTCGCTCTTCTTCTTTTAAAAGAAGAATCTTTGCTTGCAAGATTTTTAGCGCATACTCCCGATTCTGTCCTTGGTATCTTTCTGACTGTGCGGTAACTACAATACCAGTTGGTTTATGACGAAGTCGTACCGCAGTTGAAACCTTCTGAACGTTTTGCCCGCCATGAGAACTCGCCCGATAAAATTCCCATTCTAGATCATCTTCCTTTATCTCTGCTTCTGTACTTTCTTCAACTAATGGAAGGACCTCTACAAGCGCGAATGATGTCTGGCGCAGATTATCCGCGTTAAATGGAGACAAACGAACAAGCCGATGTACACCTGCTTCTCCCTTTAAATAACCATATGCGTAAATACCTTCGACTGCGAGGGTGATACTTTTTATGCCAGCTTCTTCTCCGTACGTTTGATCAATAATTTCGTGCGTAAATCCTTTTTTTTCAAAATACCGCGTATACATTCGAAAAAGCATTTGAGCCCAATCCATTGCTTCAACACCTCCTTGTCCAGCATGAATTGACACAATTGCGTAATTCTTGTCGTATGAACCTGATAAATAAAGAATATTTTCAAGTTTTTTGATGAGTTTTTCCGCTTTTTTAATGTCTCCTTGTTCTAAACACTGCTGTAACGACTGTACTTCTTCAATTTCTTTCTGCAGATTTGATAATTGTTTCATTTTAATTGCTGCTTGTTGGTGATCTTGCCAAAACTCTGGTTTGCTAGCTTCTGCTTCTAACAATCTTACTTGTTTCCTTTTATCATCAAGTTGTAGCTTTTCGAAAATCTTTTGAGACCGTTCGTGCAAAGAATCCATAGATTATTTTAATAAAAACGTACTGAGTAGTATCAATGACGCAGCAGTCATTATACCAATTGTTATAAGTGCAAGAATATTGCTCCCAACAGAGTTCACTCGCTCGCCCATAATCGTTTTGTTGTTTGAGATTAAAAAGATAATTATAAGAAGTGGAGGAGCGATTATACCATTTATCACCGCTGTATAATAGAGCATAACCATAGGATCAATCCCAATAAAATTAATAAGCAGTCCCACTAATGTAGCAATGGTAATTGCTCCATAAAATCCGTGCGCCCTTTCCAGTTTGCGATAAAGACCTGCTTTCCATCCAAAAGATTCTGAAATCGCGTAAGATGCAGACCCTGCTAGTATTGGCACTGTAAGCATACCTGTACCTATAATCCCAAGAGCAAATAATAAAAATGCAAAATCACCTGCTAGGGGTCTCAAAGCTAACGCAGCTTCTTGCGCATTCTGAATCGAATGAATGCCACTGGGAAAAAGTGTCGCGCCTGTTGTTATTATAATGAAGAACATGACAATGTTAGAAAAAAACATTCCAATGATTGTATCAAATCGTAATCTTGAAATGTCTTTTGGAGTGATTTTTGGCACGCCAGCACCCATGGCTCGTAGTTTGTGATGGGCTATTTCTTCTTCTACTTCTTCTGATGCTTGCCAAAAATATAAATATGGAGAAATTGTGGTTCCTAAAATTGCAACGATATTTAAAATGTATGTTTGACTCAGTTGAACATGTGGTACTACTGTAGCAATAAAAACACGAGTCCAATCAACGTGTGAAATTAACGCGGTCAGAATATACGAAAAAAGAGCAAGAGTTAAGTATTTTAAATATTTCGAATATGCTTTATACGCTACAAAAATTTCAAGAAGGAGTGTTAATGCTACCATTGCGATGAGTAAGAAAATAAAAGGAATCCCTACTATAAGCCCAGCAGCAGCAGCCATTGCTCCCAAGTCAGCCCCAATATTGATAGTATTTGTAATAAACAGAAGAAAAACCGATAGATATAAAATCTTTTTTGAATAGTATTGTTTTATTACTCCTGTTAATCCTTTTCCAGTGACTAGCCCTATTCTTCCTGACATTTCTTGTACCGAAATCATCAGCGGTGTGGTAAAAAATGACGTCCACAGTTGCGCAAAACCAAATAGTGCTCCTGTTTGAGAGTAAGTAACAATACCAGAAGGATCATCGTCTGAGGCACCAGTGATAAAACCAGGACCTAACAGAGAGATAATCTTTTTTATACGCTTCATAGACTTTTACACAAATTTTCACACATTTCCCTTGCTTGGTTTGTTGGGTATTGCTGAAGATTTCTTAAATCTTGGATGATCCTCTGAACCTGTGGAGACGACGACGCAACATCCGAAGGACTTAAATTGACTATCTGTTGGCGAATCGTTTCGATTCGCTGCTCAACAGTTTCTTTAACATTTTGCACAGACGGAAGAGATACTTGCTGTCTTTCTTTAGAGTAATTGGATTCTTTTTCTTGTGTATCACTTTCTCCTAATACACCTTGTGTGTCTTGTTTTATTATTTGGCCTGTATCCTGTTTAGGGTTTGACTGATCGTAAAAATAATTTTTTGCTGCTAAACCCCCTCCGACTACTGTACCAATTGCTGCTATACCAATAATAATCTTTTTTATGTTCCACGTTTCTTCAACTGGTCCTAGATCCATGAAGTTATTGTAGGCAATTGCGGAAAGATTTTCAATGAAGTTTAACTAGCATGAGCACTTTACTCATAATATCTTCCGCGCTGATACCAACATATTTTAAAAGTTCGTCTTTTGTACCAGAATGAGGAATTTGGGAAACAGCCATTTTGTAAATTTGTGCTTTGCTGCTGGCCAAAGCTGACTGAACAAAATCGCCTAACCCCCCATGATCATAATGATCTTCTACAGTAATAACGACATTTTTCTGTGTTTTCTTCACACAATCTTCAAGTGTTTTTTTATCAATTGGTTTAATAGAATAACAATCAACTATTCTTACCAGGACACCTTTCTTTTTAAGCTCTTCGTACGCTTTTAATGCTTCGTGAACTGTGATTCCCGCAGCTGCGATACTTAACATGTCATTTTGAGTGAAGCGAAGAATCTTTGAACCACCTATTTTAAATTGTTCTTTGACATCATACAAAACTGGTGTTTTTGGCCGTAAAGTCCTCACATAAGAAATACCGCTATGAGCAGCTATCAAAGGCAAAATTTTGGCAGATGATGTCGCATCGCTTGGGTGAAATATTATAGAATCCGCAATTGCGCCAAATAAGGCAAAATCTTCAAGTCCCATCTGAGACGCGCCATCTTCTCCAATAGAAACTCCTGCGTGTGAACCAACGAACTTTATATTGGCTTTTGACAAAGCAGCCATGCGAATTTGATCAGCAGCTCTTGTAAAAAACGCAGCAACGGTAGAAACAAATGGAATTTTTCCTCGGCTAGAAAGCCCAACAGCTGCTCCAACCATATTCTGTTCGGCAATAAAGCATTCGACAAATCGATCGGGAAAAACATTTTTAAAATCGTAAGAAAAGGTTGAATTTTTTACATCGCCGTCTAATGCATATACTCGATCATCAAGTGTAGCAATGTGAGCAAGCACTTTTCCGTATACTTCCCGAGTGGCAATTTGTTCTCCTTTACTATAATGGAATTGAGGGATAACTACAGTGGAAGAGTTTTCACCATCGTGCTGCTCTTTCGCACGAGAACGAACACTGGCAAGAGGAAAACTGGCATATAATTTTTGTGGTAATCTTAGCGCAAATTTAAAAGAGTCATTTACTTGTCCTAATTGTACAATTGCTTTATCCAACTGATCTTTAGGGATCGCTTTTCCATGCCACCCATCCTTTCCTTCTAACAATGAAACTCCCTTTCCTTTTTGAGTATCTGCAATAATTGCAAAAGGCTTATCTTTCGTCTTTAATGCCTGATCGTACGCTTTTTGAATATCAGAAAAATTATGACCATCTATTTCTATGATTCCCCATCCAAAAGCCTCAAATCGTTTGGCATATTCACTTATGTGGTGACCAAACATTGTTTCCTGACTTTGCCCTAACCCATTTATATCTAGAATGGCGATTAAATTATCAAGTTTATAGTACGATGCAAAATTACAAGCTTCCCATATATTGCCTTCTGCTAGTTCTCCATCACCTAACAATACATAGGTTTTGTATACCAGATTTTCTTTTTTCCCCGAAAGTGCAATACCAGCACCAATAGAAAGGCCTTGTCCAAGTGCCCCGGTTGCTGCCTCGGTATAGGGAAATTCTAATGTTGGATGTCCTTCAAGCCTGCTTGAAAGCTGTCGCAAGGTCTTTAATTCTTCCAATGGAAACGCTCCAGCAACCGCATATAAAGTATAAAGAAGCGGTGCGGCGTGACCTTTTGAAAAAATGAGCCGATCATTATTGGGGTTTTGTGGGTTTTTAATATCAAATGTATAATACTCATCAAATAAAACGGTCGCAATGTCTGCCGCAGATAAACAGGAGGAGGGGTGTCCAGAACCCGCCTGCGTTGTTGAAATCAAGCACCATTTTCTTACCAGAGCTGCTTTTCGTTTCAAGTTTATACTTTTGGTCACGCCATTATTTTAAAGGTATTGAAAAGGTAAAGCAACCACTTCTTTTTTCTTGCTATAATAATGCAAATACATGACTTATATTGATGCGCTATTGTTGGCAATTGTCGAAGGAATTACAGAGTTTTTGCCAATTTCTTCAACTGGACATCTTATTTTAGTCACTAACTTACTTGCTATTTCGCAAACTGACTTTGTTAAGAGTTTTGAAATTTTTATTCAGTTAGGAGCTATCTGTGCTGTAGTATTTCTCTACTGGAAAACCTTGTTGAATTCTCCCAAAATTCTTAAACAAATTCTTATTGCATTTTTACCAACTGCCTTACTTGGATTTACGCTCTATAAACTCATTAAAGAATTTTTACTCGGCAATGCTGTGATTACAATAGCAGCATTGCTCATTGGAGGAATTCTATTAATTATTTTAGAACTACTATATAAAGAAAAAGAGCATCATTACGGGTCTCTTGAGCACATTCCGTTAAAAACAGCATTTTTAATGGGTGCATGCCAATCAATTGCCATGATTCCAGGAGTTTCAAGATCTGCAGCAACTATTATAGGCGCGCTTCTGTTAGGAACAAAAAGAAAAGCAGCAGTTGAGTTTTCTTTTGTGCTAGCTATTCCAACCATGCTTGCTGCCTCATCACTTGATATCTTAAAAGGTAGTTATTTCTTATATTCTTCTGAACAAACTATTATGCTCCTCATCGGCTTCTTGGGATCGTTTGGTGTTGCTATTATTGCGATAAAATTTCTCCTGCAATATATTCAACATCATTCTTTTATACTTTTTGGAATTTATCGAATAGTCCTTTCTTTATTCTTTATCCTTTTTATTCTCTAATCTGTTATACTACAGGAAGAAAGATTTATGAATTTAAAATCACTTCAAGAAAAAATAAAAATACTGGCGGAACAAACTACTCCAAAGTATCGCCTGTACACACCAACAGAAAAAGCAATTCTTACGAAAACCGTTAAGTTAAACGAAGAAGTTGGAGAACTCTGTAATGATATTCTAAGTATCCTAAAATTACAAAGACGTGCCAAACTTCAAAAATTTGATAGAAGAAATATATATCAAGAATTTGCTGATGTTGTTATTACAACCATTCAACTTGCGGCAATTGCGGGGGTGGACATAGAACGTGCTGTTTCGGACAAACTGAAAAAAATTGAAGAAAGATACTTAAAAGAAAAACAGCTTCCTCAAGAAAATAATCAATAAACAGATACAATGACTACTTTTGGGAAAATTTACGCAGTTGTTAACCTAATTCCAGCAGGAAAAGTAACAACATACAAACAGATTGCTCAAAAAGTAGGAGTTAAAAATCCACGCATCGTTGGCTTTGCTATGCACGCAAATAAAAAATTACACATCGTACCTTGCCATAGAGTTGTTGGTAGTAACGGCAAGCTAACTGGCTATGCTATGGGAGGAATTCAAAAGAAAAAAGAGCTACTCGTCCAGGAAGGAGTCTTGTTTATAGGTAAAGATAAAGTAGATCTTAATAGATCCTTATATCATTTTAGCTAATATATTACTCAACAACTTCTTCTGCTTCTAATATGACTTCGTCCCCACCTGCATCAGTAGATGAATGTGGCGTTGAAGAAGCTTGGTTGGTAAAATTAAATGTCGATGTTATTATGTCCACACTTTTTTGCCAAAACTCGTCTTTACTGTTGAAATAAACAGCAATTTGGAATAAAATTCCCTGATCAACTGCTCCAATCATATATCCCCCTTTTACTTGTATTTCTTTTGCAGAAAGATTCCCTAATTGACTATCTTTTGATTGCGGTACTTTATTACTTTGCACCCAATCATTGGTTGTTTTTAACTTTGTGTCAGTTACTTTGATCGAAATATTTCCTGCGGTAACTTTCGATCTAAGATCAAGATCCGAATAGGTATTAGAATCTGTATTTTCTTTAACGTCTATTGTAATATTGTCGGGATGTTGAAAGGTAAATCCGGCTGAATCTTTATAGGTTTTTAGTTTTTTTGACGGTAATTTTTGGGTAAGTGTTAGTGCTGTATCCTGTTTTTGATCTACAGTTTCATTATTTTGTTTCATCACGAAGAAATAATAAACACTCCCGATCGCAAGCAAAAGAAGCAATACTACTATTCCATTTATTATCCTTTTATTCATCTGTTTTAGTATACACTGAAGCATTTTGACTGTAAACAGTTTCATGTGTTACAGTGAAAGTATGACAATAAAAAAAATAGTTTACGGATTGCTTTTTCTTTTGTTTATGTCCATGTTTTCTCAACCAGCTGAAGCTGCAAAAGTTCTTCCTCAATCAAAAAGTGCAAAAACACAAAGCATGTATAAAGCCCCTTCAGCAACCTCACTCACCGTTTATCCAAGGCTTCGAAGAGATCGACTCGCGTTACTTATGAATTTTGGGAATCTCACTGTTGCGCAATCTGTTTCGTATATGTTATATTACAAAACCAATGGTCAAGATGAGGGAGTAGCAGGATCAGTCAGTACACAAGGACAATCAACAGCATACCGTGAACTATTATTTGGTACTTGTTCTAAAAATGTGTGTCGATACCACTATAATATCACCGATATGCGATTAGAAATAAGTGCAGAGCTTAAAAATGGCAAAAAAATCCTGCGCAAGTACCGAATAAAAGTTTAAAACCTTTTAATAAACTGTTTTAATTTCTTAAAATCGTTTTCAATAAGTGGTTTATTCTTCTGAAAACGAAGCAGACTCCCTGATCGCCCCATAAAGAGTGCTTTCTTGTCCATTAGGGGTATATCGATCGTGCAGCTTTTCTTTTTTTTTCTTTGATCGGACTATGATATGGTTCTAAATCAAAAACATTGTGGTACGGAAACACATTGTCTGGAACCGTAATCACTCCATTATTATGTAATTCAACATATTGTTGTAATATCACTCCTAAATGCATGAGAACTAGCTGAGCATCAACATGACGGATATGCTTTAAAGGAGCAGCATAATCATAAGGCAAAGACGTTGTTTCTATACTATCTCTTGTTAATGGCATTTGAGGCCGAGAAGCTCTCGGAGAGTATCTCACCAATAATCCAAATGTACCGTTTTGTTTGACTCCAAAAGAAAGTGCTCTTCTTTTATTATGGTCATAATATGTTAGAGAGAATTGTATTCTGTCCGGTGCAGTTTCATCGTCTGCTCTTGGGAAAACTGGATATTCTGTCATAATCCTAAATTCTTCATGTCCTTTTTTTTCTCCGAACTCAACCAATTTCCACCGTGGCAATCCAGTATCCCACCATTCATTTTCCTGCACTACTATTTTTAAACGTTCATCGCTTTCTCTTGCGTCTTCTCGCATAAATGCTTGCAGCCTAGACATTGAGTCTTGGATAAGTTTAATCGCTCGTTGGTCTCCAATTCTAGAACCATCACCATATTGCACTCTTTCCCATAATGGACCATGTTTTATCCCATACGGATTTAGAGAAGAAAAATATGCTGCAATTTGTGGAGCTAGGTCACTTGGTTGTGCTTCTGCAGTTTTTGGAACCTCTTTCGCAAGAACTAAGGGAGCTATAACCGCTGATGATGGTGCTTCTGTTAACATTGAAGGCATCATATCAGATGCTATACAATTGTCAAGCAGATGCGTTACAAAAAAGTGGTACGGCAACTGTATCAATCATACAAATAAGGCACTAAAAAACAAAAAATACTCGCTGAGATGAAACAAGAAAGTATAAAAAGAATGAGTCAGTAATTTATTTCTTTGGTGCTTCTTGAATATCTTTATGGAGTTGCTTTTTTAAATCCGCTGCTGCTTTTTTAATTTTTTCTTCTATATTATCTACTCTTTGGTTGAGTAACTCCCATATTTTATCATTATTGTCATAACGGACATGATGTAAGAGTATTTTTTTATCTTCATCGGAAAGTTCAGACAGAATAGTATCAAGTATAACGTGATGAAGATTTGAATCTATCAAGGAAATGAGATCGGTTTTTTCGTCTGCATTCAAATCAAGTGAATCTAATTGAACAATAAGCGATTCTGTCTCTATTAGGTGACTATAAAAATGCTCTTTTTTCATATGTTATTGTGGATAAATCGGACCTAAGGGAATTGTATCATCCGGATCGTCGATAAAAAAATAGAGCACTGGACCTTTCCCAGCACCGTCAACTCGCTCTAGGTATTTCATTACCTCAGGTGATCCGCCTAAATGCTTGCCTGTCCAATCAGCTGGGCCTGCGTCACCAATTACTGTGATAATTGCTTTTCCGTTTTCCGGGTTAACCACTAGCATTTTTCTGAATTTAAAAAAATCTCGATACATGACAACATTTTCGTAAAAACCTGGAGTTAAAAACGTTTGTACTGCAATATAGTATTTTTCTCGCTTATTATCAAGTTCTGTCATTTTTTCTTTTGACGGTGCGAAATACCTCCATGCGCCA
>CAZVON010000001.1:64538-77551 GCA_964628435.1 uncultured Gammaproteobacteria bacterium
TTTCGTTAAAACCGGGAGCTAAAAAAGTCTGAACAGCAATATAATATTTTTCCCTATCCGACTCTTTCTGTGTCATTTCCCCACGGGAATTTGCAAAATATCTCCACGCACCAAGCCCAGGAGCCATTCCGTGAGCAGCGTATAAAGCTGCCTCTTCTTCAGTATCAAAATGAGTTGCAATAGTATCCCCCGGATAGCGAGCAAGATGTTGCTCTTGTCCAATGTATCCATATGTTCTGTTAAGTCTTCGACCACCTAAGTCCGCATTTACCCTAAATCCAAAAGTATCAGATAAAATCCCTCCTACTTTTTGCTCCTCCTCAGCTTTCAGTGGACGAACTTCTGTGGGTAAAACTGAACGCAATTGCGAAATAAGATGCTGTTTATCATCGATAGGTACCACGTTTGGCACAGTTGGCTGAACCAATCTTGACACTGGCAACGAAGAAACTTGAGGCGCAGCAGCAAGCATCATAAGGCCGCCAACTGATCCGACTGCAACTTGCTTAGAGTTCTCTTGCACCCATTTAATTGCGTCTCCATGTTTTTGTAGTACCTTCTTCTGAAGTTTATTATGAAGATCAGTCCATTTATTCTGTAAATGACGATATGCAGGACCTCTATACTTTCTTGCCATACTTAAAACTCTCTTTTATATTTGTATCAGAAAAACTCAAGTTTCATCAACTTACAAAATAACCCCTGGCAAAAAAGCCGAGAAGTATAACATGAAGAATAATAAAAATGCTCAAGACTCCTAATCTTACAGATGACTTAGAAACCTTCGCAAGTATTACAAAAAACCACAGGGATATAAGCCCGTATCGTGGAATCGATGAAAACGTCCCAGTAAAAGTTGGCATAAGAATATTAGCAGTGGAAAATAAAAGAATCCCAAGTTCTAAAGAATAGTTTTTTTCTTTCACCTTTTTATAGAAATCGATCAATAATACTCCAAAAACCATAGAAAACATAATCATTTCTACAAGAGTAACAAAATAAGTAATATTCGTATTAAATGTAAAAAGTATAACTATATATCGATAGAAAACCTGTGGCAGTAAAATTATTTTTGATGCTGATCGATTCGCCCCAAACGCTTCTTGTGCATGGTAAAATAATAATGCGTCGCCATAAACTAATTGAAGATACGAAACGTATAAAAAAAATCCGATCAGTGGTGAAAATGATAGGAGTAGTACTTTCCAACGAACACGTAAAAAGCTGAGGAAATATTGTAAGGTTATCTCTTTTGAAAAAAGATGTCCTCCCCTAAAAGCTATAGCTAAAAAAGGAAATAGAAGAAGGACACCTTGAATTCTTGTTAGAGATGCCAAAATACAAAACAGGGCCGCAAAAACATATTGTTTTTTCATTAGTAAATATAAGAAAATCACCACAAGAGAAAAAAAGCGCGCTTCTGTATATACCGCGTTAAAGAAAAAAGAACAGATTGGATAATAGTAAGCCAGTAAGAAGATAGTTATAGTTGAATAAACCAGAAGTTATCTTTATGAGAAACGGATAAAGCGGAAAAAAAACCTGTTGGTACTGACCATACCCATTTTGCGCAATGCGAAGATAATGAACCCCGTCAAAGTTCGCAAATGAAATTATGTAAGGAGGCAATACATCGGTATCAAGATCTTTTTTGAATGGAAAAGAACCTTCATTGGTGATAAGAAGCGGCGCTAACCCTGCTATACTTACATTAATAATTAAATACAGTCCAAAAACAAAAAAAGTAGTTCTCACTTCACGCTGCTCTTTTTAACTGATCAATAAAGTACTTAAGCGTTCGTTGAATACAAGATCCTTTTATTCATAGTGTAAATTTATTATTACAAATCTGCGTAAATTTGTAAAGTTTAGTATACAGCAAACATGGTACAATCTGATTTATCTAAGGAAAAACATTATCTTAACAGAACTTAATATTGAAAAAAGTCTTATTAAGTCAATTATAGAAAAAAATTACGGATTAAAAGTAACTACTTTGTCATTTATGCAGGGTGGAGAGTGTTCGTGGGGATACGGGGTAGAAACAGAATCTTGATTTTGTCATCTGTCATGGCGAACCACACAATTGGAATATTATGGTAAGTGATGACAAAGAGATTTTCCTAATCGATTGGGATGACTCGCTTTTTTCACCAAAAGAAAAAGATTTAACAATGATTAAAGATGATTTGATAAAACTGGATGGGTACAAAAGTATTATTGGAAATTTTGAAATCAACGAGGATGTTGTTAACTTTTACAATATGAAGTGGAACTTGTCAGAAATAGAAGATTGGAGTTCAAGAATCCTTTCCAGCGAAGAAAATGATATTCAGAATCAGCATTATTTAGAGGAATTTATAAGTGAATTGGAAGATCTTATGTTGACTTAGCGATCCAAATCGCTATTCATATGACACTTCTTGAAATGCTTTTCATATAGGCTACCACATAAGGCTACTAGGTTCAACTTTAGGAAACTTTATAAGTTTTCATTAGGTGTCTTATCTGTCCTAAAAATTCAATAAGGGCATCCCTTTCTTCTTTACCTTTCTGATTTTTGATTTCCTTCTCTAAATGCTTTTCAACCACATTATAAAAATATCCGGAAGGTATAGGAATGATTGCGCTTGCAAGATGATTTAATATAAATAGTCCAACTGCCCAAAGCCAACCTATCTGCAACCAAATAAGAACATAAGACCCATATAGACCAATCGTGCTTACCCATCCCAATAAACCCATCCAATTAGGTGTTAAGACAGTTTGAATTTGCGTAATGGGAACATTACCCATAGCACGGGCAATAGTAAGCGTGGTTCGCTGATACATAAATACATAAGTATGTATCAAAAAGAAAATACCAAAAACAATCAAAGCAAACATATAATTATTGTATCAATTTTCAACATGTGGCACTCCTTAACTATTGCTGACAATGAAGCGGAGCGCCATCGCAAGCTGTACCATCTCCATCTGCGTCTCTTGCAGAACAACCACAGGTTTTTAATTGATACTGCGCTTATCCGCATGAAGATATTTGCGTGCAAGTTTTACTACAATTGCAAGCGTAAGCTCCGGTGCCCTGCGTAGAAGATTTACTCTTGGGCGCAGGCGTTGAAGAACACGCACTCCATAACCCTTTGTTATTTATTCTCGCTTGTTGTTCTGCAAGGCGCAGTTTATCCTGATACTTAATGTCTGGGGGATACGAAGAAGCATGAGCATAGCCTTCGCTTACCAACACTTGATTGATAAAAAGATCTCCCATGTAGACATAGCGCAATAATCTTCCATACCTATCTGTTTCTAAAACATCTTTTTCAAGCCCTACAATACCATTTCCGACAAGTTCTTGGTTCTTTGCAGATGCTTCCTTACCAAAGCATTGAACAGTCTTTCTTGGATCAACAGTTTCAGGCGTATCAATTCCTATGTATCTGACTGTCTTTTTATTTCCTTCTCCTAAATCTACTTCAATAGTGTCTCCATCAATTATTCTTATAACTCTAGCAAGCACTATGTTTGCGTTTGCCGGTGCTACTTGTGGTTTCCAAGTTGGAGTAGGGTAAGTTTCTGATATAGAAGGTTTTGTTGCTTGAGATTTATTAAAGTCTATCTTTTCTTCCTGTTTTTGTGGTATTTTAGAAGTATCTGATGTTAAACCTGCAATCCAAGCACTGCCAGTAAAAAGAGTAAGGATTGCAATAGCGGTAAGTACCCCATATTTTACTTTATGATTTCCAACTTTTTTGTATACAAAATATCCTCCCCCCATTCCAAGAGCGAAAGGGAGGAGCGAAAACGCAAGTATTCCAACAGCAGGAATTGTGAGGAATTTTCTTTTACCTGAAAAAAGTTTTTTCATATTTATACCCGCTGTAATTATTCTGTCTTAATCGTCCATAACACATCATAAGTTCTCAACTTTGCTTTCAAACTTTGTGTATATGCCTATTATTTTATTTCTTGCCCAGCTATTAAAGAGACCTAAATAATAAATACAAATTAGATCAAATATAGTTATGAAAACCTTATATCCCTCTGCTTCTTTAGATACGCTTATAATTAAAGATAAAACTACAGAAGTAAAGCCACTCGCTACTATACGAAGTCTCTGTCTACTTTCTTTTCCGCGCGTTACCGCTAGTCCGCTTCCTTTATGTAGGTAGTCTCTTATAAACGCAAAAAGGGAAAGACCTATTATGAATGCTTGTAATACCCAAAAAACAATTCTATCTTGGGTTATAAAAGTGATAACTTCTATCATATTGAAGTCTGCTATTTTTTAGATCGCTATTTTTGAAGGGAACGCTTACGAAATGAAGTATTAAAAAAAGTAGAGAGAATAAAAAGGCGACTTTGAATATGTTTTCCACTCGGTCGTGATTTAGGTGAAAAAACTTCAATACCTTGTATGTAAATGTCTTTTTATATGCGTTCTCTCGTTCTTTCAGGTGAGGCTCAATCACTTCTTTTTCTGTTTTTACGCTACTATCTTTCCATAATTCTCTTGTCCACCAATGATGCTTCATTTCTTGTTCATATTCCCACTCTTGAGATTGATAACCAGATTGTGTTGCTATGTTCTGCAACCACACTCCGAAAAATAAACTTATCAAAATAAAACAGATACCTAAGATAAGCCAAATTGTTGCTTCTTCTGGTTTCCCAAACACAATAATTGCAGTAAGAATAGCACCTTCCAGTGTTATCAGTTGAGATATAGACGAGGAATGATCCTCGGACAATTTTTCAGACTTTTCTGAATGTTTTTCCAAGAACCGCTCATGCCTTGCTTTTTCTTGTTCTATGTTGTTCCGATTGACAGGCTCAAGCTGTTTTTTGATAAAGTTTTCTAAATCTTTTTTTAGATCATCATTTTGCATAGGTTCAACAGTTAGTAAGAAAACTATTTTTAACTCTCAAAATCCTTAATAACATTAAGTAAATAATTACCGATAACAGGGGCTAACTCTTTACTTTCATCATGCGTTGGTGCTTCCCCACCTATATTCCATAAAACCCAAAAACCAACAGTTATTCTAATATCCATATCTTTATCCTTTTCTACAAACTCCATAAAATTATCAATACCTTCTGGCATTTGTTTATCTAATTCTGCAAGCTGTTTTAGTATTTGCTCCTTTTTCTCATCACTTACTTTATCCCTCAAAAGGTATAGTCCTACACCAGCAACAGTCATAAAAAAATCCCAATCATTCAATGGGTGTTTACTTTTATTTAATACAGATGTCAAAACTGGATATTGCTTTTTAAGTGGTGCAATAACTCCAATTACTGCTATGTTTATTCCTTTTACAAGAAGATTGGCGTCCATAACTACTCAGAAAATTTCTTATACACCTGCTTGACTAACGCTATTGCATAGTCAATATCTTCTGCATTATCAATATCAAACTGCGTTACATGTTTGTTGTAATACTCAAAACTTTTTTTTCTATATCTCGTCCTTTTTTCTGGGTCTTTCAAGTCTTCTGGTTTCACTCGGTATAGTTCAAGAAGTATTTTAGATGACCTAATCTGAACATTAAAAACTACCTTATTTTCAATGTTAAAACCAATGTAGTATTTTGTAGGGTGTATCTCAAAGCGGGAATCAAGTTCTAAAACTCGCTGCGAAAATTCATTAAATAATTCTTTTGCCTTACTCCATGTAGGTTTTATATGATCTTCAACAGAGTATTGTTTTATCTCTCTTGAAACTCGTTCAACATTCTGATTTTTCGCGATAGTCTTTATGCTCTCGCTTTTTTCAGAAGGTTTTATCTGATTAAGATAAACTAAATCGTTATCATATTTTTTCGTTTCCCATAATTCCATAGGTAAATTTTGAAAGCCAATAGCTTCTTGTTGGTACCTGGTAAATGAAGATGCGATAAATAATACTTTTGATTGCGACCAGTCAATATCGTCTTTGCGTAAATTCTTTTTACACTTCTCATTATATTCCAATACGAAATCTGCTTTGTTATTAAGGAGAAGGGCTAAATAGGCGTATCCTTGATCTATAACACTAATACTTCTATCCTTTTTATACTCAATAACGACAAACGATTTTAATTCCTCGTCAAATGCCAGTGTATCAATTCTTAAATTATTGAGGGGAAATTCAGAGGAAACAAAGCTCAAATTAAAAAGCTCATCAAGGTTTTTCTCAACAAGACTTTGTATGCTTTTTTCTAAGTCAATTTTCTTCTCTTTAATTGTAATGAGTTTATCGCCAGATTGTTTATAGATTGGCATAGCAGCAGTATTCTACCAGAAACGAAGCGTATTTACGAAATGACAAATAGGAAATAGTAATTAGATTGCAATAATAAATATGTACAATCCAAGCAAAAAGGACAGGATAAATATAATCTTTGAGGCAATACTTCCAAAGCTAAATTTTTTTGAAAGAATAGATTTTGCAAGAAAAAGGAAAATGATTGCTGAAAGAATGAGGAAAGATAATTTATTTGGTAGATAGCCTCCGCCTGTAGCTTCTTGAGCTACTACACCTCTATCAAGGGTATTGTAGGTAAAAAGAAGCCAAAGATACATGGCTCCTATAAAAGATATAATTCTTAAAGCTACCCGTAATATCTTCATTTAGTTGCTTATACCTAACAGAGCGTTTATTTCAGCAAGTTTTTGCCGGAGAGGATATGCATTATTCTCATCCTCCTGTATGAGAGTACCCAATTTTGCTTCCATATCTTTTATACTTGCCAAACACTCATCTTTTGTATTTGTATAGTCATCGCATTGCTTGCGTGCATCGTCAATTTGCTTTCTTAAATTATCTTCTCGTTCTTTACCCTTCCTTAGCGCTTCTTCAATTTGCGCTTTATAATTCCCAAGTTTTTGCGGTTCCTCTAGGCTTAGTTCCTTATTTGAGGTAGGAATTTGATAAGTATTAACCTTTTGCAATGGAGACGATGTAGCAGATGGTGCAAATTGTGTTTGGGAAGGAGCAGGAGTTGCAGTGCTATTTGATACTACGCTCTGACCTCTTCCTACAAAATACACAATTATGACTATTGCAAGAAACAGAGGAATAAATAAAGAGTTACGGAAAATTACAATCTTATGGTTTTTTTGCTTCTTCATACATGGTATTCTTCTTTCGGCTGTACAGTAGAAATAGCACAATAATACAGTCTATATTCTTAATTACTCTATGTTTACTGCGTTGTCGTTCTTCACTGATTATATCATAGTTCTAGTTGATGTTATCAAAAACAAGTCTTGCGCAATCAATAGGAAAAAAGGTGAAGGAGGTAAGAGAAGGTAAAAAAGTCTCTCAAGAGGAGCTTGCGCATAAAGCAGGGCTTTATAGAACCTATATCGGACACATTGAGGTTGGTAGGTATATGCCCTCTGCTTACACTTTATACAAAATCGCGCAAGCATTGAACATTAAATCTTCCGACATTCTTCCTTTTTAGAGAAATTACCAGATGGGTTCATTACCCCTTCTTGCTATTTCGGCTCTTTTGTCTTCTCTCCATGAGCTTTGCTCTACTCTCATTGCTTGCAGATAATCTTTGCGAACCATCTTCTCCATAATATCTTCCTTAAGAAATCTTCTATCTCCTCTTGCTCCAACTCTAAAACACCTTACATATCCTTTCTTTACCCATTGACGCAAAGTGTTGGGATGCACTTGCAGTCTTTGGGTTACATATTTCATAGAAAGTAGTTCTGGTAGTTCTTTATTATCGTAGTCCATAACAAGTCAATTTAATAATTTTTTTTGGGAAAATGCAAATTGAAAACCTACCATTACTTAACATTATGACCGAAAAAGCCCGGGCGGCTAACCGCAAGTAAGCACAGAAACTAAATCATTTCCGCTATATGTTTTTCTGCCTTATTGAGATGGGTTTGTACTTGCATGTATTATGCTAAAACTGTGCTTGTTATATCTACATCATCTCTGCATTTTTGAAGGTCGTAGGCGCATCTAGTGAGCCTTGCAAGGGTTCCTAAATCGTTTCCTCAATGGCAATGCTCGCATCTGTTTAATTTTCATAAACCCTACCTCATTTATCTTTTATTAGAACCTACTATCAATTTACAGAAAAGGTACGGGGGGCTGGACAGGATACTACCTTACTTTTTGTTGGAATATAAATATGTATCTGTTCGGATTAGCGCGTAAAAAATATAGGCTAATACTATAGTTTAGTTTTCCTTTTTAGGTAGCTCATCACTTTTACATTGAAAATCTTCCCTTTGTTCCGAACGCTTGGGTCTTGTTCAATTTCAGAAGCAAACTGAAAAAACATACTAGAAGGAAGTCCCAAGTGGTAAGCCTTGAGATAAAAATTAAAACTTGTAGGATTATTTGGCTCTATTCTTTTCCATGCTTCTAATGCAGAAAATTGAGCTTCATTCTGTGGTTGAAATGTGTAGGGATTAACTTTTTTCATGTTTGAAAATAATTAAATGCGATACCTTTCTTTATCGCTTATCTATATTTATCTTTCATTATTTCTTTCACCGAAGAAAACTCACCATTATTTGATCTTGATACTTCCTTTTTTGGTAAGAGTTGGAGATTACTTTTTTGGGAAAACTCATCTTCCTCTTTTGGTAAGGTTTCTATTCCTGTTTCAGGAAGTTCTTCATTCCCATTTTGGGAAGTTTTATGAGGCAGATTTTTACCTACTACTTTCTTGAGTTTTGATATAAGTAATTCTTTTTTATTTGCCTCTGTCAATAAAAAATCTTCATTTATTCTAAATTCCATTGTCTTGTTATTTTTGATAACAGAGGTGTTTTGGAGAAGTATTTCCATAACTTCCCCTGCATGACTTGGGCTTATTCCAACAATTTGTAGGTTTGATAAATTAAACCTTGCCCACTTCCTATGACAACCATAAGTTAATCTTGCAATTAAAAACATTATCTTTAGCTCACGCTTTGTAAAATGATTAAGCAGAATACTATGAAGTATTTTATTTGGGATTTTTGTAAAGTTTTCAGTCTTTTCCATATTCTTTTTGCAACCTTATTCTTGTGAATAAATGCGTGTTTTTAGTTCGTTTATATTCTCTACCAAGTCGCGAGCAACAACTGTAATCTCTCTATTCCAATACCTTTCTATTGTTTCTTTTGCTTTATGGTCCGGATCATCAAAAACGAAGAAGAAAAAGCGTCTATCTCCTTTTTCAAGACGCAACAGGGGAAAACCTATTGTTTTAAGAACAACAGATTGATAGAAGTCGCTACTTTTGTATTCCTTTATATTTTCCATTTTCATTTTTAATTACCTCAATAAGTTCTCTTGTTTTTCTTTCCTTTACTGACCGGTGAAGAATTGCCACGGCTTCACAAATGTTGTTTATTAAAGCCTCTTGTTTACCTTGCGGTAAATTCTCCATGAGGTTAGCCTACGAAGAAATTGAAGGATAAGTGAATAGAATAAGGTCTATTTTTTAGAGGCTAAAAATAAAATAATCCCTATTTTTTTAGTGTGGGTTGAACGGATAATTTTATTCGCTTGCTACCATTCTTACCTATATTTTTAAAAGAAACTTTCGCATTCTCAAATTGAGTGCTTAATCTCTTGTTCAGGCGAAAAATCATAGCATCAATGGTTCTATTGTCGGGCTTTGGTAATTTTCGTTTTTCAAACTCATTTCTTATTACATTGGCACTTATCCCCTCTTGCCCTGCGTTTGTTGCAAGTCCAACAAGTAAAGCACTCTTATTTACTTTCGTACCCACAGGCAAAGTCTTACTTGAAAAGAAACATTTCCCGAACGGAAGAAGATATAGGGTATCGTTTTCAAACTTAAAATTTCTTTTCCATACTTCTTTTAATAGTTCCGGCTGTAAATCTAAATTTTTGCTCACCCATTCTTGAGCTTTTCTAAGGTCAAACACAACCATATAGCTTCCTTTTGGAGCATTTGAAAAATCTACCGGAGCTAATGTCTCTAGCAATCCTTCTTTTTGAAGAAAAAAGGGTGTTTTGAAATGCTTGTAAATATAATTTACTTTTTGCCCCAATTCGGAAACACGACCTGTTTCCGTTGCGATATAGATAATTCCGGTATCCGATTTCCTTAATACCTCCGCGCAGAGTTCAAGAGCATCATCAATAACTGCTTCATCTATTTTCATATTGCATATTACATTAACTTATGATAAGTTAGTATTTATTAGTAATTATATCAAATATGACAATGTCCACAACTCCCAATTTTGATAACCTTCCACCACTCTTGCGACTTAATCAGACGGCAGAGTTATTAAGTGTAAGTGTTTGGACACTAAGGAATTGGGATAAAAAAGGAATACTCAAATCTGTAAGAGTAGGAACACGAAAAGACAGAAGATATAAAAAAGAAGATATTATAAAAATCCTACAAAAAGGATTGAAGTAATTATTTTATTTAATATGGAAAATAAATTCAAAATCCGTGCAGTAATCTATGCTAGAGTTAGCACTAAAGAACAAGCAGACGATAAGATTTCTATACCATCTCAAATTACTGATTGTAGAAGAATTATCATTGAAAAAGGATGGGAATTAGCAAGAGAGCCTTTTATAGATGAAGGGATAAGTGGACATCTTCTTGAAGAAAGACTTGGACTACAAAAACTGCTAACTGACGCACGGCAACATCTTTTTGACTTGGTAATAGTAAAAGACTTTGATAGGTTTGCCCGCAATCGTGCATCAGCAACGATTGTGCGTGAGGAATTGAAGGAATTATTTATTCAAACATATTCACTCAATACTCCGGTTGAACCAAAAAACCCTAAATCATACGACCCCACTGATGACGATTTAGGCATTATGGTTGAAGGATATAGCGATACTATGTCAGAAATTGAAAGAAACAAAATTAGAAGAAGAATGATGATGGGTAAAGTCGCAATAGCAAAAGCAGGAAAAATTCCCAACAATGTCCCTTATGGATATTTCATTCATAGATGGTTTGATGATAAAGGTAAAGCCCAACGAGAGGTAAAAGTAAATAAAGAACAAGCTAAAATTGTTAGATGGGTTTTTGATGAGTATGTTAAGGGGAAGGGGATGCTCCAAATAGCCTTTGAGCTTAATCAAAAGGGAATAAAAGCGTCAAGGGGAAACCTTTGGAGAAGACAAGCTATTAAGTATATGCTCCAAAATGAAACCTATACAGGAAAGGTTCTATGGGGTTGGAGACATGCAGAATATAAAAAGAACAAACAAAGACAATTACGAAATCACAAAGGACTCATTGAGGATGGAAAGCATACGGCAATTATTCCATCTGAAATTTTTGAGCTTGCGCAAAAAGAGAAAAAGATTAGGGGCAACTCTCAAAAAGGTAGAGCAAAATTAAGTAGAGGATTACTCACAGGGATTGCTAAATGTATCCGTTGCGGTTCCGGCGTAAGCTATCTAACCCGCCATCATAAAAGAAAGAAGAAAAACCCAAAATGGAACGACACTACTACCTACGAATATCTTTGTGGTGGATATAAATATAGTGGAATTTGCCAACGCAGGGTTATATCTGCAACAAGACTGGAAGAATTTACGCTAAATCAGATAAGAAATTTAATAAATAACCCCACAGCAAGAGAGCGCTTAATACTTGATAGAAACATAACTATTACCGATGACTTCAAGGAAGAATATAGCCATGCAGAAAAGACACTTGCTGATATTGCCCGTAGGCGAGAAAGGGTTAAAGAAGCTCAAGAAGCAGGAATTGATAGTCTTGAGGTGTATGCAGAGCGCACAAAGAAGCTGGATGAAGAAGAATTAAAATACCATGCGGTAGCGGGTGATTATCAAAATAAGGTTCGGATACTTTATGAGCGTAAGGAAGAACTGGAAAAATTCACAAAATCATTAGACGACTTTAATACTCTATGGGATAATTCAGAGCTTGAAGAAAAGAAGCACTTTCTAAGAATGGTTATTAAGGAAATACGAGCAGGTAACGGCAAAATAGAAATAGACTTTCGGTTCTAGTTATAAGTCTATCTAACACCTTCTCCTTGAGGTTCCCTATTTAAGTGGCACTTCTTCCATTTCTTCCCACTCCCGCACCAACATGAATCATTGCGGCCGAGTTTACCTTTTTTTGTTGAATTTGTAAGAAGAGACGATTTCTGAACAACACTCTCTTGATTTTTAAAATAATTTGACTTGGAATTGTTTGTTTGAACTTCATGCTGATGAACATGATCTGCGGGTACAGAAGCTTGTTGGACTTGAATTTTATAAATTCGATGAACTACGTCATCGTCAATGGCAGTAATTAATTGATCAAACATTGCAAATGCCTCATTTTTATACTCGACTAATGGATCACGTTGTGCGTATCCTCGAAGTCCAATGCCACCCCGAAGGTTTTCGATAGCATCTAAGTGATCCATCCAGAGCATATCAATAACACTACGCAGTACAAACCCTTCTACTTGACGCGTGAGCTCTTTGCCCATTTCTTTTTCTCGTTTGGAATATATATCCGAAGCAACAGTTGTTAAAAAATCTACCTTATCTGGTATTTCTGTTTTCTGTTTCAGTTGATCGATTAGTTGTTGCCCAGAAGTCTGGTCAAATGGAATAATGGTGCAAAACGCTGAGACTATGCGCTCGTTTTGCGACAAAGGATCCACATCTTCTGTAGTATTAATTGTTACTATAGCAGTAATTGTATTTTGAATTTTCTGCAGAATTTCATCCTTAAACGAAAAGTTACTATCAGAGTCTAGCGCTTCTAATATTTTTCTTCGCTTCGCGTAAATAATTTCTCGCTGTTTATTCAAAACATCATCATATTCAACTAAATGTTTCCGAGCATCAAAGTGAAATCCTTCCACTTTAACCTGTGCTTGCTGGATAGCCCGAGAAACCAATGGGTGTTGTAGCGGAACATTTTCTGGCATATTAAACCGAGTCATCAAATTTGCAATAGATTCGCCTCCAAACAGCCGCATGATATCATCGTCAAGGCCAACATAAAATTGGGATTTCCCTGGATCGCCTTGCC
>CAZVON010000001.1:77561-82859 GCA_964628435.1 uncultured Gammaproteobacteria bacterium
CGTCCTCGCAGCTGATTATCGATTCTGCGTGACTCATGACGCTCTGTACCAATAACGTACAATCCTCCAAGCCTTACAACTTCTTGATGCCGTTTCTCCCATATTTCCCATTCTTTGGTTCCCCGTTTTTCTCTCCCATCTTCAAATTTTGGACTATCTCCACCTAAAATAATATCTACTCCTCGACCAGCCATGTTGGTTGCTACCGTTACCGCTGCTTTTATACCTGCTTTTGCAATAATTTCTGCTTCTCTTTCGTGATTTTTGGCATTTAATACTTCATGTTTAATGCCCCGCCTGCGAAGTAACTGAGAGATAATTTCATTTTTTTCAATCGACGTGGTACCCACCAATACCGGCTGTCCTTTTTTATGTGCTTTTGCTATGTCTTCGGCTACAGCAGAAAGCTTTGCACGAGACGTTTTGTAAATGGCATCAGCAAGATCGGTTCGAATCATAGGCCGATGAGTCGGAATAACAACCACATCGAGTTTATAGATTTTATGAAATTCCTCTGCTTCGGTCACTGCGGTTCCTGTCATACCAGCAAGTTTTTTGTAAAGGCGGAAATAGTTTTGCAGTGAAACAGTTGCGATAGTTTTTGATTCGTGCTGAATGGGAACTCGCTCTTTTGCTTCTAATGCTTGGTGTAACCCTTCTGACAAGCGCCTACCCATCATAAGTCTTCCGGTAAATTCATCTACTAATATTACTTGATTATCTTTGACAATATAATCTTTTTCTTTGTGAAACAATGTCTTAGCCTTAAGAGATGCTTCTAAGTGATAAACTGTATCAAAGTCTTTTTCGTAGATATTAGAAACTCCGTAGAGTTTTTCAATTTTTCCAATTCCGTGATCAGTTAAATGTGCTGTTTTTAATTTCTCATCAATTTTGTAATCAATTTCTGGATTTAGTTTCTCTACCAATTGTGCGTATTCGTAATACTTCTGTGAAGGTACTTCATCAGGCGCAGAAATAATATGGGGAGTTCGAGCTTCATCAATGAGAACAGAATCAACTTCATCTACTACCGCGTAATAATATCCCCGTTGGACTGCTTCTTGCATGGTTGATGCTCTATTGTCCCGAAGATAATCAAATCCAAATTCAGAATTAATGCCATACACGACATCCGCAAGATAGGCCTGTTTACGAGAGACTGGACGAAGATGAGACAACCGAAAATCTCGGGCAGTTGTATCGACGTAGGTGGGATCAAACAGAAATGACTGATCATTAATAATTGCACCTACGGATACTCCAAGAAGCTGAAATATTGGTCCCATCCATCCGGCGTCTCGACGAGCAAGGTAATCATTAACCGTAACCAAATGAACATTTTTCCCAGTTAAACTATGTACGTACAATGCAGAAACAGCTGAAAGTGTCTTACCTTCTCCGGTTTTTTGTTCGGCAATTTTTCCATGAGCCAAAACTGCTCCTGCCATTAACTGAACATCATGGTGCCGTTGTCCAATTGTTCGCTTTGCTGCTTCTCGAACCAGAGCAAATGCTTCTGGAAGAATAATGTCAAAAGATTCACCTTCTGTAATACGCTCCTTAAACTCCTGTGTTTTTTTGGAAAAGTCCGTATCTTTTAATTTCTGTATTTTTTTCTCAAAGTTATTTATTTCTAAAACAACTGTTCGCAGTTTGTTTATTTCTCGTTCGTTTGAATCAAAGAAACGATTAAAAACTGATAACATATATCATGTATCTTACCATATAATAGCTTCAAAAAAAACCCCGCCTCAACACGAATGTATCTTGGCGGGGTTACCAATTGATCAATTGGTAATATTAAACATTACCAATTTATCTTCTCTTCTTTCTTTTTTTTGCCATGGATTAGGTCACCTCCTCCTTTACCCTGCCTTAGCCTTTGGTGAAGGAGGGCCTTGTTTTACCCTTTCTTCCAGAAGGCAGTTAGATTTCATAAACAAGCACGAAATCAAATGGGCAGTTGAATTAATTAAATCGTGAAATATTTTGATAAATTTGTCAAGAATTTTACCTTGCTTCAAAACAATAACTTTAGATTGCCAAATCAATAAAAATCACAACGATCAAAATGCTAATTTTTTACCATTTTTGAAAAAATTTGAAGCTAAAATGTAAAGATTATTTTAATATTAAATTGTTTCATTGTTAATTCTTAATAAATATTTAAAAAAATCAATTGAGCAATGCAACAAAATAATGATTTTAAAAGAGGATTAATTCTGAGGTTTTAAAACTGATTTATTTAAATATTTTTGCAAGACTTTTGGAACTTTTATTGCTCCATCTTCTTGTTGATAATTCTCCAAAATCGCGATAATGGTTCTCCCAATTGCGAACGCGGTTCCATTTAGAATGGAAACATACTTTCTTTCTGAACCATTCTGATATTTAATATTTAGTCTTCGTGATTGAAAATCCGTAACTGTAGAAACAGAAGTTACCTCTCGGTATTTGTTTTGTCCTGGCATCCAAGCTTCAATATCATATTTTTTGGCGGTAGGGAATCATAAATCTCCTATACACATTTTAATTACTCTATAAGGAATATCTAATAATTGAAATAAATTCTCTTCCAAAGATAATAAGTATTCATGCTCTTTACCTTCCTCTTCTTCTGTTACAAACGATACCATTTCGACTTTGTCGAATTGATGTACCCGTAAAATCCCCTTTGTATCTCTTCCATAACTTCCCGCTTCTCTTCGAAATGCCGTTGAAAAACCAACATATCTTTTTGGCAAATCTTTTTTTTGAAATAATTCATCCTTATGCATTGGCACAATTGAGTGCTCCGCAGTACCAACTAGTACTAAATTATCTTTGTCAATCAAAAATATATCTTCACCAGCGCCGTGTTCCATATACCCGAGATCTTTCATTGTTTCTGGTTTTATTAATACAGGAGGCACTATTGGAATAAATCCTTCTTTTGTTAAAATTTCTAATGCGAGCTGTACTAATGCAAATTCTAATAAAACAGCATCTCCTTTTAAATATGCGAATCGGGTTCCCGAGACTTTGGCTGCCCGTTTCACATCGATAATACCCAGTTGTTCGCCAATTTCTAAGTGATCCTTTGGAATAAATGAGAATTGAGGTTGCTTTCCAACTGTTTTGATAACTTCGTTTTCCGACTCATCCTTTCCCACTTTTACATCTTCTTTTGGAAGATTTGGAATTTTATACAACCATTCTTTTAATTCTTGCTCTATTGCCAAAAGCGCATTTTCTTCTTTTTCGAGTTCTTCTTTTATTCGTTTTCCTTCCTCAATATTTTTATCCCTTGCCGCTTTATTTCGACCCTCCCGAAGCTTCTGTACTGCAATAAGTAATCCATGATATTGCTTGTCAATTTCCAAGATGTGGTTAACATCAACCGATATCCCTTTGTCTTCGGCAGCTTTTTGAACTTTTTCTGGATTTTCTCTAATGAATTTTATATCTATCATAATTCCTAACTCATTTCTAAGAATTGATTCAACTATCGTATTATTCTATACCTATGATTATAAAACTTTTTTATCAATAGATTCAATCTAAATTGTACTGAAACATTTTACCCACATTTCAGGCGTGTTGGGATCTTGAGCGTATCCCATCAACTGCATGTGATGCGATGTCCACTGATTTCTAACAATTGGTGTCCCATCAGCTCTAAATCCTCGTCCTCTTGAGTTATCTCGAACTTTACAAATAACTGTTTTTCCTTCGAAAGCTGGTCTATTTCTTTGAATAGTTTCCTGTATTACAGTTTCTTTTGCGCGGACAAAACCTGTTCCAATACCTCGTGATTGCCAATTAACATGAACAGTAAGTTCGGGTATCACAAGAACATGATCAAAAGGATATTCATCAAAATCATACGTCATAGATGCTACGAGAATTCCACTACGGTGATTTATGAGAAAAGTAGCGATGGTAAAAACTTCGCTTGGTCTATTTCTTTTTTTTCTGTTTCCATACCCTAGAAGGTAAAGTCCATCATTCAACTCAACGAACCCTTTAATATCATCTGCGTCTCCACTCGAATTTGGATGAGAGAATAATCTCTGAAAACCCTCCACGATAAGGCCACTGTTTCTTGTTTTAATTTCTCGGCGTGTTTGTTCTAGTTCCGCAGTTGCCATATCTTTTGAGCAGGCAGCTTTCCAGTTTCAACTCCCAACAATTCTAGTGTTCCTCCGCAGTATTTTATAATCAGTTCACAAGCTTTCTTAAGAATTTTAATATCGACTTCCTTTTATTTTTTCTCATCTGTTGTTTTAGTTTCTGACACTTCTTTAAATCTTTTCTTAACAAAATCCTTATTCTGAAGAATGATCCATGCAGCTTTTGGACCATAATCTTTTCCAAGTAATGGAATATATATCGCAGCAAAAGCATCTGTTGATGATAAGCCGATTTCCTTGGCGTCATGATAAAAACTTTTTTGGAGGTCTTCAGGATTTGAATATTTATCTATACTTACAAGAACATTTTTTTCTAAAAACTCTTTTTGTTTTTCAGATAGTTTTTTTGCCCTTTCTGGCAGCTCTTTTTTTAGTTCAAATTTTGCTTCTTCAGGAGCAAATCTGTCATTATAGATTTTTGCATACGGAGCCCAATTTTCCATACCATATTCTTTTATTTTCTCAGAAGCGTTTGGCATTTGCACCCAGCCAGCCAGATTCACAAAACTCGCTTTTAATGGTGGCTTTTTTACTTCATTAATTTGGGATAATTCAAAAATTCTGGCCAATTCTTTATCTCCTCCATCAAAGTAATTCACTGCCGCTTCCTGATACTCCCTAAAAAGATTTGGAATTGCATAGCCAGATGGATCAAAATTTATCTGTTGATTTATTTTTGTTTTGACCATTAAAAATCGCAAAAGTTCTGGCGGCAAAATATCTAATATTTCCCGCGCCGAGGATCCAAGACCCTTGGAAGATGACATTTTTTTACCCCCAATCAGAAAAAATTCATATTCAATTGGATATGGTACTGGATAGTTAAGAACGCGCTCACAAACCAGTGATGCTAGATCGTGAGAACCGCCTTTGCTCATATGATCTTTCCCTGCTCCTTCTACTGTTACTCCTATTGCTTGCCATTTCACTGGCCATTCTACTTTCCATGGCAACTTACCATTCATGCCATCTTTGTCGGCAAATGGAGAAACACTGCCTTCATACCCACACCCTTTTGTCCAATTTACTGCATTAACTCTACACCGATAGAAAACTTGTTCCCCGTCCCATTTATACACTTTTGTTGTTGAAACCTTACCACATTGCCCACAGTAGACTTGAA
>CAZVON010000001.1:82869-98634 GCA_964628435.1 uncultured Gammaproteobacteria bacterium
CCAATCAGAAGAAACCGGCTTTTTATATAACTCCTCGTAAATATTACGAATAACATCCGCTTTATCAAGACAAAGCTTTATTCCTGCATTCATTTTACCGCTGGTGTATAAATCCTTAGTCCATAAAATCTCTGGATGGCAACCAATAGTATGAAATGCCTCTATAAAATCTTTCGCGAAGTATTCTGCGTAATCTTTAAACCCTCCTTCTGGCGATGGAACGTTAAAAAGCGGCATTCCCAAATACTTCTCAAATTTTTCCGATGGTAAGTAAACAGGTAACGCATCCATTGGATCATGGTTCTCAAATACATACGTGTATTTTGCCTTAACACCAATTTCTTGAAGCGCTTTAAAAGCCAAATCATGAATTACAACACCACGAAGCGCACCGACATGGATTTTACCAGATGGTGTCTTCATGTCATCAACCCACTCAAGAGGCAATCTACGTTCTTTTAATTCCTGCGCAATTTTATCCGTCCAAAACATAGCTTGATTATATCATGATTAGAACGAATCAGCTTTAAAAATTCGAAGAGACCTTGGAACTCTTCCGGTTCTTCCCATTTCCTCTATCTGGTCTTGCAGCGTTCTGGGATGAGGAACTGTTTGTTGTTCGGAAACGTCTGCTCCAGGAATTCCTGGTTGAGCAACTTTTGGAACAATCCTTATTGCTCTTGGTTGCCTTTCGTTAATACCCATACTATTCACCTCCTTTCACCGAAATTTTCCCACTAAAAAACCCCTCCGATGAGGGGTTCTGGTGGTTTAGTAAATTTAGATTATCTTAAACCAAGACAAAAACCCCTCTGATAGGGCTCCTTCTTAGTCTTCTTAGCAACTAAATTAAAATTCATATTGTTAAGTTAAGATCTTATCAAGCTTTGTTTCTCTTGTCAAGATTTTTAAGGTTAAATAATTTTATAACTTCTTCCTGGCCAATCATATTTCGATCATATCAAACCATCTTAAATTTAAGTCTACCATATTTACTTGATTTTAAGGTATATTGGCCATAATTTCAATTTCCAGTTCTGGGAAAAAGCCGAAGGTGTTGGAAAATGATCTTTTTATTGCATCAATAATAGATAGCACATCGTTAAATGATGCGTTATTCTTGTTGATAATATAATTCGCATGTTTTTCAGACACCTGGGCTCCCCCCACTGTATAGCCGCTAAATCCAAGCCGATTGATAATATAACCCATGGATACTTTTCCATACCACGAATCTCTAACTTTATCTGAAACATCCGGCCACACAGAAACAATTTTTTCAACATTTTCTTTTTTCGTTATATTCTTAAATACCGAACCGCAAGATGAATGTTCTATCGGATGATTCTTTTTGCGATACGCTATACGCGAATCATAGGTCTTCTTTGCTTTGCGTATTTCCTCCTCTGTTGCTTTTTTGAGTTGAAATATCGCAGATATTACTAAAAAGTTTTTATGTTGTTTGAGTAAACTCCCTCTATACGAAAATTGGCATTCTTGATTACTGAGTGTCTGAGTTTGAACTGTTTCTATGTTAATAACCTCAACTTTTTGAACCATGTCTTTTATTTCTGATCCAAAACACCCCACATTTCCTCGAACTGCTCCTCCCACTGTACTTGGTAGTCCTCCCGCCCATTCTAACCCTATCAGTTGATGGACAAATGAATACTGTATTACCTCATCGAGCAAAACCGAAGCGAAAACATTAATTTGATCATTTGAGATTTGGATTATCTGATTGTTTTCCGAAGCACTCATCCATAGCACAATACCATTAAAGTAATCGTCGCTGATTAACGTATTTGATCCAAGCCCGATCACACGAACTGAAGAACGATTATTGTTCATAAAGTCAATCGCCTGCGCAATATCTTCTCTTGTCTGAATTTTAAGAACTGTTTTTGCTCTCCCACCGATTTTATAATAGGAGATTTCCGAAAGAGGAAAATTGTTGTATATGTCCATGAGGTAATTATACAACACCAAGTTGTTTACCAACCTTTTCGAATGCGGATATGGCAATATCCATATCTTTTATTTCATGGGCTGCGGAAGGAATTACCCGAATTCTGGCAGCTCCTTTGGGTACCATTGGAAATCTAATTGGTGTTGCAAAGACCCCAAGCTCTAGTAGTTTTGCGCTAAAAATTACAGCAATTTCTTCGTCTTTTAACATAATGGGAGTAATCGGTGTTTCACTTTTACCACAATTAAACCCAAGTTTGGTCAAATTTTCTTTCAGGTATTTTGTGTTATCCCACAGTTTTTGTACTCGCTGATCTGATTCTTCAAGCGCTTTAACTACCTCTAAGATGGCCGCAGTATCGGGAATAGTTAAGGTATTTGAAAAAAGAAATTGTCTGGCTTTTTGCTTATAGTAATCAATGAGTACTTTTTTCCCGGTTATAAAACCACCCATAACACTAAACGCTTTAGAGAGGGTACCAACTTCAATATCAATCTTTCCATGAAGACCAAAGTGATCAACAATGCCTCTTCCTCCCTTTCCTAAGACTCCTTCTCCATGAGCATCATCTACCATAGTTAACACTCCATACTTTTCTGCAAGCTCTACAATACTTGAGAGAGGCGCTAAGTCTCCATCCATAGAAAATACTCCATCGGTGACAATTAGTATTGTCGGAAATTCTACAGATGATTTAGGCTTCTTTGCTAGGTCTGTTGCGATTCGCAATTTTTCTTCTAGATCCACAACGTCTCTATGTTTATAGATAAACTTATTTTTTACCTGCGACAAGCGAATAGCATCAATAATAGACGCATGGTTTAGTTCATCCGAAATCACAATATCTTCTTTATCTAAAAGGGTCTGGATAGCAGCGCAATTTGCCATGTATCCACCTGTTAGTACAATGGCTGCTTCTGTGTGCTTAAAACGTGCCAGTGCTTCTTCTAGTTGAATATGCAGGATATGGGTACCAGCAAGAGTCCGATAACCAGTACCAATCCCATATTGGTCGACTGCTTTTTTCACTGCTTTTTTAATTCGCTCGTCACTGGCAAATCCTAAATAATGGCTTGAGCATAAGTTTAGTTGTTTTCTTCCGTTGATGGTAAGATACGCTCCTTGCGCAGACTCAACCACTACCGGTGCTTTTCCTGTTTTGACTGTTTCCTCTAGCTTTTTATACAACGCAGTCTTATTACTCATGCGTTATGTAGTTAATACTACTTTACCGCATTCACCAGATTTCATAACTTTCATTGCCTCCTCAAATTCAAAAAGTTGAAAGCGATGGGTAATAATTTTTAAAAGATCTACTTTCCCAGATACCAACAGATCTGTTGTGTCTTTCCAGGTATCCCAAATCATTCTGCCAAAAACAGATTCAATCGATAATTCTTTATTGATCATATACTTTCCCCAATCTATGGAAATATTCTCTTTTGGAATACCAAACGCAATAATTTTTCCGGCAATGCGAGCCGCATCAAGTGCTACTTCAATTCCTATTCTATTTCCACTCATCTCAAGTACCGCGTCAAATGTACCGTATTCGTGAGGATCTAAATGTTCAACTGTGCGATCAAACCCTACCTTCAAAGCTAACTTTCGTCTATATTCTCGCCTATTCACTCCAACAACTTCTTTTGCGCCATATGCGTGTGCTACCATGCCTGCACAAAGACCAGTAGGGCCGAGACCCATCACTAACACTCTTTTCCCTTTGACTTGTGCTTTTGTCACAACATTAACGGCATTTCCTAAGGGCTCTTGAACACTCATTGCTTCAGTGGGAATCGACGGATCATTTTTCCAGGTTGTTCTTAGGGGGATAGTAGCATACTCAGCAAACGAACCGTTTCGTCCAATACCAAAAAGCCTCATATTTTCACAAATATGATAATTTTTAATTTCACATTGATAACAATTTAAACAAAAAATGTGTGTTTCTGAAGAGACTAAATCTCCGACTTTTAATTCTGTTTTTTCGTCTGAATTAATTTTAATCACTTTTCCCACCATCTCGTGTCCAATAATTTGAGGTGGTTTTATGTGTGATGCAACCCATGGAATCCAATCATAAATACCAATGTCGGTTCCGCAGATAGAAGCATGAACAACTTGCACAAGAACTTCATCTTTCTGAGGAAATGGAACAGAAACCTTTTTAATTACCACTCCTGGTTCTGGTTTCTCTTTAACAACAGCAAGCATTTGATGAGCCATATTAAATAGGTATTTTCTTAATGCGAAATCTTAATGAACAGTCACAATGGTATATCGAAGTTTTCCAGCTGGAGCTTCAACTTCTACCATCTCTCCAATTTGTTTTCCAATAAGAGCATGTCCCAAAGGAGACTGATGAGAAATTTTCTTCCGAGTCGGATCTGCTTCCCATTCTCCAACTACTGTATATTCCTCTTTTTTCCCGTTACGGTGAAGAATAACAGTAGACCCAAGCTTTACTAACTTTTTTCCACTCGGGGTGGTATCTTCCCGAATAAGAATTACTTGCTTAAGCAGTTCTTCCAATTCATCGATTCTTCCATCTATAAAAGCCAATTCTTCACGCGCAGCAGTATATTCTGCATTTTCGGAAAGATCCCCAAGGTTTCGCGCTTGTGTTACTCGTTCAAGAACCTCAGGTCGCTTTACTTTCGCTAATTCTTCGTACTCTTTTTTGAGTTGATCAATTCCTTCTTTTGTTAAGTAAATTTTCTTATTATTCATACGACATTATTACACAAAATCCCTCTACAAAAGTTTTGAGGGATGGATAAAATTTACGCTTAAATAAGGCCGAATGCATGGTATAGTATATTCATTATTTTGTCAATGACCTCTAGTATTACCCCTGCATTTCAAAGCTAGAAACAATATTATAAGCTATTCTTTTATATTCCTCTGAAACTTCAATAACAACCACTCCTTGGTACGGTTGACCATAAAAAACATGCGTTCCCAAAGGAGCAGCTAAAACAACCGGTAACACTACCAGATCTTCTTCTCCTTCAACTAAAATTATTGTTGTTTTTTTTTTTTTTTCTGCAAACACACGTTTTATCGCAGTCAATAGACTTGTATGGATCATACCTGGAGGATTTTGCACGTTGGCAACAAAATAATTTCTTTCAAAACCAAGTTCCGAAACGGAAAAAAACTTTTTTTTCCTGCTAACCATAAAATCAACAACTGCTATCTGCGGTTGTTGGTCAATGGCATTAAAAAATCGAGTCACTTCATCTCCAACAGTAACAGTTAGGGACTTTCCCATATACGCGTGCATCTGATCTGATGGATGCACAATGAGTTCCCCAAAAGGCTTTTTAAGGCTGGATCGTAATTTTTGTGGTAAAACCATTGTCTGTGATACCCAATCAGGACTGATCCATGGTATGCCTTCTCTATTAATTATGCCTTTTCGTACTCGTGAAGATGAAATAACCTGATCGTCAACCCCTTTATAAAGAGGATACATAATTACTTTTAATTTTTCTTTATTCTCTTGTTCTCTTTTTGTGTTGATTTGATCAGATCCTGTTATTGAATCTTGAGTAACGACGATCGCATCGATTCGATACAACTCCCATTTTGGAGGAATATAAACAGAGTTTAACGGCTCAATTTCAACTGAATCCAGCTTATCTCTTATTTTTAGAAATTCTTCTACAGAGTTCTTGCGTTCTTGAAAAGTTTGGAGAGAATCTACGTTCTTTTTTTGTTGAGTAAACCTATCTGACGTAATACCAATTAATATTTTTTCGCCTTGACTTAACACGAATTCTAAAAAATGTTCATGTCCTTTATGGAAATGGTCGAATGTACCACCGCAGACAACAGTATTAAACATATCTTTTTAGCCTTTTATTATAATCTATACGTATTTTATTACGGTAATCATTCGGATGAAAAGCTACCAAGTGATCAGTTATTGTTTCTGTTGTTTTTCTCCTATTAATAGGTATCATTTGTATTGCTTGTGCTAGTTTGTTTAAAAAATATACCAAGTAACCATATTGATTCGTTTCACTATAAAACTGAATATACTTTTTTTTATCTAAAAAAGCGTTGGGTAAATAGTCAAGTACCCATTTGTTGCTTTCTAAAAATCTCCTGTATGTATTTTTTCTTTCAAATAGAACTTTTAACTGTACAATCTCGTGCGCTGTATAAAGATCTTGTCTGTCCTTTGGCAATTGCAGTGAATTTTCATCAATAAACATATTAAGGCAAATTTTGTCTTTTGTATCTATAGCCTTAAATGACCGACGATTCCTGGTATAGCTCAGCACGAAAAGAAGAAGTAAACGTGTAATCCAAATACTGTGTTTTTTTGTAATAATAAAAAAATCAATATCATCTTTGTCGTCTGCATTATTCATTGCCAACCCACCACTAACTCCTAGTAACACAATAGAAGGTATCCATTGACAAAAAGTGGCAATTTTTGTTGCTAAAAACAGTTTTTTCTTGCTATAAAAGTGTTTCTTTATCCTTTTGCTAATAATATGCGCTCTTGTTCTAAAACAATAAAACCTTTTTTCATAATAAGCTACCGATTGAGAAAGTTTTTGTAGAGATTTTTCAAAGCAGGCTTTATCTACTTGTTCATCTGGAGAATTTTTTATTAAGAATCTCCACAGTTCTTCTTTGGTTAATGGATATTCAAAAATATCACTATAACACAAACTTCGAATTATCTGTCTCTCACTATTGCCCATACTGATTGAGAATCTGGGCAATACCCTGCGCTAGCGTCTCAACAGCAGTATCTGAAGAAGTATTGATAAGAATAGAACGTACCGCATTACCAAGATAGCCGTTTGCTTTTGTATTTAATCCGTTATCGTAAGTATCGCTTACAAAATAAGATGAAACAGCCTCTGGTGCTTGGCGTACAAATGGATATATATATGCATTTTCTTTTAGTGAATCTGCCAGATCTATTCTGGCGTATGGTTCACCAAACAATCTTGTTTTTGATTGATCTGAGAACAATTTTTGTACAGTCTCTTTCTTTGTAAGAAACTGTAAAAATTCAAGAGCTGCTTTTTGATGTTTGCTTTTTGCAGATACTCCTTCCACCCAATAACTTGCAATAGTCAGATTCCTACCGGGTAAATGTGGTACAGGGTATACTTGAAACGCAAGATTTGAATTTATGGATTTTATAGTAAAAATATCCCAAGAATACCCAAAATACATTGCCAAGTTTCCTTTTGCAAAGGCAAGAATAGAAGGATCAAGAGTACTATCCCAGACATTCGCTTCATCTTTTGCAAAAGAAGTATAAAAGGTTAATGCAACACTCGCATTTTTTGCGGTAGATTGAATATTCTTAAAGTCAACGCCATTTTGAACAAACAGTAAAGAAATGATATCAGGCGCATGGGTTACATTATCGTAGACTCCCATTGCAAGACCAGCTGTTTTAATTTTGCCAGACTCATCTTTTACGGTTAACTTTCGGGAAACATTATTTATTTCTTCCCATGTTTTTGGCACTTCCATGCCAGATGATTTAAAAATATCTGTATTAATAAATAGTGCTAAAACATCAATCTCAAGAGGAATTCCATAAATAGCTCCATTTTTAACTACATCGTTTCTAATGACTGGATAATAGTTTTTTTGAAATTCTTCCTTTTGAATTACTTCATTGGGAAGCGGAACAAGAATACTTGAAAGCATAGGAAGCCACGTGTTGTGGTAACGGAAGATATCCGGTCCAGTCCCGTTTTGTATACGTGTCTGTAGTCTCTCGCGGTAGTCTTTAACATCCTGTTTTTGATAGTTAATCTTAATTTTAGGGTGTTGCCGCTCAAAATCAGTAATCACCGTATTTACTATTGCTTCACTTTCAAATAGTCCCCAATATGTTAACGTCACTTCTTCATCTATAGTTGGCTGAAAACGAGGAAGAATAAAACGGAAAACTCCAAGGACTACTGCGATAATAACAACGACCACACCAATAGCTTTTATGACCGTAAACAAAGAAAATGGCAACGAAGAAGTTTCTGCGGGCGGCGGAGGAATTGTAGGTTGAGATGGTGCATTTGGCACTGGATTGTTGTTTACTTCCCTGGGTTGCGAAAATTCACCAGCAGGAATTACCCTAGACTGACTCCACGATTCGGGCTGTGAGTGATTACTGGTAAAAATAGCATTTTCGTCCATACTTCTTTTTATAGTATAATACCTGCTGCAACCCTAATCAATGAATATTCTCAATTCTAAAAAAATGAATCATTATGTCTTTGCTATATTTCATACTTTTTTCTGGTTTGCTGTTGGCGCCACCTTTGGTCTTTTTCTGTTTATAAGTTTTGTATTTATTTATTTCCAAACAACATATACCAATGACGTTTACCCGAATATTTTTATAGAGGATGTTAACTTTGGAGGAAAATCAAAGGAAGAAGTAGCAGCGTACTTCCAGGACAAAAACCAACAAATTGCCCAAACAAAACTTGTTTTTACAAAAAATGATAATAATCTCATAGTTAACGCAGAACAACTCAATTTTGGTTATAATGCTTCCCTTCTTGCAGATCAAGCGTATAGTATTGGACGATCAGATGATATTGTTTCTAATATCAGTATGGTGTTTCAAGCGTATATTTATGGTATTTTTCTTCCTCCATCGTACCACTTTTCTTACTCAAAATTAGAAAATCTGCTTTCTCCTTTAACTGATTCCATGAAAGTAGAACCGGTTGACGCCTTGTTTAGTTTCCAAAATGGCAAAGTATCTGCCTTCCGTCTTTCCAGTGAAGGTCAAGAGGCTAATCTTAATCAATTACAAAACGCTATTCTTACAAAAATTCCCTACATTCTTTCTTCACATTCACCAGAAATAACATTTGAAATTCCTATTAAAATTTTAAAACCACAGGTTACTACTGATCAAGCCAATAATTTAGGGATTCGCGAACTAATCGGAACTGGAACATCTATATTTAAAGGATCTATAGAAAATAGAAGGTATAATATTTCTCTTGCTGCAGAAAGAGTAAATGGTATTCTGGTTGCACCAAATGAAACTTTCTCTTTTAATAAAGCGCTGGGAGACGTTTCAACCTTCACTGGATTCAAACAAGCATACGTAATTCAAAATGGACATACGGTTCTTGGTGATGGAGGAGGAGTCTGTCAAGTATCAACAACTTTCTTTCGAGCACTCTTAAGTGCTGGCCTTCCTATTACAGAACGAAATCCGCATGCGTACCGAGTAGGTTACTATGAACAAGATTCTCCACCAGGATTTGACGCGACAATATATGTACCTAATATTGATTTAAAGTTTAGAAACGATACTGGTAACCATATTCTCATCCAAAGCTATATTGATCCGATTAATATGAAACTAACGTATATGCTCTATGGAACAAAAGACGAACGACAAGTAGAAATAAGTCAACCAACTATAACTGGCCAAGTTCCAGCTCCTGAACCAGCATATCAAGATGACCCAACTCTTGCGAAAGGAACTGTAAAACAAATTGACTTTGCAGCATCTGGGGCTAAAGTTTCTTTTACAAGAAGTGTAAAAATAAATGGAAAAGTAATTATCTCTGAAACATTTGTTTCAAACTATCGTCCATGGCAAGCCGTATACGCACGAGGAACCAAGGAATAAAACAATTGCTTCATTGTTCCATTGTTCTATTGTTGGCAACAATCCAGTGGAACAATGTGGCAGTTTTATGAATAAAATAACAAATATTAAACAAGCAATATCTATCAGCAAACACTTAAGAAATGAAGATAAAACCATTGTCTTGGTAGGTGGATGTTTTGATATTATTCATAAAGGTCATATTATATTTTTAGAACACGCAAAAAAACAAGGAGATATACTTTTTGTATTACTAGAGAGTGATATGACAATTCGAAAACTAAAAGGATCTGGTCGTCCTGTTAATAATCAACAAGATCGAGCAACTGTTGTGAGTGCTCTTAAGTATGTTGATTATGTTATCTGTCTCCCCTCTCTATATACAAATGATAAGTATGATCGTTTAATACAAAAAATAAAACCTCATATTATTGCCACAACAAAAAACGATCCACAAAGGTACCATAAAGAACGACAAGCAAAGCAAGTCCAAGCAAAAATAATTGATGTTACTGACCACATACCTAATCACTCAACAAGCAAAATAGCTTCTATTATTTTTCAAGATCTATAATTATGAAAAATATTTTTTTTCTTTTTGGTATATTAATTATTGTTATAGGAGCAGTGATTTTTTCGGATTCTATAACTTTTTCTTTTCGTAGAACACCTACGGTAACAACTAAAAACATGACATTTAAAGTCTCTCTAGCAAAAACTTCGCAAGAGAAACAAATCGGCTTATCAAAAGAAAATTCTCTTGCGCAAGATCAAGGAATGCTTTTTATATTTGAAAAACCTGATTACTATTCATTTTGGATGAAAAATATGAAGTTTCCCTTAGATATCCTTTTTATTCGTGATAATACAGTTGTTACTATTTTTACTGATGTCCAGACACCACTTCCTACTGATGAAACTCTCCCAGTTTATACTCCTGAAGAACCTGCAGATAAAGTCCTGGAAGTAAATGCAGGCAGTATTGAAAAGTATCATATTAAAAAAGGAGATGAAGTTACCATTCTCCAATAATATGAACATTCTTGCGATTGAAACAAGTTGTGACGAAACCGCAGCCGCGATTATTCAAGGTTCTTCCCAGGCTTCTTTCGTAAAATGTGTGTCACAAGTATTATCTACCTCTCTTACCCTCCACGCGAAAACAGGAGGAATTATTCCTGAAAACGCTGCTCGACAACAATTAAAATGTATTATTCCCGTGCTTGATCAAACTCTTGATCATGCCAACATGAGCCATCGAGAAATCGACGCAATTGCGGTAACAATTGGACCTGGTCTTATTGGATCGCTTTTAGTAGGTGTTGAAACTGCAAAAACTCTTGCATACTCTTGGAATAAACCGATTATTCCGGTCAATCACCTTTTGGGACACATATACGCTAACTTCGTTCGCGAAAATTCAATCCCGATTGAGTCGGGATCAAAATTACATGAAGTCGAGTTTCCTGCTATCGCTCTTATTGTATCTGGAGGGCATACGGATCTTGTCTATATAAAAAGACACGGCAGTATCCAATGGCTCGGAGGTACTCGAGATGACGCAGCAGGAGAAGCGTTAGATAAAATTGGACGAATGCTTGATCTTCCCTATCCTGCTGGCCCATCTATTGAGCAGCTTGCTCAACAAGGAAATACTCGTGCGTTTGATTTCCCCAGACCTATGATTAATTCTTTAGATTTTGACTTCAGTTTTTCCGGTTTAAAAACAGCTGTATACCGAAAGATATTAGGATATAAAGAGATCAAGCTATCGCCCAATAAAGATAGGTCAGATATTTGCGCTTCTGTTCAACAAGCAATTTTTGATGTATTGATAAAAAAAACATTAAATGCAGTGCAAAAATATCACGTAAAATCAATCCTTCTTAGTGGAGGCGTTACAGCCAATCAAACTCTCCGCAAACAGTTTGAATGGAAAATGAAAAATGCAAAATTGAAAATCAAACTTTTTGCTCCAGCAAAAAGTCTTTGTACTGATAACGCCGCCATGATTGGCTCTTGGGCATTTTATAATTCCTCTTTGTTTCCTTGGAATAAAATAACTGCAAACCCAGAATTATATTTTTATTGAAAGCTGAAAAGAAAGCGTATTCTAAAGAGTAGTCTGCGCAGGATTTTGCTGTTGTAAAATATTTTTCACCTCGTTAACCATTTGATCTGGAGTATAAGATGCTTTTATAAGATACCCTATTGCTCCCAGTTTAAACCCTTCTTTAATAATTGAATCTTGACCAAGATTCGTTAAGAAAATAACAGGTATATTTTTTGTTTTTTCGTTCTCCTTAAGTTTTTTAAGAATATCCAACCCATTCATATCAGGGAGCATAATGTCTAGTAAAACTAGATCATAATGCGCTTGAGCTGAAGCCTTTAACCCATCGGCAGCATTGCTAAAAGTATCTGTGGGAAAATTGGCTAAATCAAGTTGACGCTTATAAATAAAGCTTATTGATTCATCATCTTCAATAAGCAGAATTTTTTTTTGTGAATCCATAGAATTTTAGCTATGTACTTTACTCCGCGAGAATAAAAATGACATCTGTCTCATTATGAAACGAGCAGGTAACAACCTCTCCTCCAAGAGGGGCTTGTTCTCCATAGGTATAAAATCCGATCAGTGGAATCTGTTGACCAATAACACTTTTTATTCGCTCTACTTCTTCTTGTTTTTTAGTCATGAGTAATTTCTTTCTGGCAATACAATTAAACAAAAAAACCGCCCGTATTGTTTTACCTTCTACCTGGGCAAGTGCTTTTCGTGCCGCGTCTTCTGCTGCGTCAATTGCTTCTTCTCTACTTCCAATCATGATATGTACTTCTGATCCCTGGGGGATTTCTGCTGCAAGAGTAATTGCACCATTATCATCGACAGTAATGGGATCACGAATGAGGTATCCATCTTTATTTGGCGCGGGAATTCCTAATGGATAGGTAATGGCAAGTTTGGCTAAGGGCTCTTTTTTATCGATCATATTTTTATCTTTTCCAAAATGGTCTTCGTAAAGTTGTACTGCTGGCTTCCCATCGAGTTGGTAGAGAATATTTCCTTCTGATCTTGTCGCAATACGTGAAGTTCCAATAGGAATCCAGCCATGCCGAACGCCTATCCCAAATGAAAAATTGCCATAGAGACCAACTCCTACCACACTACCACTTAAAACTTGGTTATCTAAATATTCGTACGTTTGCTTAAATAAATAGTCATCACCTGCTGAACCTCCCGCAACAATAAAATCTTGTCCCAAGACCTCTAAAATTCCTCGTACTATATCTGCGCCATTTCCAGCCAAGCCATCAGGCATCATCAGAGCTGCTTTTGGTCTTTCTCCTCCAGCAGTTTGTATAATACTTTCGGCCAAGTCCCTTCCAGCCTTTTTGGAATCTTGCTTAATATTATGACCAACCCCTGCAATAAATTTCATGGAATCAGAATAAATAGTCATTAAGGCAATCGAACTATCTTTTGACCCGCCAGTCGAAGTAATCTCACCAGCAGTGCTGCAACCAATAATAACTGCTCCTTGATTTTTATTTTTTAGAGCTGCTAAAAGCTGTTGTTGATCATACACTGTCGAAGAAGCTAGAAGCATAATAAATGATGGCGTATTATTGTTAAGAGGTTGTATTGCTTGAGAATATGCTTCGTCTATTGCTTGCTGAGGATTTTTATTTTCAGAATAACCAACGCCAGCCAAAATTGCCATATTATTGTAGAGAATAAAACAAAAATATCCTTTTTGTCAATGGTTAGTTTCTACATTTTCCTATATACAGGTAATGAGAAACTAAACACTGATCCTTTCCCAACCTCAGATTCTACCCAAATGGTACCATGATGCATTTCTGTGATAGATTTGGCAATGTAAAGCCCTAAACCTGTTCCTTTTATTCCTTTTTCAAGACTTCCAGAAACTCGAAAGAACTTTGTAAATAAGTGAGAAATTGCCTCTTGAGAAATACCAGGTCCAGAATCTTGAACATGAGTGATAACCAACTCTCCTTTTATCTCTATCCATATCCGAATAATGCCTTCGGTCGAAGTGTATGTAATTGCATTCGATAATAAGTTTGACAATACTTCCCCAATTCTTAGCGGATCTGCTCTTACCTGAGGTATTTTACCAGAAGGTTTAGTAAACTCAAGATTGATTTTTTTTGCTTGTGCTCGAGTTCTAAATTCTTCGATAACATTTTCAGCTATCTGTACCCAGTCTACAGGAGTAAGATTTATGGTAAAAATTCCTCGCTCGATTCGCGATACGCTGAGGAGGTTTTCGATCAAACTCATTAACTGTTGGGTAGCTACATACATCTTGTCTAAAAACATATTTTGTTCTGGAGAAAATGTATTTTTATTCTCTTTCATAAATACAGAAAGATATCCACGAATTGATGTGAGCGGTGTACGAAGCTCATGAGCAGCCATCGACACAAAATCAAGTTTCATCTCTTCAAGTTCTCTCTCTTGTGTATGGTCATGAAACGTCAATATGCAACCAAGATTCGCCTTTGCTCCTTCTTTGATCTGCCCGGTTAAAACATTAACAAACGACTCTCTATTACTTTTTCCTAACAGAGTAACTTCTTTTTTTGAAAAGACAACTCCTTCAAATCCATCAGTTCTAACTGGAGCATATACCGTGTAAGGTATTGCTTCATTTTTATCTTTTAAGCTCAGAATTCCATGTATTGATTTTCCAAGAACTTCTTGCTCTTTATACCCAAGTAAGTTTTCTGCTGCTTTATTGAATGTAATAATAGTACGGTTTAAATCTAATGCTATTACCGCGTCCGTAATTCCAGATAAAATGACTGAAAGCTTGTTTCGCTCTGCAGCAATATGTTCTTTTTCTTCTTCAAGTTGATCGTTTACTTGACGAAGGTCTACATCTCTTCGTAAAAGGAGCTCAGCTGCCTTATCGGATCGCCTCTTCTGCTCCTCTAGTTTTTGAAACGTTTCTTGCAGGTTATTTGCCATCGTATTAAATGTATGCCCTAGCTCTTCAATTTCGTCCCCTGTTTTAATTTCAAATCGATATGCAAGATTTCCCATACCGATATAACTTGCTGCTTGTTGAAGCTCTTTAATTGGCCGTACGATTTGATTAGAAATTACAATACTAATAAGAACTACCACAGTAAGAATTGCTAAAAATAATAACAATGCAAAAAAAGCAACTGTGTTTGTTTCTACCAAAGTCTCTGAGGCAGAGTTTACCAATTGTTCGTTCGTTAAGTGAAATATTCGATTTTTACTAGAATTAAACCATAAGTAATTAGTAAGTAACAAAGAAATACCACAAATAGTAATAAAAGCAAAAAGCAGTTTTATTTGTAATGTAAATTTAGGCATATCAAAACATGCTATAACACGAGAACAAAAAATTGCGCTATAATTTTATTTCTTACCACAATTAATTTTAGTTTGAATTACTCTCTATAAAATGTCAAGCTAAATAGTTCTTCTGTCGTGGTATAATGAAGCTCATGAACATAGAAACTGTCCTTATTGCTCTGTTTATATTTGTTCTTCTTTCTCTGTTTTATTTTTTCAATAAAAAACTTTCTGAACTAAAATCAAACAATGATACCCCATTGATTGAATGGCTCAAAAGTATGCAACAAGCACTTGAAGTTACCAATAAAACTCTCAATGAAGCCATGCGTTCTAGCTCAACCGACATGGTAAAAACATTGCAGGAAAACTCAAAACAACTCAACCAACGCCTTGATAAAGCTGCTTCGGTTATTGCAGAAGTTGGCAAAGAAGTAGGTCAGATGAGCGAAATAGGAAGAAGCATGAAAGAGCTTCAGGACTTTTTAAAAAGTCCAAAACTGCGAGGCAATATTGGAGAGCATATCCTAAAAGATCTGATTTCCCAGATGTTTCCAAAACAAAGTTTTTATCTCCAATATCAATTTAAAACAGGAGATAAAGTAGATGCGGCGATTAAAACAGATGCTGGAATTCTCTCAATTGATTCCAAATTTCCAATGGAAAATTTTCAAAAAATGATAAAAGCACCAAATGAAGCAGATAAAACAACGGCAGAAAAAGAATTCACCCGCGATGTAAAAAAACACATCGACACGATAGGAAAAAAATATATTCTCCCCAATGAAGGCACTATGGACTTTGCGCTTATGTATGTAC
>CAZVON010000001.1:98644-105557 GCA_964628435.1 uncultured Gammaproteobacteria bacterium
TGTACCCAGCGAAACAGTATACTATGAGATCATTAGCAATACACAGCTTATGGAACACGCAAGGTTAAAAAGAGTCTACATTGTTTCTCCCAACACATTATATGCGCACCTTCAAACAATTTTGCTCTCGTTTGAGGGGAGGAAAATTGAGTCCCGTTCAAAAGAGGTCTTTCGGCTGTTGCGGGCATTACAAACCGATTATGGAAAAATAGACGAAAGCCTCAGTACCCTTGGAAAACACTTAACCAACGCGTCTTCACAGTTTACAAACGTGACTGTGGGATTTTCTGCGTTTGGCCAAAAACTAGGATCAACGAACCGATTAGAGGAAGTAGTAACAGAAGATCCAAAGCTGGAATCTTGAGTATTAATAACCCACAAAACTTTCCCGCAAAATTTGCTCTTTGGGAATTTCCATGTTTTTAACAATTTCGATCATCGCGGTTACCATTGCTGGCGGCCCAACAATGTAGTACAGTGCTTTTTCGTATTCAGGCACATGCTTTTTAATATTCTCTTTTGAAATCCGCCCTATTTCTCCACTCCATGATTCAGATTCCTTCGGATGAGTAAGCGCGTATACGATTTTTATATAAGGATTATTTCGTGCAAGAGCAGTAAGTCGATCATAAAATATGATATCATTCATTGTAGAAAATGAGGCTAGTAGTACAATCGTTATGGTAAGTTTTTTCTCAACAGCATATGGGATCATACTTAAAAAAGGTGTTATACCAATGCCGCCTGCTAAAAAAACATGCGAAGAATGTATCTCTTCTTTGAGATAAAACATTCCCAAAGGGCCTAAAAAATGAACTTTTTGCCCTGGTATTAACTGCAACAACGCTTGCTTAAAAGAACTTTGAATAATCTTTGTAACAATTAAAGAAAATTTCTTTTCAAGAGGGGAAGACGCTATGGAAAACAATCGTGAATTGCCCCGTGCATCTGGATGTTCAATCGGAAGTGTTACGCGGACATGTTGTCCAGGCAAAAATTCAAAAGGACGAAAAGACCTATCAAAGTAAAAAGCATAGGTATCTTTTGCAACTTTTTCTTTTTTTAGAAAAGGTAAATAAAATTCTTGAGGTGCAATTGGCATATCAAAAATAAGTATATTACAATATAACATAGTGATGAATAAAATCCTATCTGTCCCAAAGTTTCAGTTATTCTTATTGCTTTTAGCAATATATCTAACTGGATTCGTATTTTTACAAAAAGATCTTAACGTACACCATATTCTCGTTGCTGTGATTTCTACAGTATTAAGCGATATCCTCATAAGAAAAATAGCAAACCTTCCATTTGTAGTGCCATTTGCAGCATGTGTTTCAGGAGTAATTATTGCACTTGTGAGTTCACCAAGTCTTCCATGGTACGTAACAGGGGGAATTGGAATTATTGCCATGGCTTCAAAATTTCTTATCAGATTAAAAAAAAGACACGTTTTTAATCCAGCGGCATTTGGAGTCTTGGCAGGATCGTTTGCCTTTAGTACCGGTGTTTCTTGGTGGGGTGTATCAGGTTTTTTCGTATCTGATTTAAATTCTCTATTTTCTTTTTTAATACTATTCACCCCATTTCTCGTATCGGGAGTTAGGTTAAAACGCATGTATACGAGTGGGTCTTTTCTTATAATATATGTTCTTATTCAAGGAATACTTTCTTTTGTACATGGTTCTTTTAAATCAGATTCATTTTTGTTGAATATTGTTCTTGATCCTACCCTGTTATTTTTTGCTCTTGTCATGCTCCCCGAACCCATGACGTCACCATTTAAAATAAAACAGCAAATTGTTTTTGGCAGTGGCGTAGCAATTCTCTCTTTTATTATGTCTTATCTTACAATTCTTTTGGTTCCAGATTACTTTCTCTTTGCGCTTTTAATAGGTAACCTTGTTTTTGCAAAGATTCGATAATACAATAACAATAGAAGGAGGTGAAGGAATGAATAAGAAACTACTATTAATTGTACTGATGGGTATTGTTGGTATTGGAGCAGTTGTTGTAATAGTCGGTAGCCAAAACCAAAAAAACGAACAATTGATCAAAGCTAATCTGCCTGCTTCAGAAGCAACACTGCCTAGTCTAACTCCTTCTCAAGCCGTAACTGGATCTGAAGTTACTATTACTGTCACACAAGAAGGGTATTCTCCTAAAGAAGTAACTGTCAAACAAGGAACAAAGCTACAATGGGTGAATCAAAGTGGCGCACTGGTTACAGTACATTCAGATCCACATCCAATGCATACATCGTACCCACTGTTGAATTTAGGACGATTAGAACAAGGTAAATCAGTCGAACTCATATTTGATAAGGCTGGCACGTATACCTACCATAATCATCTTAACGCTGGGCAAGGTGGAACAATAATCGTTGAGTAAATAAACACATGTGTTAAAATGGTGTGTGGCAGAAACACCTGTGCTTAATCAAGATCAACTACAAGCAATCACACATGGGCAAGGACCACTCCTGATTATAGCGGGAGCAGGAACCGGAAAGACAACCGTTATTACAGAACGGATAAAGCATCTCGTTATCAATCAAAAGATCTCTCCCTCTCAAATTCTTGCGCTGACTTTTACCGAAAAAGCTTCACGAGAAATGGAAGAACGTGTTGATATTGCCTTACCATATGGATATACCCAGCTTTGGATTTCTACATTTCACGCTTTCTGTGAACAGATTCTTCGGGATGAAGCTGTTCATATCGGGCTTAATCCTTCCTATCGCTTGATTTCAGAAACCGAAGCAATTCTTTTTTTACGAAACCACTTATTCGACTTTCATCTTTCCTATTTTCGCCCGTTGGGAAACCCCACAAAATTTTTAAACGGCATGCTGCAACACTTTAGCCGTCTGAAAGATGAAGATATTCAACCAGAAGAATACCTTCAGTACGCAGAAAATCTTAGTAAGGAAAGTACTATTGAGCCAGATGAAATCAAAAAAACAATTGAGCTTGCTTTTGCGTACAAGAAGTATGAAGAGCTAAAAGCAACAGAAGGAATAATGGACTTCTCCGATATGATTGCTCATACTCTTAAACTCTTTAGGACACGGAAGAATATCCTGAAGTCTTATCAAGACCGCTTCCCATATATTTTAATTGATGAATTTCAAGACACCAACTATGCTCAAAATACGTTGGCAATTCTTCTTGCTGGGGAGAAAAAAAACATTACAGTTGTTGGCGATGATGATCAAGCAATTTACCGATGGCGCGGCGCAGCTGTGTCTAATATTCTTCAATTTAGAAAGTCGTATCCACTGACACGTGTTATAACATTGACAAAAAATTATCGATCGACAGAAGAAATTTTAAACAAATCATATACTCTTATTCAATACAATAATCCTGACAGACTTGAAGTAAAAGAACAAATCAACAAAAAATTAACGTCGATGAGACAAATAAAGGGTCACGCCGTTGAGTTTTTGTTTTCTCAGCGAGTGGAAAACGAAGCTGATCTCGTAGTTGAAAAAATCCAGGATCTCTTAAATAAAAAAAACTATACCTATAAAGACATTGCCATTCTTGTTCGTGCTAACGATTATGCCCAACCGTTTGTGAGAGGTCTGCAACGAAATAATATTCCATACCAATTTCTTGGACCTGGACAGTTATTTCATCAAGAAGAAATTAAAGATTTGATAGCGTATCTAAAAGTTTTATCTCAGTTTGATGATTCTGCTTCACTCTATCGTGTTCTTACTATGCCGATATTTCATCTTGAATCAGTAACCATTGCAGCGTTACTCAATCTTTCTCGAAGAAAAAATTATTCTCTTTTTGAAACTCTTGCGGTAGTCACAGACTCTGTTCAGCATGAAAGTGAATCATTTGATATTTTTCTCAATACTCCAAACAAAGAAAAGATACGTTCCATTTATACGATGATTAAACATCATCTTGATCTTGTTTCCAAAGAAAGCGCAGGACAAATTTTATACTATTTTCTTAAGGACTCTGGGATGCTTCAACAAATGTCTGATGAAACGGTTGGTCTTGATCAAAAAAAATACCAAAATATTGCAAAATTTTTTGATAAATTAAAAACATTCGAGTCAGAACACGATGACGCGAGAGTCTTTGCAATTATTGAATGGATTGAGTTATCGATGCAACTGGGAGAAAGTCCGATGTCTTCAGATACTGATTGGACTGATAATAACGCTATTAATATTTTAACGATCCATTCAAGTAAAGGACTTGAATTTCCAATTGTGTTTCTTGTTAATTTAGTCAATCAACGATTTCCTTCACGGCAAAGGCGCGAACAGATTCCCATTCCACAAGATCTCATAAAAGACATTCTCCCAGAAGGAGATTATCACATGCAAGAAGAACGGCGACTTTTTTATGTTGGGATGACACGGGCACGAGATTATTTATTTCTAACTGCGGCACATTTTTATGGAGAAGGCAAACGTGAAAGAAAAATTTCTCCATTTGTTTACGAAACGCTCGGAGAGGAATATACTACCAAACTACTGCATCGTCAGAAAATACAAAACCACATTATTCAACCCTCACTTCTTGACTGGGCTGATTCTATTAACCAAAACAATAACATAATATCCCAAACGCCTGCTTCATCAATACCAAGGATTACCTATATTTCATATTCTCAACTTCAAACGTATGATATTTGTCCTCTCCACTATAAATTAAAATATGTGTTAAAAATTCCCACCCCCCTTAGCCCTTCTCAAAGCTTTGGTACGAGCGTGCATGCTGCGCTTCGCAGCATTTATCAAAGTGTGATCAAACAAGAACCACTTGACTTTGCGCGTTTTAGTCTTGATTCTCTTTTAGAAAAAGTATGGATTCGTGATGGATATAGTAACAAGGAACATGAAAAAATGGCATTTTTAAAAGCAAAAGACGTGATAAAGCGATATATTGCTGCTCACTTCTTAAATCAATCCGTACCTACTACACCAATTGCAGTAGAAATTCCATTTCAGTTTTCGGTAAAGGATCCTTCTAAGAATACATTTATAAAAATTGGAGGAAGAATCGACCGTGTAGACAAGATATCTGAAAATAATATTGAAATTATCGACTATAAAACAGGAAATAATATGCCAACTGAAAAACAATTGGCTACAGATTTACAGCTTACGGTATATGCTCTTGCCGCAACACAAGTCCATGACGCAATGTTTAACAAACAGCCAGAAGAAGTTAAGCTGTCACTGTACTATCTTGAAGAAGACAAGAAATTGACAACTACACGAACTAGAGAACAACTTGAAGAAGGAAAACAAGATATTTTCAAGAGAATCAACGATATTGCTACCAGTCAGTTTCTGTGTAGTGCCTCTTCTTTTTGCGCAAACTGTGAGTACAAAATGCTCTGCGCGACCTAATATACAACTTGATCCTATAGTGTAAATATGGTATACTTGTTTTGTCCTAGGAAGAAGGACTGCTACTCGCCTACAGCTTGACAGTTGAAGGTGAGAGGAAAGTCCAGACAGCAGTAAAACAAGGGATGGAGCGTAAGCTCCAACCAGAAATGGCTAGTGGTTCAAAGTCGAAAGACTGTGAACATCCTGCGAGAATTGACTCAAAGGGAGAGCCACAGAGACAATCATTGACCTAAAATCGAAAGATCAAGGTTGATGGGTGAAACGCCCAGCCTTTGGCGGGGTAAAGGCAATCCTACCTGCTGCAACCTCCGACCGATGCGCCAGCCCTGCATAGACTAAGGTCTAGACAGGCTATTATCTGTTTTACGAGAGCATCAAAGTTTGAGGGCACCGCGGCAAACGCGGCTGGTGTGACTAAACATCACAACTGAGATAGATTGCAGCTAAAACAGAATCTGGCTTACTCTCTTCCTAGGACAATTTTTCAACCGCTGTAATCTGTTCGTCCTGAGCGTTGATTTTATCCATTGAGTACTCGAGAAGAATTCTAATAACCGCAGCTACTGGTACTGCCAGCAATACCCCAAGAATTCCTCCTATGTGCTCTCCTGCTAATACCGAAAATAGAATCACCAATGGGTGGAGTTTTGTAATCTTACCCATGATATACGGATTAATAAAATAGTCCTGGAACTGGCGGACCACAAAATATATGAGAAGAACAACCCCAGACGCAACTATCGGAGTGAGTGAGAAATTGTTGCTTCCGGTAAGGAATACCACAATTACCGCAACGCTGCTTGCGACAATCGGGCCGATAAAGGGAACAATTTCCGCAAATCCCGAAAAAACCGCCAAGATAAGCGCAAATCGTATCCCCATAATGGACAATGCGACAAATAATACAAGAGAGACAAGAAACACCAGAAAAATCTGCCCTCTTAAATATGCGTTGAGCACCCCGTTTATTCTTCGAATCAGAATATCAACTTCGATCCGATAATAAGCAGGGATCATAAGCAAAATTTTGTCAAACATTCCCCGGCCTTCCTTGAGAAAATAAAACCCGGAAAAAAGAAAAATCACAAAACTAACAATGCGAGATATTGCCTCCGGAAATAACAAAAACAAAGACTGTGGTGAAAATAAGCGGGATTTTTTTAATGCCGAAAGCGCCTCATTTGCCAACGGACGAAGCCAGTCGGGAAGCGTTTTGACTTCTGTTTTCGTTATCTCCACAATGCTGTTCATATATGACTTGAGGTCTGAGGATTCAACCACTATCTGTTTGGTTAAAATTATACTTACGGTAATGAGCAGGGAAATAATAATCGCATACATAATAACCGTTGAAATAACACGCGGAAGCCGGACATTGTGGGAAAAGAAATTGATAATCGGATTAAAAATATACGCAAAAACAGCGCCCAAGATAAACGGAGAAAGGATATCGCGCTCAATATACAAAAACCACAAAACCAGCAATCCGAGAAGAATAAAAAATACTGTTCTGAGTCTCAGAGTCAT
>CAZVON010000002.1:0-8086 GCA_964628435.1 uncultured Gammaproteobacteria bacterium
CAATAATATCTTCTGTTAAAGACAAACTAATAATGTAGTTGTTTTCTTTTTTCTCTAGAATATTTTCATCAAGCAATGTCCCTGGTGTCACGACTCGTACCACATCTCGTTCTACCAAACCACGCTTATTGGGTGGCGATAGTTGTTCGCAAATTGCTACTTTGTAGCCTGCTTTTACCAGTTTTGCTAAATAGGTATCAACTGCGTGATACGGAATTCCTGCCATGGGAATATTGCCGTCTTTGCCGCCCCGTTTGCTGGTAAGTGTTATGTTTAATACTTGGCTGCCAACAAACGCATCTTCCATAAATAGTTCGTAAAAGTCTCCCATTCTATATAAAAGCAAGCAATCCTGATAGTGCTTTTTAATTGCCCGGTATTGCTTCATCATGGGAGTAGTGAACTGTTCCATATGTGGACAATCTTGTCGTCGTTTATTATAACAACTAATAGGAAAAATGACATATCTTTTTGTCGGGAGCATATTGACATAACAAAATATTCCTGTTAGCATACAATATTACCGAGTGCTAATTTTATAGGCTATGTCGTCATCTGTCCACAACAATAATTACAGTAAGGAGCTTCTAGATGCTTACTCTCGTGCAGTAATTCACGTCGTTGAAAAAGTTGGTCCCTCTGTTGTTCAAATTCAAATTAAACAGCAAAGAAGTTCTGCTCGTTCTGAGGGAATTGGTTCGGGAGTTATTATTACTCCAGACGGGTTTGTGATTACAAACCAACATGTTATTGATGTTAGGGGGCGTATAGAAGTCAGTCTTACCTCAGGCAAGACGTATCATGCAGAATTGATTGGGCAAGATAAAAGTACTGATCTTGCGCTTCTTCGAATAGCAGCAATTGGTCTTACCTTTGCAGAGTTTGGAAATTCAGAGAACCTTCACGTTGGACAATTAGTCATTGCAATTGGGAATCCGTTTGGATTCCAAAGCACTGTTTCAACAGGGGTTATTTCTGCACTGGGTATAAGCATGCAGGCAATCGATGGAAGAATCATTGAAAGTATTATTCAAACCGATGTATCTTTAAACCCCGGGAATTCTGGAGGTCCTTTAGTTAGTAGCAGTGGAGAAGTAATCGGGGTTAATACTGCAATGATTCGTTTGGCACAAGGTATTGGTCTTGCCATTCCGAGTAACACTGTTACCTGGGTAGTTGGTGAACTGATAACTCATGGAAAAGTTGCAAGGGTATCGCTTGGAATTGCGGTGGCGGTACGTCCCATTAGTCGAAAGATTCAAGAGATATTTCACTTAAAGTCAAACTCAATTGTAGAAGTTGTGTCGCTACAAGAAAACGGTCCGGCAGCCCTTTCGGGTATTGAAAAAGGAGATATGATTTTTGCGGTCAATGACAAAAAGATTTCTGATGTATCTGATATTCATCGGCTGTTGTTAGCTAAACCAACGCACCCGTTATATAAAGTAAGTATATTACGAGAGTATCGCATAAAAGATATATATGTACCGTTACAAAACAGATAGTGTAGTATTATCTACATAAACTTATCGACCAATAAAAACAGTGCCATTTGTTGGAAACAGATTTCGCTTACGTTCTTTTTTCGGCCACGTAAAGTCAACAACAGTTCCATCAGGATTTGTTGTATGTTGGAAATTGATTTCTCTATAATATGCCACAGTTTGATCAGCAACAATGTCCCAGTCAAACCTTGAGCATACTGAGATTCTGCCAAGAAGGGTAAGTCTTTGTTTTTCTTCTTGCGGAAGAGAAAGTAATGCTTCTATCTGCCGTTCTAAGTCTTGCGGATTTCCTGGGTCTGCCATCCGCGCAAATGGTTGATTTTCAATAACCGTGCGATAGCCATTTATATTGGTTCCTACCACTAAGGTTCCAGATGCCAATGCTTCTGCCAGTACTCGTCCAAATCCTTCTCCACCAATTGATGGACACACAACAATATCAGCACTGCGATATGCTCGTTCAAGGGTGATGGTTTCGTGAGACGTATTGTTTTTTTCTCGAGGTACTATTCCTAAAAATTCAACATCTGGTATCTGCATAGTTTCTACCATTTGCCGTAGTTGTTTTGTCATTTCGCCATGCCCACTTATTTTTAGCTTTATGTCTGATCTGTTTTTGCGAATAAGAGCATACGCATAAAGTAGATCTGGAATTCCTTTTCGAGGGTCATGGCGTCCAGCAAAAAGAATTGTTTGCTTTCCATCATTCCAACTTGAGATTTTTGGGCCATCTGGAGTAAATGCAGTCGTGTCGATACCATTGGGAATTACTTTATACTCAGCAGGGTAAATGCCAAACATATGCATGGCAGTATCTTTTGACACTGCAATCCGTCCATCAAGAGTATCCATAACTGTATGAAAGTATCCTTTCGTTAATCCTTTGGGGATCAGCCATTTTCTATCAAATGTTACCCTTCGAATAGCTTTTTTCCCAAGCCATAAAGCAATGTTTGTTTTTAAACTTAATTTTTCCAGTTGAGCGTGAAAGTGTCCAATGGTTGCGGCAGCAGGTTTCCCATCTGGACGAGACGGCATGGCAGAAATAAGTGTGTGAGCACCATGCGCAGCTAATGGTTCATGAAATACCACAACATCAGGTTGGACTGTGTTTAGGATTCTTGCGGCTCTGCCTTTATTAAAAGCTACAGAGCTATAGTGACTCGTGTTATCATGAGATATTTTTACTGGTCGTCCCAACGTAAAATCTGCTGCATTAAACTCTTGGTATGCTCCTAAATGTGGTCCGCCAGTACGAACAGTACACTCACGCTTTTTAAGATGCGGAATAAGCTCATGGATAAAAAGCGTGACTCCATCTGGTTTTGTGGGATCGTACCGATAGGGCGAATGAATAAAAATTTTTAGTCGCCTTCGTTCTTGCATGCTAAGCAGTAAGCATTATAGCAAAGTAATTATTGAGATTGACAATTTGCGCCTTTTTCTTTAGTATTAAGACAATATGTTTACCTTTATTGTCAAACTTCTTCCCACTTTTATTGCCTACGCTCATTGTGATATTCCTTGTGGAATTTATGATCCAAAACCAGCTCAAATAGCTGCTTCGACCATTCTTAAAATGGTTCAAAAAATAAATGAATTGCCCAAACAAAACCCTACTGCTTCTGATAGAAACGCATTTGTTCGTATGGTCTGGACAAAAGAAGAACACGCAAGAAAATGTAAAGAAGAACTGCTGATTTTATGGACTGATTATTTTAAACCGGAGCATCTGAAACAATTTCCTAACCTCCACGAAACTTTCTGGAATGCTGCAAAACTGTGTTCAAAAAACAAACAATCAGTGGATTTAAAATCTGCAGAAGAGTTAGTCAAAGCAGTTGATACAATAGCAGATATTTTTCAGCAATCAAAAGCCTCAAAATAAATACGTGAGAAATACATTGGTATCGATTCTTTTTCATCTGCTTCCTCTTGTTAAGTTTCAAATAAAAGGAGATAGTATGCAGCCAACGTATCAAGATGGACAAGTGATATTGGTAAATAGACTGGCATACACGTTTTCAGATCCACAGATTGGAGATTGTGTTGTTTTTAAAAATCCAACTGATAACAGATTTTCTGTAAAACGAATAGAGACCATAGGGAATAACAATTACTATGTTGTTGGGGATAATAGAGAAGAAAGCACTGATAGTAGAAACTTTGGATGGATTGAGAAAAAAAACATTGTAGGGAAAGTAATACATATTTTTTAATTTATAATGATTTTTACTTTTGTTTTACTCTTAACGATACTTTTTTTGCTTTTTATTCTTTCTATGGTATGGCCTCCCGATAGTCCATGGGCCCCATGGTGGCGAATTCCCAAAAGTACAGCGCATGCTATAGCAAAACTTGCCGAGGTTTCTTCGAGAGATTGCGTGTATGAATTAGGATGTGGTGACGCAGTGGCATTGTATGCTATTGTTAAAAAAACACATGCCTATGGAGTTGGTATAGAAATTGATCCAATCAGATATTTCGTTGCTCTTTGTATTCGAAAAGTACTTGGGTTAGAAAAACAGGTTCAACTCATACGAGAAAATTTTTTTTACACAAATATCTCTGACGCAACAGTTGTTGTGGTATATCTTGTTCCATCTGCATTAAATCGATTGCTGCCAAAGTTTAAAAAAGAGCTTAAAAAAGGAACGAAAATTATGAGTTATCGATATCAAGTTGAGCTTTCGCAGGTTGCCTATAATAAACAACACAACATTTATATGTACAAAATATGATAGGTACATACTCTTTCTTGTTTTACCTTTGCTCTTCTAATTCAAAAAGAAGTTTGTTGAAGTTATTGTTTTTTTGAGCGAGTTGTCTGATGGCAGTGATAATATCTTCGATTCCCTGTTTGTTGCTTCCTGCTTTATAGAGTTGAAATAAATTTAAATGTGCCAAGTAGAATGAAGGATCAAGTTCCAGTGTTTTTTTATATTCTTTTTCTGCCTCTTGAAAATTTCCAAGTTGTACATAGACATTGCCAAGGTTGTAATGCGTCTGAGGATAGGTATCAGACGAGCTAATTGCATTTTTGTACTCTTTAAGTGCTTCTTTCAAGCGTCCTTGTTCTGCATAGGCCATGGCAAGATTGTTCCGGACACGGCTGCTTTCGGTAAATTGAAGTGTTTGGGTATAAAAAGTTATTGGATCACGCCACTGTGCATTGCGATTGATAGTTCGGATACAGAACAAGATTATAATTAATACAAACAAACAACAGAGAAATAAAGAAAAAAATCTATTTTTTTGTTTCAGGATCTTAACCAAGAGAAAAACGATAAGGGTAAAAAACCCAATAGAAGGAAAATATAAAAAATGTTCAAAAAAAATGCCATTGATCGGAATGATTCCAGAGGTAGGAATAAAACCAATAAGAAACCAAGAAAGTGAAAAAAATAATTCCTGGTATTTATGAAAATATTTTAATGCAAAAAATGCGCTTGTTAAAAATATACCCATAACAAGCCCAGACGTAAGAGTGAGTGAAGGATAGACTAATGATGGTCGGTCGATAAACAGGTTTTGAGGAAAGAAAAGAAGTGCAAAGTACTCAGGAATAAGATTCAAAAACGTGTTGATTCGTACGAAAACACTTTCTGTATATATATTTTGATGGTTGTAAAAATTGAGTGTATTTTGAAAATTCAAAACAGTTAACCGAAGTAAGAAATATCCAAAAGCTATACCAAAAAATGGAAGTGATTTTTTGAGACCGATAATAATTGTTTTTTTTGTCAATGTTCCAGAAACGATTACGCGTAGCATAAAAACAAATAAAGGAGTTATGATTACGATTTCTTTTGATAGCAACCCTAAGATAAAAAAGCAAAGCGCCAGTATATACTGTTTTGTTTGGTCAGATAAACATAGATTAAGAGCAATCAACATAAAAAATAAAGACAAGGGATCTCCTTTCCCTGACGCAAATGCAATTGCTTCTGTTTGCACGGGATGAACCAAAAAGAGTAAGCTGCTTAAGAAAGCAAGCAATTTCTGATTAAAAAGTTTTTTTAGCAGAGTAAAAAGAAGAATCGAAGAAAAGATATGCAATAAAAAACTGTCTAAATGATAAATAAAGCCGTCGTTTTTAAATAACGCATACTCTGTGGCAAAAAAAACCATGAGTACTGGACGGTAGTAATTGCTATTGCTGCCTCCACCAGCAGTAATGCTATGGGTAAAAAAATCATTCAAAGAAAAATTTTTGACAAACACATTTTTGTAAATAAAGTGTTCATCATCATAAAAAAGCTGGTTTTGTAAAGTATTGCCATAGATAATAAACCCAACTACGCATAAAAAAGTTACAATATATAACCAATGAATACGTTCGCATTTTTGAATAACAGAAGAAACATCCATGTTCTGTCTATCGGCCTCGTCTGAGAATAAACCAACGCAGAGTATCTGCTAATTGAAAACCTTTATAAAACAATGGGTGAATTATCATGTCATAGCTTCCAATATACTCAATCAATTGTGCGCCATATCCTTGTTTAAATCGGTGAAATCCATACCATGGATCTGTTGGATCTGGTTGCGGTCCAAGAGCACCCCACATATCAAATTTTTTAAGTCCTAATTTTTTTCCAAATTGAATGGCTTCCCACATCATCAGATTTGAAGCCATTGTTTGTTTGTGAAGACTGCTTGAAGCACCATAGGGATAATAAAGGGTATCTTTGTATACAAACAAAATCCAGGTAACGAGTATCTCATGGTTATATTTCGCTACCAATAAATGCGCACTCAGCTTATTATGAGAGGGCTTGCCATGTGCGGGTCGAAGGGTTTCCCACATGAGCTGGTGATATCGTAGGGTGTGAGCATAAAAATGTTGACGCTGTGTTGTTTCTTGAGTAAGTTGAAGGTACTTTTTGAATGCTTCATCTGAGTTGTCTTCTTGTACTATTACCCCATGTCGTTTTGCTACATGAATGTTGTAGCGAGTTTTAGGATGCATTGCTTTTAATAGTTTTTCTTCTGATCTTGTAATATCTAACTGGAAAGTGTATTTGGTAAATAATGGATGAGAGGAGTTGAGAATCGTGAATCCTGAGTTATGAATTGCATCCTGAATTATGAACCTAGAATTATGAATTATGTTGGGTTCTAACTGAATAAAGACGCAACGTTCGTGCTTTCCTATCTTGGCAAGTTCAAAAAGCAGTTCTTTATTAAGAACGTCTCCTTTTGGCAAGTACCCAATAGACCAAGGAATATATGGAATTTGATGAAGCGTAAGAGTGAATCCAGATTGGAGGGTATCGTTGATGAAAAGACCTTTACGGATTACTCGTACTCCGGTTTTTTTTCTAAATTCTCCCCATTCATATGACTGTAATGGATGCGAGACAACACGATTATAATCAGTTTGGTAGTCAGCAGAAATATTTTGAATACTCATAGTGACTCTGGTGATTCAGAGAATGAAAGATCATTATAGGCAACAACCTCTTGCGGAAGATCTACAACAAACCGTGATACAATATTTGACGACCTCTGTCCAAAAAACAACCGTTGCCGAGTATAGGTTAAAAAAAGCTGTTGCTTTGCTCTGGTAATACCAACATAACATAGTCGTCGTTCTTCTTCTAGCTCTTGTTTATCCATTAATGCTCTGTTATGAGGAAATAAGCCTTCTTCCATGCCAACCATAAACACAATTGGAAACTCAAGTCCTTTTGCAGCGTGGAGAGTCATAAGAGTAACAGCGTTTTTCTCAGAAGACGCTGTTGTAGATGGACGATCTGGCATATATTCTTGTTCAACAAGTGCGACATTTTCTAAGAATAATGAAATAACAGGAAATTCAAGAGCAACAGATCGAAGCTCTTTTATGTTTTCAAGTCGTTGTCTATCTTCTTCATCGTGTTCATCATAGAACGAAAGATAGCCTGTTTTTTTTAACACGGTGTCGAGAGCTTCTAAAGTACTATATTTGGTAGCGTTAAATTCTTGTTGGAAGGCTAAAAATTTTGCAAGACGTGTTTTTCCTAGCTTTTCGATTCGTTTCCAAGCTACAGAGTCTTTCGGATTTGCTAAAAGCCGAAGATAGGATAAGACATCTTTTATTTCTTTTCGTTCATAAAACCTCGTTCCGCCTACTAAAATATACGGAATGCTATGGTGGAGAAATACTTCTTCAATAACTCTTGACTGTGCGTTCGTTCTATAAAGTACTGTGACGTCCTGGTATGACCCAGCGCTTTTATTCTCCACAAGATCAAGAACTTGTTGCATAATAAATTCTGCCTCAGTATGTTCGTTTCGCGCCTCATGGAGGGTAATTTTTTTCCCTTGTTTATTGTGTGTCCACAATTGCAAAATAGGATGAGAGGTGTTTTTAGAAATAACTGCGTATGCAGCGTCAAGGATTTTTTGAGTTGACCTATAATTTTGAGATAAAGGAAACACATGCGCATTTGGAAAATCGAATTGAAACTTTGAAAGATTTTGATAATCAGCGCCTCGCCAACTGTAAATACTTTGGGAAAAGTCACCCACTACGCAAATGTTTTTCCATTTTTGATGATTTTCGCACATGGCCGTTCAATACCGCGCGAAAGCTC
>CAZVON010000002.1:8096-26155 GCA_964628435.1 uncultured Gammaproteobacteria bacterium
AGTTTGGTGAGGTAATATTGTGCATGATTCGTATCTTGGTATTCGTCAACAAGAATATACTGAAATTTATTTTGATATTTTTCTAAAATATGAAGGTTTGTTTTAAACAACTGGACGGTTTTAAGAATTAAATCATCAAAATCTAATGCGCCATTTTGTTTAAGTAATTTTTGATAGAGAGGATACACGCGTGCAACAGTATTTTGGAATACGCCTCGTGCGAAACCTTGATAATCCTGCTCGTCTATCAATTGGTTTTTAGCTTGCGAAATAACTGCAAGAAGTGAAGATGGCTTGAACTCTTTAGCTGATATGTTAAGTACTTCTAACACGTGTTTGATTGCATCAACTTGGTCTTGTTCATCATAAATAATAAAGTTTGTTGGAATACCAGCATGTTTTCCATCGATACGTAAGATTTTTGCGCATAGTGAATGAAATGTTGCAACAGTAGGCTGCGTAGAAACCTTCTTGTATAGAGATGACTTTAAGAATGAGAGAATACGCTGTTTCATTTCTAAAGCAGCTTTGTTGGTGAATGTAGTCAAAAGGATATTCTCTGGAGAAATACCAATATGTATAAGGTACATTGTTCTATATGTTAAAACTCTTGTTTTGCCAGATCCAGCACCAGCCAAAATAATCATTGGCCCATCAGTATTGGTAACGGCTTGTTGTTGTTCTTTATTTAAATTCTTGAGAATAGTATCTGCCATAGCGTATAATTGAGTGGAGATTAAAGCTTATTGTACCATATGAAAAAAAGCTATATTATTGCGAATTGGAAGTCAAATAAAACCATTCATCAAGCCAGTATGTGGCTTGAAGAGTTCAAAATGCAAAATTTAGGGTTGCAAATTTTTGAAAAAGAGATTATTGTATGTCCTTCATTTAGTCTTTTATCAGATATGAAATCCTATATTATAAATCATGCATTGCCGATCAAGCTTGGCGGACAAGATATTTCTCCGTTTGAACATGGTGCGTATACAGGAGCAGTGAATGGTGAACAGATTAAAGAATTTGCAGACTACGTACTTATAGGTCACTCAGAGCGACGGAAGTACTTTCATGAGGATAGTACACTTTTGGAAAAAAAAGTAAAGCAAGCAAGACAATATTCTTTGACTCCCATTTATTGTGTCTCAGATCCACGAGAGCATATTCCAGAGGGAGTTACCATAGTAGCGTATGAGCCTATTTTTGCTATTGGTTCAGGAAAACCAGATACGCCTCAAAATGTAGAATCAGCTGCTCAAGCAATCTTTAAAAGTAATCAAGAAATAGCAGTATTATATGGTGGAAGCGTGACTGCGCAGAATGTGTCTGATTTTATTAAGATGCCTTCCATCAGTGGAGTGCTCGTAGGAAAAGCAAGTCTTAACCCCTTGGACCTAATCCAAATTATTCACCATGCATAAAAAGAAAATCATCATCATTATTTTGTCGGTGATAATTGGTTTCTTTATTATAAGAAACTGGACGTTTGTTCCGGTAATTTTTCAATTACTCTTTCATAAAGAAATAGAACTTAAAAAGTCAGATCACGCAATTAACATTTTATTACTTGGAATTGGAGGAGGTGCCCATGATGGACCAGACTTAACGGATACAATGATTTTTACCAGTGTTGATCAGAATACAAATTCCGTTACTATGATTTCGCTGCCACGAGATTTATGGATTCCAGAGTTAAATGGGAGAATTAATATTGCATATGCAACTGGTGAATCAAAACAAAGAGGGGGAGGGTTAATTTTAACAAAAGCAGTTGTATCCAAAGTACTTGGTCAGCCGATTGACTATGGAGTTGTAGTTGACTTTGATGGATTTGTAAGAGCGGTTGACATGATCGAGGGATTAGATATAAATGTTGAAGATAGCTTTGATGATTACAAATACCCAGATGAAGAGCGAAAAGAAGACTTATGTGATCATTCTTTGGATGAAGCAACGCTTTTGATTGCAACGCAATCTGCATATGAAGTTTTTCCATGTCGGTATACACACATTCATTTTGATAAAGGCTCACAACACATGGATGGAAGAACTTCTCTGATTTTTGTCCGATCTCGATATGCGCAAGGACCTGAAGGAACAGATTTCGCGAGAAGTCGTCGTCAACAAAAAATTGTTAAAGCATTTAAAGATAAAATCTTTTCTGTAAATACGGTATTGAATCCTTTAAAAATGGCAAATTTATATAATGTTCTTTCTGAAAGTATTAGAACAGATATTAAAACAGAAGAGTTTGACGATTTTGTCCGACTGGCAGATAAAATGAGAAGCGCAAAAATAAGATCAACAATACTTGATATTGAAGATAAAGATGAAGGAAAACAGGGTTTACTGATGAACCCTCCGGTTATCGATTACAATGGAGCCTGGGTACTTATTCCACGTTTAGGTAATGGGAAATATTCGGAAATTCAAGAGTTTGTTAAGTGTGTTTTAACATCAGATTCTTGTTTGATGAATAGTACATGAGTAAAGTAACTTCTCTTCTTGCGTCAGTTCAAGAAACTATCCATACACCAGAGGAACAATCATACTTCTGGACCCACGAGGTTCGTTATAAGATTATTTTGGAAAAAATACTACACATTGGGGGTGACAAAAAGTTAACTATTCTTGATATTGGTTGTTACCCGTACCATATTGGATATGCACTAGAGTTGCTTGGACATGCTGTATATGGAATATCTTCATATCATGAAAAAATAAAAAAAAAACAGGTGTCTATTTTGAATATTGAAACAGAAGAGTTTCCTTATAGCGATAATTTTTTTGACCTAGTACTTTGTAACGAAGTTATTGAACATTTACCACAATCACCAGTGATTGTTTTTAAGCAAATTCACCGCGTTACGAAAAAAAACGGTTTTGCCATGATTACTAGTCCAAACATAGCTCGATCTATCAACAGGGCAAAACTACTGTTTGGTAAAACAATCATGTACCCAATATCAGTGTATTTTGAAGAAGGAGGGAAAGGAAATAATATCTATCACCGGCATAATAGAGAGTATACCCTTCTGGAGCTTGTTTCTCTTTTTCAACAGACAGGATGGCGGTTAATGGGAAAATCTCTTTTTATTAGTTATACTCCTTTTAGAAGAAGAGTACTTAAAGATCCTTGGTGGATTACAACTGGTAAGTTCGTCAATACCATGGTTATGATAGCAGTTCCCTCTTTGAGGGATACATTATTTGTCCTGGGACAGAAATAGACTAGTTTCGCATGCTGTAAATACGGGTAGTGTCATGTTCAAAAAGAACGTAGCCTAGTTGCTGAAATTTTTCTTCATATAACAGTTCATATTTTTGCCGTTCTAAATCACCAACAAAAACCAGCGAAATATTATATGAATCTATTAATTGTTGTGCTGTTTTTATATCTGTTGTTTCGTAGAGTGTCTCAACATCAGCTATTCGAGGAGCTGGTATATCATAGGTTCCTCTCCATAACCATTCATGGACTGTCCATCCCAAGACGGTAGGAAGTCCAGTAAATGCTGAAACTCGTGCGTAATCAGTATAAGAATCACCTTGCGCTTCTAAGATTACTGGTTGACCTGAGACATTTTTGTTTAACCATCGGATTGCTTCATAGTCGTTGGGATATAATCTTTGAAGAAATCTCATGCCATCAAGTGATTGTGGAGATTGTAGATTACCATAATAGGATGTGATGGCAAAATACGGGTAGATAAAAACAATCGTTAATAAGCTAATAGATACAAAAAGGAATATAACTTTAAACAACACATTTTTAGCAAAGCCTTTCCATTTAATAAATGGTTTGAGGCGAAAGAAAATATAAGAAGAAACAATAGATAAAAGAATAAATGCTTGATAGCCTAACTTAAACATGGTATTTGCGCGATAATGACTTGGGTAAATGTCTTTAAAATATATAAATTCCGGAAGAATGATCAAGATAGTAGAAAGAATGATAAGAAGCAGAATGAAACCATCAGTATTATAAAATTTCTTTACTTTTCTTAAAATAATAAAAAAAGAAACAACCCAAAAGTAGAAAAATCCATAGAGAAGAAATATCTGCCACAATGGTGATTTTTGACAATGATTTTCTTCAAAAAGGAATGGCCCTATTTTACCAATTTTGGTTAAAAAGTCAGGGGAACAGAGAATACCAATACCTGAGACAAATGGTTTGAAATAGAGGGAAAATGGAAGCGAGAAAAGAATAAACCCAAGAATCAATAATCCCACAAAGAAAAGTATAATAGTAAAGTGGTGTTTGGTTTCAAGAAAAAGTTTTCTAACAGATTGTTTATATCCTTTTGGCTTTTCAAAAAAGAAATTCCAATTAATGGTAGCGGCAAAAATGTAAAAAGAGGTAAGCATAATATAAATTGCTCCATCCCATGCATTCGTCATATACGCACATGCAATAAGTAGTGCAAAAAGAATGATTTTTTTTCCGTCAACTCCTGATTTCATTTTGAGTAACTCATGAAGTATCAGTGCAGTAATTGTGAGGACGAGAGGAATACTTAAGACATGCCCGTGGAGGTCAGATACAACAAATGAGTAAATCGGAAATTCATGAATTGTATTATGGATAAAGCGTGTGGCATTGGGATACCAATAGGAATTAGGAAAAGACAAAGGTAACAGCGGAAGTTGCCAAAAAGGAACGGGGTTTTCGTTTGGGTAGGCTTTGAAAAGTGTATACATGGTATGTAGATTTCCTCCCACAGTTATTAAACATGCAGAAAAAAAACCAGCAAAGAGAGAGAATGGTAACTGCAAAGGACGTTTAAAAAAATGTTTCTCTTGGGAAAGATGTTGAACTAAATTAAATCCAATTGAGAACGCTTGGTTAAAACAAAAAGCAAAAATTGTTGCAATCATTAGATTGTAGCCAACGGGAGAAGGAATATGAGAGAGTTTAATAAGGACCGCAGCGTAAAGATGTCCAAAATAATAATAGTTAATTGAAAAGGGAGTAAACCACATATCTGCTGGAGGGAAGTAGGTGCTTCGAAGAATCGTGTTGATAAATCCAAAGTCCATGAATTTCTCAAGTCCTTGAATATCTGGCTGAAAGGATCGAATATACGTCCAAAAAAAGAGTGCTACTAAAAAAATTACTTCCTCAAGAATAAATATTCGCCAACGTAAAAAGCATGATGCGATGAACGATTTTTTAACTAAAATTACTTTGTCGTAAATAGAAAAATATGGAATAAGTGAACATACGGCCAAAAAAATTGTTGATAAAATAATGCTTGATTGGGTAAACGGAATAATATGAATGATTCCTGCAAAGAAAACAAAGTAACTAACGGCTATAATTGCGAATAGTTTGGAGAAGATAAAGCCTTTATCATAGAACTGAGAAAAAACAACCGTTGTAAAAGGAAGAAAAAGTAAACCTAAAATACCAAGAGTACCCCACCATTGAAAAACGAAAAATATATCTTGCAAATTCATATGTTTTTTAAAATATCAGCGATATGGGTAACTGCAAATACATTTTTTTTTATTTGCTTATTTTTTATTGGATTGAGCCAAAAAAACAATGTTTTGTTGTTCGCTTTTGCTAGAAAAAGGAGGAGCGCAAGATCATCATCAATATACCTATCGATTTTCAATTGTTGGATAATTTCGTTTTTAAAAAGATGAGGTTGTTTATTCTCATAGTTAAAAAACAACTGTTTAAACAAGCTATCAAATTTATATTTTTTTACCAGTGATTCAGTTTTGTTTTTTAAGAATCCAAATCTGCTTGAAATTAAATAATATTGATGGTGTTTCTCTTGGGCGAGAGATTGCATAAAAAAAAGATTTTTTTTAATGGGTGGCCGAAACAGGGAATAATGCGTTAAGCTTCTTACTAATTGTTCGGGTTTTGAAGGAATTCGGTATAAAAGAACTCCATTTGATTTTTTTTTATAAAGCCGATCAATAATAAAAGATGGGATAAAAGGTGGATAGTCAATAAACACTTTATCAAGGTCAAAGCCGATTTTCATAACAATGCTAAAAACGAGTTACTAAATTTAGAAGTTTAAAATTCCATCCCACGCGATGTGTTTTTCCAGTTGCATGCAGAATGAATTGACGGTTCTTTTCATACCACTGGTAACTTTCAAATAGTAATTGTTGATTGGAGACTGTTGGATGCCAATCAAGTAGTTTTTCTGCTTTTCTGATAGATACATACGAGGGAACTGGCATTGTTTTATAATGCCACGCAGAAAGTGGAGAAAGATTCAGTTTTTCAAGAATAGATAGCGCATATTGCGATGGAGTCGTTGGAAGTGAGGTGATGACTGATTTTGACCCTGCATGTTTAATAACATATCCCAAATCTTTTCTCCAGCTCTTAAATTGTTTTGCGCCAATATTAAAAGTTTCTCCATGGATGGTGGTAGTCATCGTTTTAAGAATAGCATTATTTAAGTCGTGCACATCAAGTAATTGATAGAGGTTAGTACCGTTGCCAAGAATATAAATTCTTCTATTGTTATAAATTGCTTCAAACCAGAGTTCAAAAACTCCTAAGCGTTCAGGCCCTAAGAATGTTTTAGGGCGTAAAATGTTTACTTCAAGTCCTTTTGTGTCATACAATAGACACAATTTTTCTCCTTCAACCTTTGATTGCCCATAATATCCAATTGGATCAAGAGGACTTTCTTCGGTTTCTGGTAAATGTTTTGGTACTCCATAAACTGCAGTTGTTGAAATAAACACGAGACGTTTTACTTTATTTTTGAGTGACACATCTAGAACTTGTTTGGTACCGTTAACATTGACACTAAAAATAACGTCTTTTTTTCGTTGAATAGGAAGGGCTGCTGCTGCATGGATGAGGTACTGTTTGTTTTTAATTACTTTTTCGAGTGTTTTCTTATCTCGAATATCTCCTTGAACGTAGATAACTTTTCCAATGAGATCTTTTGCCTCAAGTGGCGCAATATCATAAAGAGTTACATGATAACGTTCTTGAATCAGTTTTCTGGCTAAGTGACAACCCAAAAAACCTACGCCACCAGTAATAAGAACCTGTTGTAACATAAAAACCATTGTAACATCTCGTTTTTATAATGCCAAGAGAAATGTGATATTTATTTTATCTTTTGCAGTTGGAGAGTATAGTAATATATGATGTACAGAAAGCGAGACGGATAATATCTACCAAGCATATTGTTTTTTTCTTCGCCAAGATCTTTGGCATAGATAATATCAGAGTTAAGTTGTGGATTGTTTCGCCAGAACACCGAGCCATAACACCACCAGTTGCCAGAACAATCTTTTACAAATATCACCGCATTATGAATATTTTGTTTTTCTATTTTTTTAGAAATACGAGAATCGGTAAAATTAAATCCTTTAAGTTTTATGAGAGATAACGGAGAAAAAAAATCCGGATCCTTAGTTGGGATAAGAGAGAATAATTGTCCGAAAGAAAAAGCAGCAAGTGTGAAAAACAGACAAAGAGTCAGTTTCGAATAATAAGAGTAAAGAATAGAAAAACTGCGTGCAGTTAGCAGAAATACAAATGGAGTAATCTCGTACCAAAAACGAGGGCCGTACATGATAAAAGTTCCATTGTAAAAAAAATAAACCAAAGGAAGAGTAAATAGTGCGACACAAAAAACAATATCCCAGCGATTATACCTTTTAAAAACAAAAGGAATAATTAATAACCCAAAAGTAATAATAAATGGCCAATTATAAAGCATCGGGATAAAATTTTTAAAAAGAATATGCGTGTTTTTAAAACGAGTCTGAAGTGTCTGTTCAAAAGAAGAGTCATCGACTGAAAATAATTGGTGGTTTACGAGGTAATATTGAGAAGAGAATAAGCTTCCAGTTATTAAGAAATTATACAAAAGCCACAGTAGAAACATAACAAAAAAACCAATGCTATACCAAACAAGCGTGTTTTTACAGGCAGATTTTTTCAAGAGAATAATTACAAAAAAAATTCCTGCAATAAAAGGTATAGCCGTGAGTGGACGAGTATTAAAAAGTAAGCCGATAGATATTCCAGATATCAATGGAAAAATAGAATTGTTGTTTTTCTGATGTTTCACAATGGTATAGACTGATAATAGAAGATAAAGTGAGGCGGTATTATGGCTCATAAATGAGGAAGCGTTTTCAAGGAAAAAGGGTGATAGGAGTGGGAGTATAGCAATAAATATTGCAGCCCGGTTATTAAAAACCTCTTTTGCAATAAGAAACAGTAATAAAACTACAAACATGCCAACAAGCGGAGGAATCATATGAGGAAGCCCCAGTAGGGCTCCAATGGCAAGAAGTACAGGATGGCCAAAGGGATACTGAAATAACCAACTTCCTTTTGAAATATCTAAAATTCCTGGAAAAAAATCAAAGTGCTGTGGAGAAACTGGAATAGCAGAAATCACCTGTCCTTGCGCAAACAATTTCGCCATAAAAAGATATGCAACAGAATCTGGAACATGAGGAATTCCTTCTAAATAATATAGGTTGATACCCAAAAGGGATAAAAAAACTCCTAATAAGTAGAAAAACAATATACCCTTAGATACCTGACTTTTTTTTAAATATGAGTACTTTAGGGTGATCATAGACGGTAAATGATTCGTCTGCTTTTTGATCATCAATCGGAATATTAAGAAAGGGAATTGTGGGAGCGACCGTGAATTCAGCAACTTTTTGAAAACCTAAAGATCCACTCAACAATTTTTTATAATAGTGCGCTGTTTGGAGGTAACAATGATGCCATGGGAGTTGTGTGCAGTCTGTTAATTTTTGTAAAGGAACATATAATCTATTTGAAGCGATGATAATATACTCTACTTCTTCTAGTTTCTGATTCATCAAAGTCCATTTTTCTTGGGTATCAGGATCATAAAGGGGAAATGTTATCATGAGGTATTTTTCCTGTCCATAAAGTGGAAGAGAATCATCCCAGTGTTCGATAGCAAGATTTGCCCCTGAAGGAATATTGGCATGAATCCACTCTGTAGCAAGAACGCGCGTATTTGGTTTCGTATAAATAGTCATAAAACTTAACGGCCAGATGAGTAATCCCCCAACAATAATACTTCCAATGACAAAACTCAACTTTTTAATTTTTTCCTGCATGAGAGACAGTAATCGGTAGAGTAAAACTGCGCCAAATAAACTGAGTAAGGGATAGATTGGTAACAAGTAGCGCATAAATCCGATTGCAAATTTTCCAGCAATTACAAAAAACGTCATAAAAAAGACCGTAAGAACCATCTTCTCCATCCATTGTTTTTTATTGATTGTCAAAGAGTAGAAAAAATACACCAGTCCATAAAAAGATGTCACGGCAAGAAATGGTCCAAGACCATAAAAAAATATATTTTTAACTTCATATATATATGGGATTTTTCCAACATATTGAAGAGTATAAGGAAATGTAAATGCATTTTTTGTCATACTGTATTGTTGCATGGTTTGCCGTATAAACTCTTCAAAATCAATGAGTGCGTATGGTTCAGAAACTACAAACACAATAGACGTTATCGTTAACAGAGACGTTCCATTTTTAACCATTGTAAATACCTTTTGATTGTCGAGTGGTTTTCTAAGAAGAGAAAAAAAATGACTCATAATAACTACTGCTAAGGGAACACAAAGGGTAATCGCGCTGTTTTTCGTGGCAAGAGAAAGTCCTAGGAAAACTCCTGTTAACAGAGTGTTTTTAAAAGTAGGAAAGGTCTGGTAACATATGATGTAATATAAAGTTAGCAGCATAAAAAATGTAAGCAATGTATCTACTGCGTAAAAATGAGCAAGCTGGATTGGGAGTACAGAAATTCCATATAAAAAACTGGCAATAAGACCTGTTTGTTGATTAAACAGTTTTTTTGCAAGAAGATATAGGACTATCAAGGTTCCAATGTCACTGATGACAGAGATTATTCTTCCAACGAGATTTATATACTCGTACGTACTATATTTTGGGTCTAGCATTGAAAATGCATTGCCAGTAATTTTTAAAAAATATAACGGGAAATTCCCATATGCGAAAAAGTGAGGATTCCAGGAACTTTGTGGCGACAAAAACAAAGAAAAATCAGATGGGAGAGCAAGAGGAATAGTAAACATGACTATAGCGCGTTCATCAGGATGCAAATGGTGTCCTTGATCCCAGTTGAGTCCATACACTCGAAAACAAAACGAGATGAGAATGATTAATAAAAAAAAGATTTTTTGAGTCGTCATCGATATTTATTTTTGTAAATCATTACGGTTGGACGATCAAATACACTTGTAGTTTGTTCAAAAGAAAATATCGGATCGTTTAAGTACGTAATTTTACAAAAAATATCACAAGGTGTCTCATATATTTTGGCAAATCCTAAGGTTTCTTGTAATAGCAATTTATAAAACTGATACCCTTTTGGAAAAACTTCTTTATTCGCAAATCGTGATTTTATAATTCGTTGACTAGGAATGATAATATAATCTGTCGTTGCAAGATGTGATTGAAGCGTTTTCTCAAGGTCTATATTGGAGTCAAGATCGTAAAAGTTGAAAAGTGTTATAGAAGAAAAATAAGGATTAAAAGGAGTAATTCCAAGATCATATACTTCGCTTAAGATAGGCGCATGTGAAGGGATGTGAGACGTTGTCCATGCAGCTGCACTGATGCGGGTATCGTTATGAGTGTATGCAGTAATAAAAAACGAAAAAGTATAAATAACGGAAATAAGTATACACGAGGAAAAACCAAGAAAAGATATCGACTTCCATTTTTCTGAAGATGCAAGTTTGTCTATGAAAAACCCGCACATTAGATAGATAAACGGTAATGTTGGAATGATATAGCGTGTCCATTTTGCAAAAATAAAGGTCTGAGGAAGGAATAGTATTAAGTAAAACAAAATTATTAATATGGAAAATATATTTTTTTGAGTATATGCATGATAGCAAGTCACCCAAAAACTTATCACAAAAACCCCTACCAGCAATGGATTTAGTAAAAAAGGATAAATACGAACAAATTGAAAAAGAATAGGAGTAGTATTGAAAAATTCTCCCGTATAAAATACCGGCAGAGTACCCAGAGCAACCCGCATTTCATAATTCAAGCTTGATTGAAACGAGACATGGTCCAGAAGGGTAAACGGAGAGGTAATAAAGAAAAGACACGTAATAATCATCCCGTATAAAAAATAAAGAGGGAATGCTTTTATTAACCAGTCCACATAAAATTGTTTGTTATTTAATAGGTGTAATCCTCCGGCAATGAGAGGAAGTGTAATAAGTGGTAAAGATGAGATTTTGGTGGCAAGCATTAAACCAGAAATAGTACCGGCGATAACTATCGGTTTTAATGATAGACGAGTTGCGATTTTCAGACAGACGTAAAAAAGCAGTAATGCCCATAGAGTAAGCCATGTCTCAAATGTCCCAAAATGTGCAAACTGAATCAGGCCAGGACTAAGCGTTGCTACGATAAAACAAAAACTTCTTGCAAGAACACTCCTAAAATATGTGCTGCTAATTAGCAGTAATAGGAGAATAATGATAGAGAATAATACACTATATATGCGACTTATCATCATGGCTTGTTCAAACGTTATAAAAAAAATATTTTGTGAAGGAATATTTAAAAATGTATTACTGACAACATTAGTTAATATACCAGTGAAGTATATGCAGTATATTGGAAAAGAACCGTATGCGAAAAAATGAGGGTTCATTTGAAATGGAAAGGCTAGTTGAGAAACTGAAGATGCGATATTGCGTTCATCTGGGTGGAAATAGAATGGTGTCCCCCACGATAAGTTATAAAGCCTAATAAATACTCCGATAAAAAAAAATATCAGTAATAAAAATTTATACTTGTGAGACAATCTTGGGTAAAAACTCATTGGGTGTTTGAAAGAATAAGCTGTGCAACTTTCTGTCCAAGCTCAACTGCATAGTTTGTTCCCCGATCCCAAGGATATACCTGTTGGATATTTGCCAAAAAGACATTTGACAATGGCGTTTGAAAAGGTGGTAAAAGTTTTGAATAACCTACTGAAATAATTGGTTGCGCAAACGGTACTTTAAATACTTTATATCCAATCAAATTCTTATAATATTTCGCATTAATTTTTCTTAATAATGGATCATATAATTTTAATAGATCTTTTTCGTTTTTTTGGTATCGATCATCGTCTTGAGCAAGATAATTTCCAAGGTACACAATGTGTTCGTTATTATAATGTGTTTGGTTCATAAAGTTGGTGTGCTCAACAATTGCCATAATCGGGCTTTCTTTTTGACATATACTCAACCAATAGGTGTTATTAGGAAGAAATCTTTCAGAAAGTCGCAGGATCATGTTGGATGCGCCAAGTCCTTTCAGTTGTAACAAGAAACGTGTATAGCTCGTTGGAAGTTGAGGTGTTATTTGAACAAAAAAGAAAGAGGGAAGAGTAACGATTACTTTATCAAATAAATCTTTTTGAACAGTTCTTTCCGAGGGTGCCACGGTAAGGTGCACGCCATCTGTTTTTTTCTCAATTTTTTTTACTTCTGTATTAAAGTACATATTCCCCCCTCCTTTTTTTATTGTATTAACAAAATGGTGTGCAAAGGATAAAAATCCTTCCTGAGGATATGCCAGCGATGATGTTCTTTTTTTAATTCGTGCCCAGAACCAGCTCAAAGAAATATCCTTACTATACTCTCCAAATTTATTAGATAGCTGCGGTTCCCACAGCATTTCATAGGATTTTTTTCCCATGGTGGTTTTTAAAAATGATGTGGTTTTAATATATTCCAATGGTTGCCAGAGCGGGTTATATCTTAAAAAGGAAAGTACACATGCCATTCGGATACGATCAACAATAGAAAGATTGGGAAAACTCATCAAAGCTTTAGGAGAATCTAACTGAAAGAACTCATGGTTAACATATACAGATGTTACTGGTCGTTTCATAATGACTGGGTAGTTTATTTCTTGTGCTAAAGATAAGATAGTAGCATCATTTACAAACCAGTGATGATAATATTTCTCAAGAGACCATTGCCATTTTTTTTCTTTATATCCTATTGCAAGTCCTCCGGGTTCTTGATCTTTTTCAAAAACAGTTACAGAATAACCACGAGTAACTAATTCGTACGCAGCAGCCAAACCAGTAAAACCAGCACCAATGATGCCAATTTTCATAAACTTAGGAAATTGTACCACGACTCAGAAGAAAAAGAAGCAAGCCTATGCCTGTTGTAATAAATCCAATAATACCAATATTTACTATTGAAACACTTCCAGGAGATTGAGGTGGACCACCTTTTGGCGATTGCGTAACGACTTGGTCTACACTAGCTGTTGGAGTAATAGCAACAATTAAGGTTGGTGTGGGAGTTAGGGTAATCGTTACTGGTGGGGTTGATGTTGGGAAACTGGTTGGTGTAAGAGTAGGAGTTACCGGAACGGTTACAGATGGCGTTATCGTTAGCTTTGGAGTGGCTGACGGAGTTGCAGATTGTTCAACTTGTGTTCCAGAAGCATAGACGGTAAATGATTGAGTAATAGTTTTTAAAATACCAAACTTATCTCGAGTCGAAATAGAAATGGTATGGGATCCTGGTAACAGAGGAGTTGGTGGCCGATACGACCAGTTTCCTAATGAATCTGTCTTTACTTGAGTTTTTATTTCTTCCTCGGAATGAATCGTAATAACAACGTCTTCATTTGGCAGTGCAGTACCCCTAAATTGTGGCCTCTGGTCGGTAAATGATTCGTCTTTTATAGGCCGTTGGATGCTTGGTTCTGTTGTCGTAGAAAGAGTTGCTGTATACGCTGGAAAATTAAATGATGCTGAGGTTGTAGCTGTAGGTTGAGTACTTTGGGTAAAATCATAGTTTTGAGAAAGCGTAATAATTGGAATAGGGTCTGTTTGAGATGAGAGTACCGTTATACTTGATGTAAGACTATTGCCTATAACCATCATTTGTATAACCTTATCAGAGGAGACGGTAAAATAGGAATTAAGATTTGTTGTTCGTACCGTAGTAAGCGGTAAAATATAGCTGCCATCAGATTTTGTTGTAGTTGAAAGCGTTTGTGCGTCAGGAATTGTAAGGTAGATGATTGCTCCCTCGATCGGTTTACCATCTGGGGAAATTATTTTCCCTGTAATGGGTTTTTGACTGATAGGTTTTTCATCAAGCACTGGTGCAGTGGTAACTTGAAACAGTATATCGTTATTTAAATAGGTGTCTTTCCCTGATGTTATGGAAAAAAAGTATTGAGTACTTGGTTTCATGTTTTTAATGGTAATATGGTGATCAAAATAGAGGCCAGGCGTGCCTGTTTTTTGATCTCTGTCATCAAGCGCAGTTTGGGTTGTGGTTAAGGAAGAATTTATGTCGTAGGTAATAACACCAGTTGTTTTTACAGTAGTTTTATAAGAAATACTCAGTGAAGTATCTGAAATATTCGTTATACGTACCTCAAGTGGAGTTTCTCCTGGAGATGCTTTTGTTTCAAAAAGCACACCAGTTTGTACCAGAAATGACGTTACTCCAATACCAATAAGAATAAGAAAAACTCCTAACAAAGTCGGTATTCTTTTATTCCAGAGTGAATTGTTCATAATGTTCCTCCTGGTATTGATGGAGAAGGAATAGAAAGAGTTTGTTGACTTGCGGAATCAGTAGATTGTTGGAGTGTACTTGGAGGAGGTGGTGAAGGCGTAACAGAAGGCACATTTTTAGAAGTATCAAAGAATTGATAGCGTGGATTTGTTTTTTTCCTTGTTCTTAATCGGTCTATTACACTCTGATCAAACGTAGGGATAATTTGTCGTATTTGAATATTAATCGCTTCAGGAATTGTTGAAGAGACACGAGCATGATAAATACTTAAGGAGACCCAAACAAGCACTACTATAAAAGTAAAAATAGTAATAAATAGAACGCTATTTTTTTTCATGATTTTTTATAATATGCTTTTCCTTGTATATTAACCTGTATGTTGCCATACTAATCTGTTTTGCGATTAATTGCAGCTCTATCGATTATAACAATACGGTCAAAATTTACCAGTGAAATAATAAAATTAGAAATTGCAGTGGGAGTTCCAACTACGGTAATGGCAAAATTGTACGATGAATATTGTTTATTATCTGGGAGCGCAGTATTCGTCGTTGGTTGAGCATTGACAAGTTCAATCTGTTCGGATTGTAACCGTGAAACAGAGACATCAGTTTGGGATGCAACATCTTGAATTTGTGCAAGCAGCAGCGCTGCTTCTGGTAATTTGGGGATCGCTGAATAAATAGTAGGAAGGTCATTTTGAAGATCTGCATACTTTTTTTGCAAGAGAGATAAATCTGAAATCTTTTTTTCCATTCTGTCATATATGAATATATTATCTTCAATCTCTTTTTGTAGTTGACTGATTGTAGAAAGAGTTGGGCTAATGGCGAAAAGTCCGAAAAAAGAAATTGCTACAAGCGTTAAAATAATTGTGGTAATTCCCTGTATTTTACGTTCTTTAAAGTCAGGAAGATTTTCAAAGTATTTATTAAGTTTAGCCTGAGTAAGACGAGATGGTGTTGGTTGCATATTATTGGTTTTTTAATAATGCAGTAATGCTTACTGAAATAACTGCGCTTGATGTCTTATTTTCAATGTTATTAAGGCTTACTGATTTTATTTCAGGGTACGATTGTAAATTTTTTATAAAAGTACTTACAGATAATAATGATCGTGAATCAGCATCAATTCGTAAACTATCGGTTGAGAATGTGAGCGTTTTAATCGTGAAATCAATCGGAGCAAAATTGAGTACATCAATAAATGCCTGGGTGGTTTTGATCCCTGTCGTTTCAAGCTGCTCTGCCAGTGTAAGTCTGTCTTGTAGATTCCTATATGTATCTTCATTTTTTTTTAACAGACGTAAGACTGCTTGCTTTTTTTCTATTTGATCATGAAGGTCTATTAATTGACGGTCAAGAGAAAAACGATACAAAAACGCAATAAGCGCAATTCCTTCAGTCAAAATAATGATAAAGCGACCATAAGATAATGCCCAAGCAATAAACTTCTCAAAAAAACTCTCTTTTTTTTTAAGCAAGTTAATAGAAGGCTTTATAATTGCCATGCTTATTTTAGTCTAGGAGAATTTTTACTATTTGTCAAAGACTGTTGCTCTTGTTTTGAGGCTAAAAGATTATTTATTAGGAATTGTTCGTTTAACAGGTGATTTTTGCGCACGACTTTTCTTTTTTGTTTTTTTCTCTTGAGAAGATGTTTGGACAGAAGGTTGGTTTTGTAAGAGTTTTGCTATGGTTGCTTTTACGCGCGCTGCTTTATTTTTATGAATGATATGTTTTTTCGCGGCTTTATCAGCAGCTTGAGCTACTTGTTGTATGAGCGTGTGTGTTGGTTTCTTTTTTGCCTGTTTGATAAGTGTTAATAACGACTCTTTTAATTTTTTATTGTGAGCTGTTCTTTTTTTATCTTGTCGCAATTTTTTCTTTGCGGATTTTATTACTGGCATGAGCTAATTGTACCATGATATACTGTAAAGCGCAACAGGAGTGCATGACATGATTAAATCTACTGTTCCTAAAAAAATCTTTCAAAAGAGTCTCTTTCTTTTATTAACAAGACAAACAAATATTTTATCTGCCGCTTTCGTAATTATGGTCACTGTCATATTTTCTCAACTACTTGGGTTAATAAGACAGCGAATGTTAGTCGCAATTTTTGGAGCTTCAGACACCTTGGGAGTGTATTTAGCATCAAGCAAGCTTCCTGATTTTTTATTCCAACTGATTATTGCAGGTGCTTTGTCTTCTGCGTTTATTCCAGTTTTTTCTGATTACTTGGTAAAAGGAAAAGATCAAGAAGGGCATAACATGGCTTCTTCTTTACTCACATTAGCCCTTATAACTTTTTTTATCATTTCGATTCCATTGTTTTTATTTGCTCCTTTTTTCTTGCAGTTATTTAATATAGGGTCTGGATTTTCTGCGCAACAAATGGATTTAATGGCATCTCTTATGAGGATTATCTTAGTTGGTCAGATTCTGTTTATTGTGGGGACATTTTTGACAGCATTACTCCAATCGTATAATCACTTTTTTGTACCTGGATTTGCTGCTGCATTATATAACTTAGGAGTTATTACTGGGATATTTTTTCTCTCTTCAGTAGCTGGGATCTTTGCCCCAGCATTTGGTGTTATTTTAGGATCTCTTCTTTTTATCTTTTTTCAATTGCCTTTAGTCAAAAAGCTTGGGTTTCATTTTAGACCAGTAATTTCTTTTAATATTCCTGGCGTTGGGCAAATACTGCATTTGATGTGGCCTCGTACTCTTTCTATTGCTGTTTTTCAGATAGGGTCCTTAGTAACGGTTATGTTGGTTTCGTTCTTACCTTCTGCTGGTCGAAGTTATGTTATTTTTGATTATGCTCAGACACTTGCTTTTGCTCCGATTGTTTTATTTGGCCAAACTATTGCACAAGCTGCATTTCCAGTTTTGTCACGTGAACGAGAAAACCTGGAAGAATTTAAATCGATTTTCATCACTAGTTTTAATCAGATGCTCTATCTGGTATTGCCAGTTTCTGCGTTGTTTCTTGTATTACGTATTCCTATAGTGAGACTCGTTTTTGGTGCGGGACAATTTGATTGGCAAGCGACTGTACTAACCGGTCAGACATTGGCATTTTTTTCCTTATCTATTTTTGCCCAGGCGCTTATTTATTTGGTATCACGGGGATTTTATGCATTGCAAGATACAAAAACACCACTGATTATCGGTACTTTAACCACGATTTCAATGATTGTAATGGCTATTCTTTTTATTATGTCCTATGGAACAGGAGTAGAAGGAATAGCTGTTGCGTATTCTCTGAGCACAATTTTAAATGTAGTAATCTCAATGATTGTTCTTAACAAAAAAACTGGTGGGTTTAATAAACCCATGTTGTTGGTTCCCATAATAAAGATACTCTTTGCAACCATTTGTACTGGTTTTGCGCTATACATTCCTATTAAACTGTTAGATCAATTGGTTTTTGATACCACACGAACACTCAATTTAATT
>CAZVON010000002.1:26178-73483 GCA_964628435.1 uncultured Gammaproteobacteria bacterium
CGGGATTTCAAGTGGGGCAGGATTAACATTGTATCTTTTGCTGACATGGTTTTTAAAAGTCAAAGAAGCAACCACCTATATTATGATGTTTAAAAAAATCGGTAATTGGCGAGAAATCTTAGGCAGCCGACAAGAGGTCATCGATAGCACGAGAATTAATCCCTAATATTGAGAACCCGGCTTAAAGAAATCTTAAGTTCATAAAATTGTTCACAGGCAAGCAACTTATAGATGAAAGTCTTCTCTATATCCTTTGCAATCTGTTTTGGAGTCCTTCTACAAACTACTGATTATACAAAGATTATTTGATTTTGAAACAGATTGGAATTATACTACTGTTCATATATTTCAATTTGGAATGAACAAAAACCATATCAGAAATTTTGCCATTATTGCCAATGTGGATCATGGAAAATCTACTCTTGCCGATCGCATGCTTGAGGTTACCAAGACAGTCTCCAAGGAAGAAATGGAAGAACAGTTTTTGGATAGAAATCCCATTTCTCGAGAGCGCGGCATTACTATCAAGCTCGCTCCCGTCAGAATGAACTACATTCTGAATTCTGAACTCTACATTCTAAACTTGATTGATACTCCTGGCCACGTGGATTTTTCCTATGAAGTTTCGCGTACCCTTGCAGCATGTGAAGGCGTAGTTCTTTTGGTTGACGTAACCCAAGGAATTCAAGCGCAAACTGTTGCGCATTACCAAACTGCGCAAAAATTAAACTTAAAAATTATTCCCGTAATTAATAAAATAGATTTACCAGATGCAAAGATTGAGGAAGTGGCAAAAGAAATAATGGAACTTACTAGTTGTACCAGAGGCGAAATTTTGCTGGTGTCTGCAAAAACAGGACAAAACATTGAGGTTCTTCTTGAAAGAATAGTAATGCACGTTCCTGCTCCGCAGGGAAAAAACGATGTGCTTCGCGCTTTAATTTTTGACGCTGTATACGATGAGTATCGCGGAGTTGTTGCGTATGTTCGGATTATTGATGGAAATGTTAAAAAGGGAGAGCGTATTCAACTATTTCAAAATCATGCAAAAACAGACATTACAGAATTAGGATTTTTTTCTCCTTTTTTGTACCCATCAGAAAGGTTGATAGCTGGAGAAATTGGGTATATTATTACCGGTATTAAAGATATTCGACAGTGCAGAGTTGGAGACACGATAATCAATTCAGAATTTAAAATTCAGAATTCAGAACACGCGATCAATGAAAAAAAGCAAAAAGTGTATGTTCTCCCTGGATATATTGTTCCAAAACCAATGGTGTTTTTGGGAGTATATCCTCGTAGTACGAGCAATCTAGTCCATCTGAAAGAATCTTTAGTAAAGTTGGCGCTCAACGATACCGCATTAAGTTTTACCGAAGAATATTCAGCTTATTTAGGAAGTGGGTATCGAGTAGGTTTCTTGGGACTATTGCACGCTGAAATTGTAAAAGAACGACTCAAGCAAGAGTTTAATCTTGACTTGTTGTTTACCATGCCACATGTGCTATACGAACAGACAGGTGATGGTCGTTTGCGTGAGCCAATCATAAAGTTGACTGTTTATACGCCCATCACCTATGTTGGTAATATTATGACAATCTGCCAAAAGAAAAAAGGGATACTTCTGTCGTTAAACTACCATGAGTCTTATGCTGTTTTGGAATACAAGCTTTCTTATAGTATGTTTATGAGAGGACTTTCTGCGGAACTCAAATCTGTATCATCTGGATTTGCAAGTATTGATTACGAACTCATAGACTATGAAGAAGCAGATCTGGCTAGACTTGAAATTCGTATTAACGACTATCCAATTGATGTATTGTCAGAGTATGTGTATAAAGACGAAGCGATATATAAAGCCCGAGAAAAAGCAGCACATTTAAAAAATTCAATTCCTAAGCAACAGTTTAGACAAATAATCCACGGAGTGGTGGACGCGGCGATTGTGGTAAGAGAAGAGATTCCACCATTTAGAAAAGATGTCTTACAAAAAATGTCTGGTGGAGATAGAACAAGAAAAGATAAACTGTTGGAAAAGCAAAAAAAAGGAAAATCACGGATGCTTCAGACAGCAAAAATAGAACTACCCCAAGAAGCGCTCTATTCGTTATTAGAAAATAAGTAACTCAATTAAAGAGCAAAGAAAATCATCGCGCCAATAATCGAAAGTGCCGCTCCTGCTAATCCAACTCCAATAAAGGTTTCTCCTGGACCAGAAGATGGTAATGGTTCTCGAGTGGCGGTTGGTTGATTAACGATTGGCGCTGTCGTTGCGGTAGGTATTATGGTTGCCGATGGCGTGCTGGTTCCAGTTCCATTTCCACTTGATCCTTGCGTTACCGTTATTGTTTGAGCACAGGTAGCTGGCGTACTGGTAGCGTTATTGTTATCTGTCAAGATTGCGCTTGCTTTATAAGTGCCAGGATTATTATAGGTGTGGGCAACTTGTACGCTGACCGTGTTTGATCCAATACCTCCTCCTTGAGTAGTGTCTTGTACTGGGCCATCTCCAAAATCAAAAGTAACTTTTTGAATGGTTCCATTGGTATCAGTACCATTTGCGGTAAACGTAATAGAAAAAGGCGCAGTTCCCGAAGTGGTTCTATCGACATTCAAGGAAGTACAAGCAGGCGCTTGGTTGGCAGCCTGAGGAGCAGATGTTAGGGTGGGAGTGGGCGCTGCGTCTGCAATGGTAAGACTGATGGGTTCTTGTGAAGAGATTACATTCTCATTAAATTGGTCAGGACAATTCGTTGGATCTGCTGGAGTACAGCGAGAAGAGAGGACTTGCGTTTGAGGATCTGGCGCAAAGCGTATTTGAGTCGTTCCCGATCCAGTTGCTTGAAAGGTAAGCGTTGCGATTTTTGTAACTGTTTGGATAAGCTTGGTTGTATCTGCGCCTATAGAAAGAGTAATAGAAATATTATTAGAAGTAATGGTAGGTCCTTCTAGTGTTGCTGGAAAAACTTGCGTGTTTGGGCAAATACTGCTTCCACATTCAGTACCGGTCGTCACAGGTGTTAATTTGCTGGGCTCAAATGTAAAAGTTAACTTTGCAAAATTAACAATATTTTGTCCTGGGTCCATCATCACATCTAGTCGCACGGTATCTCCTACCTTAATTGGTTGGGAGGGGGGCGTAAAGTAAAGCCGTGTTGAAGGGGTTGCTTTGCTAGTGGTTATTTGTTGTTGTTGCAATAGATATATGGTAAGAGGGATAGCGATAAGAAGTACAACAATGACACCTAAAAGAAGTAATTTTTTGGGTGTTGAAAATGCCATAATATCCCCTATTAAACTAAGCGATATATGTATCGTATAAGAGAATGTACTGTAGTGTCAAGTATAAAAAACTCAACTATAGGTTATTGACAACAGAAAAAACATAGTGTATAAATTAGCAGTCATAATCTTCAATTGACATTTCTTTCTGCCCGATAAAATAATTTTTTTATATCATCTATGGCACGAAAAACAAATTCGACAGTTAACAATTCGGTTAATATTCAACCATTGTTTGATAATGTGCTTATACGGCCTTTAGATGCCGAAGCAAAAACCGCAAGCGGTATCATTCTTCCTGATTCAGCAAAAGAAAAACCACAAAAAGGGACTGTAATGGCAGTAGGTCTTGGCGCGTATGATGAAGATGGAGAAAGAGTTCCAATGGACGTAAAAGTTGGTCAAATGGTTATGTATAAAAAATGGGGAGGAAACGAAATAAAAGTAAAAGGAGAGGAATGGATTTTAGTCGAACAAAAAGATATTCTTGCAATTGTTAACTAAGTATTGTATCATTCTCAAGAAAAAATTATGGCAAAACAGATAAAATATAGCGCAGAGGCACGTCAAGCCCTAATAGAAGGAGTCAATAAACTCGCAAGTGCTGTTGTAACAACGCTTGGGCCAAAAGGACGCAATGTAGCCATCGATAAAAAATGGGGAGCTCCCAGTGTTATTCACGACGGAGTAACTGTAGCAAAAGAAGTCGAACTTCCCGATCCTTTTGAAAATATGGGGGCACAGTTGGTGAAAGAAGCAGCCAGCAAAACAAATGATGTTGCTGGAGATGGCACAACTACCGCCACACTTTTAGCACAGGCAATTATCAATACTGGATTTAAAAATGTTACTGCTGGAGCAAACCCAATGCTTCTTAAAAGCGGTATGGAAAAAGCAGTAGATGCAGTAGTTTCAGAAATTAAGCGAATGGCAAAACCAGTAAAAGATACTGATGTTGCAAAAGTAGCAACCATCTCAGCTCAGGATGACCGAATTGGATCGCTTATTGCAGAAGCACTCGGGCGCGTTGGAAAAGATGGTGTAGTTACAGTAGAAGAGGGTCGGGGGCTTGAAATGTCTATTGATTACAAAGAAGGAATGGAATTTGATAAAGGATATGTATCTGCGTATTTTGTAACAAATACTGATCGTATGGAATCAGAAATCGAGAATCCGTATATTCTTATAACCGATAAAAAAATTTCTAACCTTCAAGAGCTACTTCCATTTTTAGAAAACCTTATTAAGGTTTCCAAAAATCTCGTTATCATCGCAGATGAAATAGACGGTGAGGCCTTAGCAACATTAGTTGTTAATAAGCTACGAGGAACTTTTAATCCGTTGGCAATCAAAGCACCTGGATTTGGTGATCGACGCAAAGAAATGCTTGAAGATATTGCGATTCTAACTGGTGGAACAGTTATCTCCGAAGATACCGGCAGGAAATGTGAGAATGTAACTATTGATGATTGCGGTCGAGCAGATAAAGTATGGGCGGACAAAGAAAACGCGCGAATTATTGGAGGAAAGGGAGAGTTAGCAAACCTCAAAGCGCGAATTGCGCAAATAAGGCAAGCAATAGATGAAACCACGTCGGATTTTGATCGAGAAAAACTGCAAGAACGGCTTGCGAAACTTGCTGGTGGCGTTGCAGTCATAAATGTTGGAGCAGCTACGGAAATAGAATTAAAAGAAAAGAAAGAACGAGTGAATGACGCTGTTGCGGCAACAAAAGCAGCCCTTGAAGAAGGGATTGTACCAGGAGGAGGAGTAGCTCTTTTGAAAGCTCGCAAAGCTATTCTCATTCTGAAAAAAACATTTTCAACGGATGACGAAAAAACAGGAGCAGATATTTTATGGAAGGCACTCACAGAACCAATCCGAGGAATTGCTCGAAACGGTGGATTTGACGAAGGATGGGTTGTTAGAGCAATCGAAGAAGCAGAAAAGAACAGTAAAATTGATGATTATGGATTTAATGTTATGACTGGAGAATTTAGTTCCATGGTAAAAGCAGGAATTGTTGATCCCGCCAAGGTAACGCGATCTGCAGTTCAAAACGCTGCTAGTATTGGGATGATGGTACTAACCACAGAAGCACTTATTACTGACATTCCAGAGAAGAAAGAACAAACCCCCGCAATGCCTCCTGGTGGAATGGATTACTAACACTGAAAAAGTATTGTAATTTGTAACTACGGTTTTTCTTTGGTATAGTAGTATCTTGCCTATGCGCAAAATACTATTTTTTCTCCTACCAATAATGGTTGTAGGAGGTATATTGGTATGGTATACGACCTTTTTTAAGAAGGGAAATGAAAAAGGAGCGTTACAAGTAACCTCCATCCCTAAAAGTGCTGTGTATTTGAACGGTAAACAAATTGGGCAAACACCACTTTGTAAATGCGATCCAGGGACTATGTTGCCGGTTGGTGAGTATACAGTAAAATTGGTACCTTTAGAAAGTACAAGCCTTCCGTTCGAAGAGAAAGTTACTATAGGGAAATCAGTATTAACAGTTGTAGACAGAACATTTGGTGAAGGTCCCACCGCAGAAGGTAGTATTATAACATTAACGCCTCTTAAAACTACAAAAGACGTAGAATTGCTGATTCTTTCTTTACCAGATAAAGCAGAGGTCCTTCTGGATAATGTTATTGCTGGTTCAACACCATTACTATTAAACAACATTAGCGCTTCAGATCATGAGATTAAAATACTTAAAAGTGGATATAAAGAAAAAATTGTGAGAATTCGTGTAGTACCGGGATATAAACTTACAGGCATGATTTATTTAGGCATTAATCCGTCTCTGGAAGCACAATCTGCCACAAAGAATTCTTCTGTAGAAAAAGAAGCTTCTGAGTCGGCAACTCCATTTCTTGTGCAGGTGAGCATTTTATCAACTCCTACAGGGTTTCTACGTGTCAGCGCGGTTAGTTCATTAGATGCCTCAGAAATTGCTCAAGTTACTCCAGGAGAATCATTTGAACTGTTAGAAGAAAAAACAGAGTGGTTTCGTATTAAACTGCAGGATGGTAGTTCGGGCTGGATTAGTTCTGCGTACGCCCAAAAAGAGTAAATCAACCTCCAATAATATAAATAATGCTTGCTACGAGTAGTATCCAAATGACTACAGTTGAGAGTAATGGAACATCGTGGAGTAACACTTTTTCTGGACTTTCTCCTTCGTGTTTTTCATAGATGTCTTGTAGGTATCGCATTAATCCATATACAACTGGAATGATAGTGATCATAAGCCATTTTCTTTGAAAAAAAGATGGCAAAAATTCTGGCATAAGGATATCTAAAGAGATTCTTACTCCACTTGGGTTTTCCAAAAAGGTAAATAGTGAATAAAAAATAAACGTTGAGGTAGCAAAAATAGACGCATATACGTCTAACAATCGTTCTGAATAATGCGACAATGTTTTTCGGGTATATTTTATTTCTGCAGGAGAAAATTTAGAAAGAAGCGTAAGTTCTGATCGTCTTTTCCCAATGGCAAGGAATAAAGATAGCGCAATAGTAGTCAGTAAAAGCCATACAGAAATATGATACCCAGTAGCAAACTCACCCGCGTATACCCGCAAAATATAGCCTGCTGCTAACGCTAAAATATCAATTACTGCGATATGTTTTAGAAAAAAAGAATAGGATATTTGAAGAACTAAATATACAAAAATAGAGATAAAAAATGCAGGGGTAATGAAGAACCCAAGTGCAAAAGAAAAAAAAGTAAGTATTAAAGCAGTAGCAATGGCAACTGAGAGTGAAATATCTCCCCTGGCAAGAGGACGAAATTTTTTAAACGGATGGAGTCGGTCTTTTTCTCGATCGAGAATATCATTAACAATATAGATTGCAGAAGAAAGCATGCAAAAGACAATAAACGCCATCATCACTTTCTCAAGACTGATAAAATCAAATAGCTGTCCAGTGAAGGTGATTGCAGCGAAGACAGCGATATTTTTGGTCCATTGTCGTGGCCGAATTAGCCTCAATAGGTTATAAAGCGTTTTTTTCATCGGCTTTTTCCATAACAAAATGTAGAAATAGAAGGGCTCCTCCTACAATTACTCCAAGCATAATAATGACAAATACTTTTCCTTCACTCGAAAGTATGAGAGATAACGTCCCCAATATAGCAGAAATACCCCAATAAAACAATGCAATAGATCGTTGTGGAAATCCTAACTTTAACAATAAGTGATGAAGGTGTTTCTTGTCATGCCAAAATGGTGATTTACCAGTGAATATTCGTCTCAGAATAGTAAATGCGCCATCAACCATAGGTACTCCCATTACAAGTATTGCTGTTGCAAGTTTTGCACCAGAAAGAATAGAAACGACGCTTAATAGTAAATACACAAATGTAGCACCATAGCCAGGGAAAATTTTTGCCGGATAAAAGTTAAATATCAGAAATCCTGCCGATATTCCAGCGATAATAAATGATAATGTTGCTACGATTTCGGTTTGAATAGTTGAGTCAGAATATCGAAGGCTCAACAAACCAATAACAATTGCAGAAATGGCGACAATACCAGGCATTTGTCCATCAACCCCCTTGCTCCAATTGAGCATATTCATGACCCAAACAATCCAGACAAGAGCAAGAATATCACCTATTGAAAATGAGAAAGGAATTCCCATTATAGCAGTAGCAATTTTTAGAGTGTCTAAATGAAGAATACCTCCAAGTGGATTGGTAATAAACGGAATACTGATCCCGCTTCCCACAATAATCGCAGCGGTAAAAATATTACCAATAAACCGTAAATATGGAGAGACATCAAGCTTATCATCAAGAGTGCCGATCAGAAGTGCCAGAAAAGATGCAAAAAATAAGGAAGTGGTAATAGGAGTGATTGGTAAAAAAACAAGACTGGTAATAAAAAAACCAATAAAAAGGGGAATGCCGCCGCCTCGAGGAATAGGAGTCTTATGAATAATCGCAGGATGTTTATGAAGTTTTGGATCATCGAAAATTCCCATTTTTTTTATAAAAATCAGCGCAATGGGTGTACTTACTGCTGTGATGATCAAGGCGATAATGAAAGGAAGAAGGTAAGTTAAAAACGGTATGTTAACTATCATACGCATTAAATCATTAATTGGAGTGTTCTGATACTAAACAAAAGGGTAAAAATGCAAATAAGAAGACTTACTACAGCAAAAATTCTTGATACTAACGGTAGTTTTTCATATAAATAAGCAGACAGAAAAAAATTAATTATGCACACAAATGTGGTTATTCCAATAGGAAGAAAAATTGTGTTTTTTGCACCAATACGCATATCTCCCCATGGCATTTGGTTAAAGATCGGAAGATAAGGAGGGATTTGCGAATATAGTAGCAAGATATATGAAACACTAATTACCAACAGTGAAATGCTGGAAAGATATCCTAACAGAAAAGTATTGTCATTTTTGAATTGCTTAAAAGAGATATTCATACACAATGGCATTTTTAATAACTATTTTAGGAACATACCCGTTGAGTCGGAACGGAATCGGGTGATGACGAGAAGTTATCACAATAAACGCAGGTCTATTATTGAGAACTGCTTGTTTAGATTCCTCTAAAGTTTTGGGGGTTGCTGTCATATGATATGCGACAGTAAAACGACCAGGTGGTAATTTATGAACAAGTTTATAAAGTTGTGCATTGTTTCCCCAGATAAACAGGGAATCTGTTTTCTTTGCGTGCATTTTTAGGTATTGCGCTAATTCATAATCAGTGGGAGTATTTGCATCAAAAAAAGCTTGGTAGGCTTGCAAAGATTTTTTATGAGTTAAAAATTCATAAAAATTTATATAGTAACCTACATTCTTTTTATATAAGTCAAAATTTTTTATTACAATCATCAGTAGAATAAAAAAAAGGAAACATCCAGTAAAAAACAAGCTTCTTACGATAATTTTTTTTGTTTTTTGAATAATGACAAATTCCTGAAGCAATAGTCCTATAAGAAGTACGAAACTGGGAAGAAGTACAAGCAAATAGTGGGTATATGGTCGTTGAGAAAATAACGCATTAAAAAGAGAGAAAAGTACCCAGATTAAAATAAACAGAAATGAAGAAGAAAGCGTAAAACGATTCTTGATAAGAATATATATACTGAAAAAAAGAATGCCTAATTTTAGAAGTAGTAATCCTTGTGGAATAAAGAATCTATTTCCATATCCTACATATCCCACATTTTGAATGAAAGCCGCAGTGAAAAAATCAAAAAACGCTCCATTGATAAGGAAAAAAACTCCAGTGCTAACAATGGGAAGGAAAAATCCACCAGCAAAGGGTATCAGATGAAAGAAAGTTTGGACGACATTTCTTTTCAGCGTTCCCACAGAAAGAAGGAATATAGAAAAAGCAAGAAAATCAAAGAAAGCAACTGCTTTAAACATAAACGCAATAGACAGTACTATACCAGCGGCTAAGAGTTTGTAGGGGTTAAGAGAGGAGGCCGTGGTAAATACTAAAAGCCCTGCATACATAATTGGAAGAAGCATAAAATTTTCCGCATTTGCAATATTTCCTTCTAAAAGGGGAATAGCAAATAATAATGCGTATAGTCCTGTTATACCATACACAACTTGAGGATAAAAAGTACCTGAGATATTTGTAAACAATTTTTGGCTCAGGAAAAAGAAAGATATTACAGATATAAGTCCTACCACAAGTGATACCAACCGAATGGTAAACTGATCAGAAGAAAATAATGCATACGTTACATATAACAACGGAGGTTTATTATCCCAAATATCTCGATAAAGAAATCGGCCATCTGAAAGTCCCATACCAATTACCTGATAAATTCCCTCATCTCCATACCAGTATGGTTCAAATAATGATGGGAGTCTCAATAGGATAAAAAAGAAAGAAATGAGAAGGAGAATCCAATAAGTGGTGTTTTTTTCAAGATAGACGAGAAATTTCATGCAAAATGAGTGACTAGAGTTTCTCTGTTACTTTATATTCAATACGTTTTCCAAACATAAGTTGTGTATGAGAAATAAGTGCTGGAAGTGTTGAAAGGAAAAATCCAACAACTGGTAATAAAACAAATTCAAGAGGAAATAAAAATTGTCGCGCTTTTGGCATTGGTGTCGTAGTCTTGTGGCGATTTCTAAAATCGATAATAATCATGCATAAAAGAGCAAATAAACAAGAAGTAAGGATAACCCCAGCAAGCCGTGGTAAGTTATATCCAAGGGTGGTTCGAGAGAAGACAGGGTTAACAAACGGCATAACATTCGCTGCTATTGTTATTATAAACCAATTTACTGGCCAGAGAAAGTGTTCTAAGAGCACATTATAAAGCATGATTGTTTTTCTCATAAATGGAACGTTTGGTACCGTGAACCACCATTTAATAAAGAGTGGATCGTCTGATACTCCCCATGACCATCTCAGTTCTTGATTGTATTTATTTTTAAGACTTTTAAAGTAACTTGATGAAAGAGGCGCATCCATAGACGTTTTGAGAAAGATAGGTTCTGCCCATAATTGACCTTTCATTTTATAAAATGCCTTAAAAAAGATTCGGTAATCTTCTGGGATAACATCAACATCCCAATATCCAATTTTATGAAGGAGTGAAAAAGAAAGAGAATATGTAGAGTTTGCAATAAGACGATCTTTTTGTACGAGCACTGCTGTTCTCCACAAGCTGCCAAAAAACGATAAGATTCGAACCGGCGCAGGGACATGCCAGAAGTTATTATAATTTACATTTGCTGATTGCCAAAATTTATTATATCGTTTAGGATCAGTGAGAAATTTATAGGTAAGATAAGCGAAATATTGTTTATCGAATATCGAATCTGCATCAACTGAAGAAACAGTTGCAAAGTTAAGATTCGCTTTTCCTGTTTTGATAAGCGTGTCATATGCTACTTTTCCTGCATACGCTTCGTTTGATGATTTCCCTTTTACCTCGCCAATAAGATCTGGATGATAGGTGGCAAAAATGCTTCCAAACATATGCTTAAATTCCTGAATCAATATATCTGCTTTTTCTTGTGCATCTGATTCTCGCTTTTCCATCGCAAGGATAACATGGAGGTGTTTTAGAGGAAGTGTTTGTTGGGCAAACGACTGAATAGAAGATTTTAGTTTATGAACAGATTCTTTGTAATTAGGGATAATAATAATATGATGAACTTTTTTTGCGTCTGGTAGTAGTTGTGCTTTTACTAGCCAATCAATCTTTTCTGCTTCGGCAATTTTTTTAGAGGCGATGTGCGCAGTAACAACTAAGGTAAATGACTTATAAAACCAATAAATATCAAAAAACAAAATAAAGTACGCAATAACCTGGGGAATAAAAAAAGACCCCCAGAGAGGAGAGAGAATAAGAGCCCAAGAGAAAAATCCAGGTACCATTTCTAGAGCTCGTCTCGTTTTAATTGGATATCGATCAAAAATATATTGAAAAAACGGTGTCATATTTTTATGATTTAATTTGTGAACGCTTCGTGTTTAGTTTAAAGAGAGTTTCTACATTCTGTTTTACATGAGTGTTTAACTCTTCAAAAGAAATACCTTTAAGCTTTGCCATAAATTCTCCTATAAGTATAGCATATTGAGGTTCATTTCTCGTACCGCGATGAGGTTCAGGGGTTAGGTATGGACTGTCGGTTTCAATAACAATCCGATCAAGTGGTGTATGACGGGCAAGATCTTTGAGGGTGGTGTTTTCTCCTGGAGCCAGTCCTTTATAGGTGATATTGCCGTCAAAACCAATATAAAATCCCATTTGCAAAGCAGATTTTAATACGTCCATACTACCGGAGAAGCAATGAAACATACCTGGGATAGTTAAGAGGTTAGCGCTATAAGCTTTGAGGATTTCAATAATATGATTTCCCGCATGGCGGTTATGGATCTGCAGGGGCAATTTTAATCTATGAGCCAGCGCTATCTGTTTGCTAAATACTTCTTTTTGCTGTTTTGGGTCAACAATACCATTTGATTTGTAAGAATAGTAATCCATGCCAATTTCGCCAATTGCTACAACTTTCGGATTGTTGGTTAATGCTTCCAGTTTTTCTTCCCAGCCTTCTCTGATCTTATCAGCATGGTGAGGGTGCACTCCAACAATCGCATAGAGGTTTTCGTATTGATTGGCGAGTCTGACTGCCCACTCACTTGAATCAATTTTTGTGCCAACATTGATGATCGCTTTAACGCCAGCTTGGGTGGCATTTTTAATAACCTGATCATAATCGTTTTGAAAAGACTTAAAATTCAAATGGCAATGGACATCAATCATACTAGATGAATTATGAATTAAGATTTATAAATTATGCAAGTCTTGGAAAAAGAGGTTTTTGGGAACGAATAGGACCTTTAAATTGTTGTTGGATTTTTTGGGCGGTTTCTGGGAGAAAAAGTTCAAGGGCCTTCACTATAGCTATGACTTTAGGGAGAATTTCTAGAAGAGTTTTTTTTCTTTCTGATACTTCTTGTTTCCATGGTTGTTTAATATTAATAAAAACATCTATATCTTTGATTTCTCGCCAGATTTCTTCTAGTGCCAAGTTAAATTCAAAATGTTGTATGTGTTCGTAATAGCCTCCTTTTTTTAAGTTACTGAATGTTACAGAGGAAGATTTTAGTTCATTCTCAAGCTCAATACTTTCACAAAGCTTAGCTACTCTAGCCACTAAGTTACCAAGTCCATTCGCAAGATCTGCGTTATATACTTCTTTGAATTTTTCTTCTGAAAAATCTCCGTCAGAAAACGGAGAAATTTTTGCAAGCAGATAATACCGAACCGCATCCGCACCATACTTTTCAATAAGTACATTCGGATCAATGACATTTCCGAGCGTTTTGGACATTTTTTGTCCATTTACCGTGATATATTCATGTACAAAAATACTTTTAGGTAATGGTAATTCAGCAGCCAAGAGAAACGCAGGCCAGTATACAGCATGGAAGCGAAGAATTCCTTTACCGATAACATGCAAATTTACAGGACTCCATTTTTTAAATTTTTTTTCTTCTGTTCCAAATCCAATACCACTGTGATAAATATTTAACGCATCAAACCAAACGTACATACGTTGTGAATTATCACCTGGTACTGGTACTCCCCAATTTTTTGCCCGAGCATTTGAGCGAGAGATACTAATATCTTTAAGTCCTGCTTTAAGAAAAGAAAGCACTTCTTGTTTTCTATGAGATGGAATAATGATAATTTGATCAGTTGCGATTATTTTTTCTAACTCTTGTTGGAACTCTGATAGTTTAAAAAAATAATTTTCTTCTGATACTTCGTCCAATTTTCTGCCAGGATGTTCAAAGCATTCTTGATTTTCGTTCAATTCTCCTGCTTCATAAAAAAGCTCACATCCTACACAATAAAGTCCAGTATAATTTCGTTTATCAATATAGCCGTGTTTAGAGCATAGTTCCCATAACTTTTGGGATGAGGTATGATGTTTAGCATCACTTCCCTTTTGCCATACATCAAACTGCACATTGAGTTTTTTTGAAAGGTCATAAAACGCTTGTGTATTGGTATCAACAAATTGTTGTATCTGAATACCAGCTTGTTCTGCTGCCTGGACGTTTTTGAGCGCATTTTCATCTCCCCCGCATAACAGAAGCGTTTCGTCACCAATAAGTCGGTGGAATCGAGCGATTACATCAGACTGAATAAATTCTAAGGCATGGCCGATATGTGGTTTGGCATTCACATACGGAATTGAATTGGCAATGTAAAATTTCTTCATGGTGGAATTTTACCAGAGAATGTACGTATCAAGCAAGCTATCGTTTTTTAAACGATAAGACCAGAAGAATAAAAACAGTTGCCAAAAGAATAACAAAAAAAGGATGCGTAAGATTAAGTAGTCGTAAAGTTAAATACGACACGCAAAAAAAACTACCCAAAAATGCAAATCGACCATTGTTAAAAATATATGTTAATAATGAGAAACTTGTTAAAAAAAGCAGCAAAAGAAAAACAGGGATATATGAAAGCTGGTAATGCTGTAAAGAAAAAATAGCAATTGGAGGGATAAAATACGCAATATACAAAAGAGCGGCAGAAGAGATAAGAAAGAGAGCTAAGGAAAAAAATGATCGATTTTTTTGCTTCACGGTACATAAAGTTTAACATACCTTATATTGTCAGAGGGTCACTTTATACGTGATATTTGTTGCGAAAATTTCTTATAGAGCAGATTTAATAACCCATCAAATGACCCCTTGACACGTTTTGGCAGTCATGATATGATACTGCTAATCGCAATATGCACGATCTTACTCAGCGTCAAGTTGAAATTCTGAAGAGCCTTATCGAAGAATATATTAATACTGCAGAGCCAGTTGGATCAGAAACTCTTGAAAAGAAACACAATTTAAGCGCATCCCCAGCAACAATTCGCAACGAAATGGTACGGTTAACGGAACTTGGCTACTTAAAAAAACCTCACACGTCTGCTGGTCGTATACCAACCTCTCGTGGGATGAAATTTTATGTAAAGCAACTGATGAAAGAAAAAGAGCTTTCAGTTGCAGAGGAAGTTGCGTTAAAAGAACGTTTGTGGGACTACAGAGATAAAACACAAGTATTTCTTAAAGAATTAACCAAGACACTTGCAGATAAAACCAAGACACTTGCAGTTGCTACCACGAATAAAGGAGATGTTTATTGTTCAGGGTATGCCAACATATTAGAAATGCCAGAATTTTTTGATATCGATGTTACTAAAACATTGCTTTCAGCCATTGACGAATTTGAATATTTTCGCGCTATAGTAGCAAATGTTATAGATGAAGAAGATATTCATGTGCTTCTTGGAGAAGATCTTGGGCCAAAATTGCCTGCCAATTATGGATTTGTCTTTACTCATTATGAAACACCGATGAATTTAAGTGGAGAAATTGGAGTGATTGGCCCGGTACGATTGAATTACAACCATGTATTTCCTACGCTTCGAGTTTTTAGAAACTTAATGATAGAAATAGCACGAGGATGGTAAGGAACAGAAAACAATGGTAAAAGACGATCAAAAGTTAAAAAAAGAAGAAAAAGAGATAGACGAAGAACACGATAAAAAAGAAGTTGAGCAGTTAAATCAAAAAGTCGAAGAATTAGAAAATAAGTATAAGCGGGCATTAGCTGATTATCAGAATTTACAAAAAAGAGTAGGAGAAGAAAAAAGTGATTGGATTAAGAGCGCGAACAAGCAGATACTCTTGCGTTTACTGTCAGTTTTAGATACACTTATGCTTGCAAGCGGGCATAGTAGCGATGCGTCATTAAAGGTAAGTGTTCAGCTCTTTTTAGATGTTTTAAAACAAGAAGGGGTAGTAAAGGTAGAAACAACTGGAGAGGAATTTGATCCTCGTACCATGGAATGTGTAGAAGTAAAAGAAGGGGAAGACGGAAAAGTAATGCAAGAAACGCGTGCAGGGTTTTTGTTACATGATAAAGTATTGCGGCCAGCATTAGTGGTAGTAGGGAAAAAGAGTAAAGAGGATAGAGCTAATAGTTAAAAAATACATCAACTATGGGAAAAATAATTGGTATTGATTTAGGTACAACAAATTCGTGTATGGCAGTTATGGAAGGTGGAACTCCGAAAGTAATCCACTCTGCAGAAGGCCGGAATGTTGTTCCATCTGTGGTTGATCCGATTTCTCACGTAGTAGGAGATGTGGCAAAACGTCAGATGGTATTAAAACCTAAGCGCACTGTTTTTTCGGTAAAACGGTTAATGGGTCGCAAGTTTAACGATGAATCAGTACAACGTGATATAAAATGGCTTCCATATACTGTTAAAACAGGTCGAGATGGGATGGCAGTAGTAGAAGTAGAAGGAAAAACATTTACTCCTCAAGAAATTTCTGCAATGATTTTGCAGAAAATAAAGTCAGATGCAGAGAGTTACCTTGGACAAAAAGTGACCCAAGCAGTTATTACCGTTCCTGCTTACTTTGACGATAGTCAACGACAAGCAACAAAACAAGCAGGAGAAATTGCCGGTCTTGAAGTTTTGCGAATTATTAATGAGCCAACTGCGGCAGCGCTCTCATATGGACTCGACAAGAAAAATGCGCATACAATTGCGGTATATGATTTAGGAGGAGGGACATTTGATATTTCGATTCTTGAGCTAGGTGAAGGAGTTTATGAAGTAAAGTCGACCAATGGAGATACTCATCTAGGAGGAGATGACTTTGATCAAAGAATCATAGATTATATTGCTGAAGAGTTCAAAAAAGAGCATGGTATTGATCTTCGGAAAGACTCACAGGCGCTACAACGACTCAAAGAGTCTGCGGAAAAAGCAAAAATAGAACTGTCAAGTTCACAAGAAGCATCAATTAATCAACCATTTATAACCCAAGGGAAAGAAGGGCCACTTCATTTAACCATGACTTTAACCCGAGCAAAACTTGAACAATTGGTTGATGCTTTAATTCAAAAGACACTCAAACCAGTTGAACTTGCGCTCAAAGATGCAAAAATGAAAGCGTCTGATGTGGATGAAATAGTACTGGTAGGCGGAATGACGCGCATGCCAAAGATTGTTGAGACAGTAACTAAGTTTTTTGGTAAAGAGCCAAATAAATCAGTCAATCCAGACGAGGTAGTAGCAGTTGGCGCTGCGGTACAAGCAGGAGTTTTAGGAGGAGAAGTAAAAGATGTACTCCTTCTTGATGTGACTCCCCTTACATTGGGTCTTGAAACATTAGGGGGGGTTATGACTTCTTTGATTAGTCGCAATACCACTATTCCAACGTCTAAATCTCAGGTATTCTCAACTGCTGCAGACAACCAAACACAAGTAGAAATAAATGTACTTCAAGGGGAACGACCCATGGCTCATGATAATAAATCACTGGGAAGATTTATCTTAGATGGTATTCCTCCAGCACCTCGTGGTGTTTCTCAAATAGAAGTGACTTTTGATATTGATGCAAATGGTATTTTGAATGTTCGCGCGCAGGATAAGGCATCTGGTAAAGAACAAAGTATTAAAATTACTGGTTCAACAGGGTTAACCAAAGAAGAAGTCGAGCGCATGACCAAAGATGCAGAAATGCATGCTCAAGAAGATCAGGAGAAAAAAGAGCGAATCGAAGCACGAAACGCAGCAGACTCGATGATTTTTACTGCAGAGAAATCCCTCAAAGACGTGGGAGATAACGTAGACGAGTCTTTGAAAAAAGAAGTCCAAGAAAAAATTGATGGCTTAAAAGCAATTCTTGAGTCAGGAACAAAAGAAGATTTAGAAGCAAAAACCAAGGATCTTTCAGAGAGTCTGCAAAAAATTGGTCAGGCAATGTATGCTTCGAAAGCTTCGGCGCAAGATCAATCACAACAACGAACGAGCGATCGAGAAGATTCTGATACAACAAACGGAGAACACAAACAAGACAAGAAAGAGAAAGATGAACCCGTTGAAGGCGAAGTGGTAAATTGAGGGGAAATAGAAAACAGCACAGAGGAAAAGAGAAAATAAGCGCGTATGAGCGCTTATTTGTTATATAATACATTTACTGAAATAAAAGGTCGTACGGTTGTTCGTAATTATTTAGTTTTTTTTGATCGAACCAACTAACTCGTCACTCATAACGAAAAGGAGTTTTTAAAAATGGCAAACGCAAAAGATTATTATCAGATATTAAGTGTTTCTAAAAATGCAACACCAGAAGAAATAAAAAAGGCATATCGAAGACTGGCATTGCAATATCATCCAGATCGAAACAAAACCAAAGAGGCAGAAGTAAAATTCAAGGAAGTAACTCAAGCCTACGAAGTACTTTCTGATCCTCAAAAAAAGCAGACATATGATCAATTTGGATCTTCGGCCTTTGAGCAAGGTGCGGGACAAGGTCCTTTTGGCGGAGGGTATACTGGCAGATATGGACCATTTAGCTATTCATATACTACGTCAGGTGGACCAGAAGGATTTGATTTTGGCGGATTTTCAGACCCCTTTGAAATATTTGAACAATTTTTTGGCGGGGCAGCCCGTCAAAGGCGTCCTGTCTACTCACTTACCATTGATTTTATGGAAGCAGTTCACGGGACAGAGAAAAAGGTGACCATTAACGGTAAGTCTCAAACCATTAAGATTCCAGCAGGAGTTGACGATGGATCTCGGATTCGGTTTGGTGAGTATGATGTGGTAATAGAAATCAGATCAGATCAGCGTTTTAGGAGAGAAGGATATGATATTATTACTCAGGAAGAGATCTCATTTGCCAAAGCAGCCCTTGGAGATACTATTACGGTTGAAACAATAGATGGTCCGGTAAAAGTTCGAGTACCGTCAGGTACTCAGCCAGATACACTTATACGATTGCGGGTAAAGGGAGTACCTCATCTTCGAGGAAGTGGTCGGGGAGATCATTATGTACGAATAAAAGTGATAGTGCCAAAAAGTTTATCAGGTAAACAAAAACAGCTTCTTGAAGAATTTGAACAAGAAGGTACCAAAAAAGGGTGGTTTTAACTATGCAAAGACTCATTCCTCTTATTCACTTTTACTTTGACAGAAAATCCTCATAAGTTTCTTAGAAAGTATTTTCTCTAGATTTCGTTTATGCCCTGTGTTACTATTGATATATGGCGTGTGCATCGTCTGAAGTTTTAACGGATCTTGGATGTATTCCTTCAGATCCAGTTGGGTTTGTGGGGAAATTCTATGGTATAGGACTTAGTATTATTGGTGGTGTGGCAGTGCTTTTTATTATTTATGGAGGATATCTTATCTTAACATCCAAAGGAAATCCGACTCAGCTTGCTCAAGGTAAAAGTACCGTAATGTACGCCATTGTTGGGTTGCTTTTGGCAATTTTTGGATTTGTGATTACTCAGATAATAACCGTTAACGTTTTGCAACTGCCTGGAGTAAGTTAGTAAAGCATGAAAAGATTACTGCCCATCCTTTTGTTAAATATTATTACCATAGTATTGTTTACCAATGCTGCTTTAGCTCAAGTTACAGCAACTCCATCATTACCTACTGTTACTTCGGTTCCTACAGCAACTCCATCTATTACCCCATTAGATTCTATACAAGAAGGAGAATGGATAGAAGATCCGCAAGTGACATTTGTGGGAAAATCTGCGGCTCGAGCGCGAAATTTCCTTTCATCAGTTTTAGAAAACTCTGATTGGACAAATATCATATCGAGCACGCCGACTCCAGGTTCGATTTGGTCACGGGTCAGAAATATTATGTATGCATCGTTGGTGTTATTTGTGCTTATAACCGCGTTTGTGATTATTATAAGCCGAGGAAGAAATGTACGTATCATGCGATTCATTCCTCGATTTTTACTACTTATTGTACTTATTACTTTCTCTTTTTCTCTTATTCAATTTTTATACCAAATAACAGATATTATTCAAAAGTTTTTCTTACGAGATCCGCAGGGAAACATTATTAGCGCACAGAGTCTTGCATATGTTGCTTATGACTATAATGACTTTCTTGGCTATCGACGAAATGGAACTGCGTTTGATGAGTCAGTATTTACCTCGCTGATTTTGGTTAAATTGACAACGATTACTTTTTACTTGATGGGAGGAATTTTGCTTATTAGAAAAATAATTTTATGGTTTTTTGTGGTGCTTTCTCCCTTGTTTCCATTTTTACTCTTATACTCACCTATTCAAAATACCGCAAAAATATGGCTTGGTGAGTTTTTAAGATGGCTTTTATATGCCCCTCTTTTTGCGATTTTTTTGTCTGGACTGGTTTATTTTTGGAGCGTAATAACCCCTATTTCTTCTTCAGAAAACTTTTTATATCCGACTGCAACCAATATTCTGTTAGGCGGACCAGGCCAAATTGTTACATCGACAAATAGTATTAATGTGCAAGACACGTTTGTACTATATGTTGTGTCGCTTTTGATGATGTGGATTGTAACATTACTACCCTTTATTTTATTAAAAGTATTTCTTAATTATTTTCAATCTAGCTTGATGAATCAAGCTACCCTTGTTAAGGAGTTTCTGAATAGGCCTTCGGTACCAGAAACTCCACCCGCGCCATATAATCCTACTTCAGTGGCGCGCAATATTCCTTTTGTCAACAAAATATTTGTTCCTCCTTCTCCAAAAGTCCCAGAGATACCTCCATCTCCACCCCAATCAACAACAGGAATAGCACGACCAATACCCGTTACTACATCTTTCGGTATTCCTGCAACAAGAACCTTTACAGCGTCTCAACCTGCTCAAGTAGCAAGTAATAGGACAGTTTCGGCAAATACAAGTATTCTTCGCATGACCAATCTTTCAATTCCAACAATCCGAGATATCGCTCGATTTGAAACAAGCACTATTTCGAATAATAAAGAAAGGCACGATGAAGTCATAAAGATGACAAATACTCTGGAAAAAATTGCTAATCCAATTAAAACAGCTTCTCCTGTCGAACAGAATCATTTCATCCAAGTAAAACAACAGCTTCAGCGAGAAAAGCAATATGGAAATCCTGTAGCCGCATCCATCTTATCCGCTGCTCAAACAGTTTCTTCAACAAATTTACCACATGTTCAAAAGTCAACAGTCCCTTCTGTTACAACCGCTTCTTTTCCTGTCGTAAACAGAGTTCAATCAGTAAGTTTTGATGATTACGAAGCTGTAAGAAAAATATGGCAAGAAAACTATCAAAAACTTGAACCTCCAAAAGACACAAAGGGTAGTCAGACCAAAGAAGAATGGATTAAAAAAGATATAGATACGATAAATCAAACGGTTAACTTATTGCTTTCTCATGATCCTGCGAAAGTGAAGCAAGGAATGGACATGGTTGGGAAAATTTTGCCGTTTCTACTCATTGGAGGATTTTCCCAAACAGAAGTTATAGCCTACCTTAAGGCAAAATTAGAGGCAGGTAAAACAACTATTACAGAACTTAATAAACAGCAAGAGCAAGAGGATACAAAACTTGATAGGGAGAAAAAAACTACAGAAGATCAACATGAAATGCATCTTTCCGCAGAACTTCCTGACCCATTAACAGAAAAAACTTCTTCAGAAAAAGAGAACTTGACTCCTGGATAGATATGAACAAAGAGAGAGGATACATCAGCTTGCTGATTCTTATTACTGTTTTAGTAATGGGAGTCTGGTTTTTAAATCCAATAAAAACACCACCTTTTGCACAAAAGCAAGTATGTACATTAATAGATGCTTCTAAAAAAAAATATTTTAATAATAGAAGCTATACTCTTATTCGGGGTGTTTCACCGTTATCTACAGAACAATTTAGATATCATGTAAACAAACAAGAAGAGACAATCGATGGAAAACCAGTCTATACTCCCAAAAGCAATTGCCAACTGGTTGACTTAGCCAGGCAACGCGATCCGCGTATCCCAGATCCAATCAGGGACGCCATTCTTACCCCTACTCCTGGATATATAACGCAATGTGCGGATGATCAAAGAACCGGAAGATCACGAGTAGCTTCTGTAAGTTGGGGAGGACTTGAAACAAAGGAGTTGCTGTTTATAGAAAATCCATCAGTACCACACCAGCCTGGGTTTATTTTTACAGAAATATATATAAGTGATGAGTATTTACAAAACTCAAGTGGGAGACTTCCTGATTTTATCGAAAAAGACTATTGTAATCAAAACTTTCCTGTTGACCCAAAACTCATTTTCCCAAATAAAAATGGAGAAATAGTGCCACCACCCTACATTTTTACTAACCAAATCCAATTTCATCCAGGGAAACCGCGACCTGAAGGAAGCATTTATACTATTTTTGCCTATCAAAATACCGCGACTTTATGGGGAGATACCTATGCAGGAGGGCTAAAAATTTCAGCAAATCCAAATAAAGATCCAGATGGTATTGGAAAATATATATACGGGTCAGGATCGACGCGAAAAACGTATACCGTTCGTATTGTTTCGTACGCCCAGTATCTTTCTTTGGTTGATGATGAAGATAATACGCTAGTGTATTTATACTCAAAAGAAATTCCTACCCCACAACCTGCTCAACTGACTCCAACGCCTCGGCAAAAATTGCAAATAGACAAAATAAATGCTTTTGTTTTACAACCTTGGGGATGGTGGAGTCCAGAATGTAAACCCGCTGTCTACTTATATCCAGAGCAAACAACATCGGTTTCTGTAGAGATAAGACCAAAAGGATACTTAACGTATACTGACCCGCCGTACCCACCATCAGGATGGCACGTGATGGCGCATCCTTCTGGCAGGATATCAACGCAAGGAAAAGAATATGAATACTTGTACTATGAGTCAAAAATCAAAGATGTAGAAATTCAAAAACCAACAAAAGGGTATGTTGTACGATTTGATGAACTAGTAAAGCTGTATACAACAATTCTTCCTCAACTGGGTCTTTCAGACAAAGAAACACAGGATTTTAAAGATTACTGGCTTAAAGTTTTACCATATTCGCCGTATTACTTTGTCGGCATTATGGAACCATTGGCAATTGAAAAAATTGAACCCTTGACCATTACTCCAAAACCAACCACAATAATAAGAGTACGATTGTATTTTGAAGCACAAGACACAATCAAAGTTGTTGAGCCTCCAGTATTGGTTGCTCAAAAGCGAAATGGTTTTACTGTTTCTGAATGGGGGGGGATTGTCAAAGTTGACAAAAACCATCCATTCAGTTGTTCGCAGTAAAGCTAAAAGGTAAAATGCAACTGCTTTTAACTTTTTAACCTATGTTAGGAAATTTCTTTAATCACAAAAAAACGAATACAGAACAACAGAACAATAATTCTAGCTCAGGAGCACATTCTTCTCAAGCTGAATTTATCGGATCTTCCATGCAACCATCGGTTCGGCAAGACCTTTCGGTACTCTCGCATCTTGATACTAGATCTGTGTCAGTACTTCACCAAGCAGAAGAAGAAGCAAAGCGACTTAAGCAAGAATACATTGAGCCAGAACATATCCTAATAGGTTTGTTATATGATGGCGATATTTTTCAACTGTTAGCAAAGCTTTCTATTGATGCGGCAGGACTTTCTCATGCATTGCAAGGTCAATGTCGTCAGGGTACATTCAGTGGCCAGCCGAGATTAAGTGAGATTTCAAAAAGCCTTTTTGAAAATGCGCATCAAGGAGCAAAAGCGCGGTCTGCCGAATTTATTAGCCCGGAAGATTTACTTCTTTCTTTCTATGCTGTTGGCGGTACCTCAGCCTCGTTTCTTACCTCACAAGGAATGTCAAGAGAAAAACTTCAAGACGCTCTTTCGTCACACGCTGCTTTTGTGATGGGAAAGAAATCAGTTCTTGAAAAATTTGGAACCGATCTTACCCAGGAAGCTCAAAAAGAAAAACTTGATCCAGTCGTGGGACGGGATAAAGAAGTAGAACGACTCGTTCATATATTGCTTCGCCGAACAAAAAATAATCCGATTGTCATTGGCGAGGCAGGAGTTGGAAAAACAGCACTCGTTGAAGGACTAGCAGAAATGATAGTAAATGGCCAAGCACCAAAAGATTTACTGAATAGAAGAATAATCCAACTCGATCTTGCCTCGTTAGTAGCAGGCGCATCGCATCGTGGAGAATTTGAAGAACGGCTCAAAGACGTTATTCAAGAAGTACAATTATCAAATGGTAACATAATCTTATTTATTGATGAAATTCACACGCTTATTGGCGCAGGTGAACAAGGAGGAGCATTGGATGCATCTAATATTATTAAACCGTACTTAGCGCGTGGACAATTGCAGCTTATTGGTACAACTACCATTTCTGAATATCGAAAATACTTTGAAAAAGACAAAGCATTCCAACGACGGTTCCAACCAATTGTTGCTGATGAACCAACAGAAGAAGTTGCTTTACAGATGCTTGCAGTGCTCAAACCAAAGTATGAAAAGTTTCATACTGTTGAATTAAGCGATGAGGCGTTAAAAGCAGCAGTACATTTGTCTAAAAAATATATTGGCGAGCGGTTTCTGCCAGATAAAGCAGTTGATTTACTAGACGAAGCAGCAGCAGAGGTAAAACTTCTCAATACCTCGGGAAAAAGATCAGACAACACGGTAAATCAACAAGATATTGAAAAAATCGTCAGTGGGTGGACTGGAATTCCTATCACCAAACTCACTGAAGATGAAAGTCAAAAACTGCTTAATTTAGAAAAGCTTATTCATAATCGGTTGATTGATCAAAAAGAAGCAGTCGCATCAGTAGCCGAAGCAGTACGACGCGGTCGTATTGGGTTGGCAAGTCCAAACAGGCCAATTGCGTCTTTTATTTTCTTAGGGCCAACCGGGGTTGGAAAAACAGAACTTGCAAAAACCATTGCAGAGATTCTGTTTGGAAAAGATGATGCCATGGTACGATTGGATATGAGCGAATACATGGAAAAACACGAAGTGGCAAAGTTGATTGGCGCGCCGCCTGGGTATGTGGGATACGAAGAAGGGGGCCAGCTTACTGAAGCAGTACGGGCAAAACCATACTCAATTGTTCTTCTGGATGAAATAGAGAAAGCACATCCAGATGTATTCAATATTTTATTGCAACTTCTTGAAGATGGACGGCTTACCGACAACAAAGGCAATACCATTTCGTTTAAAAATACCATTGTCATCGCTACCTCAAATATTGGGAGCCTTTTGATTCAACAGCACCTAAGCCAAAATACACAAATTCAGCAAGATTTTGAAAAAGAATTTAAAAATTTAAAGGAAATTCTTATGCAAGAATTGCTCAAGTTTTTCAAACCAGAGTTGGTGAATCGTTTTGACGAAGTAGTTGTCTTTAAGCCACTAGGCCAGCAAGATATGTCAGCAATAGCAAAGTTGGGTATCCAAAAAACGCAGAAACTCTTAAAAGAGCAAGGATTAGACATGCAGATTACTGATCAAGCTTTGTCTATTTTGGCTAAGGAAGGTTATGATCCTGTGTATGGTGCCAGGCCACTTCGTCGTTTAATCCAAAGCGCTATCGAAAATCCAATCGCGCTTTTATTAATCCAAAAAACATTTGTATCTGGAGATACTATACGTCTTGACTATGATATGCAACAACAAAAATTTACCTTTACCAAAGGCCAACCAGCACAGCCGGTTCAAGCGTCGACTCCTCCTCAAAACTCATCTCCTCAACAACCGCCCACTATGTCTGAGTTTCCACCGACAAGCGTCACATCTCAATCTGTGAATATCTCTCAAAATTCTAGCTCGAGTGTTGAATCTTCAGTTGTATAAGAAAAATGTTCTGGCTTCCTCATGCGACGATCATATCAATGCCAAAATGAAAAATCTAAGATATCTTGACAATTATTTTTTTGCGTGGAATAGTAATATACAGATATACAAACGCCTTTCTTCGGGTTGAAGCTTTTTAGTGGATTTGGTATACTTACCCATATGCCAGCTATACAAAGAAGCGAATTTGCACTTGCTCTCAACCAAGTTGCCACTGAACGGGGTATAGATATAAAAGTGGTTCTAGAAGCAGTAGAAAATGCTATTTTGGCTGCGTATCGGAAAGATCATCCAGGTGTAGAGGTAGAAGAATATAGAGCTTCTTTAAATCCTAGTACGGGTGAAGCTAAAATCTTTCACAATGATACAAATGTTACTCCTCCAGGATTTGGTCGTATTGCAGCTCAGACAGCAAAACAGGTAATCCTTCAAAAAATCCGAGAAAAAGAAAAAGAGGCCATTTTATCTGAGTATAAAATACGGGTGGGAACCATTGTAAATGGAATGGTGCTTCGTTTTGCCGGGCCAAACGTGATTGTTGACATTGGGAAGACGGAAGCGGTTATGCCACCTCCTGAGCAAATCACAAACGAAAAATATCATTTAAATCAGCGACTGACGGTATATCTTTTAGAAATTCGACCAGGACTAAAAGGAGATGAAATCATTGTCTCTCGAGCAAATACAGGATTACTAGAAGGACTCTTTAAACGGGAAGTTCCTGAAATCGCCCAGGGAAGTGTGATTATTAAAGCGATAGCACGGGAGGCTGGAAACAGATCAAAAATCGCAGTCTACTCAAACCAAGGTGGTATTGACCCAGTTGGAAGCTGCGTTGGTCAAAAAGGCGTTCGAGTACAAGCAATTATTCAAGAATTTGGTGGCTTGGAAAAAATCGATATCATTCAATGGCAAGAAAGCCCCAAAAACTATATTGCGCAGGCACTTTCTCCAGTAAAAGACTTGAGGGTAGAAATTAACGAAGAAGAAAAAACTGCTCGTGTATACGTTGCTCAAAAAGATCTTTCTTTGGCAATTGGAAAAGATGGTCAAAATGTGCGCCTTGCTTCCAAACTCACGGGATACCGCATTGAAATTGAATCTCAGGAGCTTCTTGTAACCACAGCCAAAGATGATTTAGAAGAAGAGGCAGACACGAAAAAAAGAAAAAATGAAGAAAAATAAATTCGAAAAAAGTCAAAGCACTTGAGACAATGAAAAAAAGTAGTCTTAAAAATGTGAGTTTTGAGATTATTTCGTGCTACGGATTTGGAGCTTTGAATTTAAATGTTTTATGGCATACAAAAGTAAAGAAAGAAAGGTTGCGGCAGAAAAAAACTCTTCGCTTTTTCCTCCAGTAGTTTCTGTTTTGGGTCATGTCGATCATGGTAAAACAACTCTTCTTGATGCTATTAGACAGTCTCATATCGCTCAAAGAGAACATGGGGGTATCACTCAGAAAATTGGAGCATCAAGTGTTGAAATTATACATGAAGGGGTCAAACGAAAAATTACCTTTATCGATACTCCAGGTCACGAAGCGTTTTCCTTGATGCGTAGTCGAGGCGCACAAGTTGCAGATGTCGGTCTTTTGATTGTTTCTGTGGTAGATGGGGTGATGCCGCAAACGAAAGAATCAATTCAACTGCTTTTAACTTCAAAAGTTCCCTATATTGTAGTTCTTACTAAAGCTGATTTACCAGATAAACGTGCGGAAAAAGTTAAACAGCAGCTACTCAAAGAAGGGGTTTCGCTTGAAGGATATGGTGGAGATGTTCCAGTTATTGAAGTGTCTGCGAAAACAGGGCTTCATATGAAAGAATTGTTAGAACTGATACTATTGGTATATGATCTTCATCAAGAACTCCGTACGGATCTTTCTGAAATAGGTCCGCTTAAAGCAGTTATTGTTGAATCACGCCTTGATAAAAAATCAGGTCCCAGGGCATCTGTAGTTATTAAAAATGGGACTCTTTCCATTCGAGACGAGATAGTTTGTGATGGTATGCGCAGTAAAGTTCGCTCGCTTAGTACTGATACCGTAGCACAGATTCAAAAGGCCACCATAGGACAAGCTGTAGAAGTGCTCGGATTTGGCGAAGTACCCAAAGTTGGTGCGGTTGTACAAAGGTCTTCAGAAACAAAAGGTACCTTTTCTTCTTCTGGGAAGCCAGCATCATTGTCTTATTCACCAACTATAGAAAAAGAGAAACTTGCAGTTATTCTGTGTGCTGATACGCAAGGTTCTCTTGAGGCTATTACATATTCTCTCCCAGAAAAAGTATATGTGGTAGCTGCAAAAACAGGAGAAGTAACCGAAGGAGATGTGTTACATGCAAAATCAACCGGAGCGATTATTTTAAGTTTTAATAGTAAGATACGCATAGAAATACTCAAATTAGCACAAATTGAAAGAGTATTGCTTAAAAACTATACTATTATCTACGAATTATTGGATGAAATACGAGAAGCGTTAGAAGGAAAGGAATTGGCAATGGAAGAGCAAATCTTTGGTACTGCAAAAGTGCTTGCTCGGTTTCCCTTCGAAAAAACCTTTGTGCTTGGGATCAAGGTACTTGATGGTCGTGTAGCTCGTGGGGACAGAGTTCGGCTAGTGCGGGGGGAAGAAGTTTTAGGAGAAAGTACGGTTACTTCTTTACACCATGGTAAAGACTCTATATCAAAAATTGAAAAAGGTCAAGAAGCTGGTATTATTCTTTTTCCTTTCCTTGACTTTGAGATAGGTGATATGGTAATATGCCATGGATAAACGACTATGGATCCAACTACCACCCAAAAATTACGTGACTTCATTACCACAAGTCAATCGATTGGCATTGCGGTTGGGAAAAACCCAAGTATTGATGAAATGGGCGCTGCTTTAGCTTTATATTTATCTTTTACAACCCTTCAAAAGAAAGTGTCTATTGCTTCTCCCACCGAGGCAATTGTAGAACTTTCTTCTCTTGTTGGAATTGATCGAGTTAGAAACAAACTAGATGCTTCGGGAGCTGATTTGGTTGTATCGTTTCCTTATCGCGAAAGTGAAGAAGGAGAGTCAGAAATTCAAAAAGTATCATATACGATTGAGAACGGCTATCTTAATATTGTTGTAAAGGCAGGAAATAATGGCCTTTCATTTTCTGATAAGGACGTGAGATATAGTCGTGGTGGCGGGGGTGCACCTTCTGTTGTATTTATTATTGGTACGCCACGACTCTCTGATTTAGGTTCTCTTTTTGATGTAAATGAATTAAAAGACACTAAAATTGTCAATATCGATAACAAAACAGATAATCAAAATTTTGGAGATGTAGTATTGGTTTCACCTCGATTTTCATCGGTTTGCGAGCAAGTTGCCAGTATAATCAAAGCTCTTGACTTACCGCTAGATGTTGATATAGCCCAAAATCTTTTATCTGGTATTAGTCATGCGACCTCTAACTTTCAGAAATCAAATACCAGTTACATGGCATTTGAAATGGCTGCTTTTCTTATGCAAAAAGGCGCGCGTCGAGGGAGGCCATCACGTGGAGACTATCGTCCCTCCCAACGGCAACAAGAAGAATCAGGCGTTAATCCTTTTCTCCCTCCTTCAGCACCTACGCCTCGGTCAAATCAACAACAAGCACAAGCAACAGGAAATCAGCAGCAGAAACAACGAGATGAGAAAAACCCTCCAGCAGATTGGCTCATGCCAAAAGTATATAAAGGGTCAACTACGTTGTAAGGTGATAGAAGATAGTGTTGAATACAGGATCTTGAGACTACAGGGAAAAGCTGCTATAATGTAATGTATGCCGTTAAGTCCAACTGATAAGCAAAGTATAATTCAACAATTTCAAACAGGCAGTGGAGATACTGGCAGTCCAGAAGTCCAAGTAGCTCTTCTTACAAAGCGAATCGATCGATTAACAGAACACCTTAAAAGTCATAGTCATGACATGAGAAGTAGAAGAGGATTATTATCCATGATTGCGAAACGAAGAAGGTTGATTAACTTCTTAGCAAAGACTGATAAGGCACGGGCCTCATCACTGATGAAAAAAATAGAAATAAAGCATTAATGACTACATCAGAAAGTGCCCCATTATTATGAACAAAAAAACATACTCATTTGACCTTGCGGGAACACCTCTTACACTAGAAATTGGTAGACTCGCACAGCAAGCCACCTCATCTGTTCTTGCTCGTTTGGGAGACACTATGGTTTTAATCACCGTAGTTGAAGGTTCTGTAAGGGAAGACTTAGGATATTTTCCACTCAGCGTTGAATATATAGAGCGGTTATACGCTGGAGGAAGAATAAAAGGAAGTAGATGGGTAAAACGAGAAGGTAGGCCTTCGGATGATGGGATATTGACCGCACGGCTTATTGATCGATCAATTCGACCTCTTTTCCCAAAAGAATATAAAAACGAAGTGCAGATTGTAGTGACGCAACTATCTGTTGATGGAGAAAACGAGCCGGATATTCTTTCTGTTATTGGTGTTTCTGTAGCGCTTGCAATTTCTCAAATTCCTTGGAACGGCCCAATTGGTGCTGTGCGTATGGGCTTAGTTGAAGACAAAGTAACAGGAGCTTTTGAGTTTTTAATAAATCCTGGTAGTCAAGATACTGAATTTTCCAAATTAGATCTTATTCTTTCTCAAACATCGGAAAAAACCGTCATGATGGAAGCAGGTGCGTTACAAGTTCCGGAAGAAGTTGTACTTGAAGCAATAAAAAAAGGACATGTCGTAACCAAAGAAGTTATTTCTTTTATTCAAAAAATAGTTCAAGAAATTGGAGAGAAAAAAACAGAAGTACGTTTTGATTCAACATTTAAAGAAATTGTTACTCAAATAGAAAAGTCATACAAGAGCGAATTAATTCCTCTTATTAAGGCGCGGGCAACCAAAGAAAATTTGGGAGAAGATACAGAAACGCTGATTGATCGGATCTTTGACGATCTCAAAATGCAAGATCCAGAAAAAGAATTTGATAAAAAGTTCGTGTCTAAAGCTTTTGAATATGTATTGTTTAAACTTATTAAAGAACAGATTCTCAAAAAGCAAGAGCGTCCAGATGGACGAAAAATCGATGAGATCAGACCACTGGCTCTGGAAGTTTCAGTACTCCCTCGTACGCACGGTTCTGCATTGTTTCAAAGAGGTAGCACTCAGTCACTAACTGTAGTAACCTTGGGTTCTCCTCGTCTTGAACAATTGATTGAGTCTGCAGAAGGCGAGGAATCAAAACGATATATTCATCACTATTCTATGCCACCGTATTCAGTCGGTGAAACAGGAAGAATCGGAGTGCCTAGCAGAAGAGAAATAGGTCATGGAGCTTTAGCAGAACGAGCTATTCTTGGCGTTATTCCTTCCAGAGAAAAGTTTCCTTATACCATTCGAGTTGTCTCTGAAATTCTTTCCTCAAATGGGTCAACATCAATGGCTGCAACTTGTGGATCAACGCTGGCTTTAATGGATGCGGGGGTTCCTATTGTAAAACCAGTTGCAGGAATTGCCATGGGACTCATGAGTAGTGAAGAAAAATACGTTATTTTAACCGATATTATCGGACTTGAAGATTTTTCTGGAGATATGGATTTTAAAGTCGCAGGGACTGAAGATGGTGTGACTGCCATCCAACTTGATGTCAAGATTCCAGGACTCACGACAGATCAAATAAAAGAAACATTTGAAGGCGCAAAGAAAGCTCGATTATTTATTTTGGAAAAAATGCATCAAACAATTGGGTTTTCTCGCACTCAAGTATCAGAATATGCGCCAAAAATAGAAGTTGTACGCATCGCAGTTGATAAAATCGGAGAAGTTATTGGTCCAGGAGGACGTATAATACGATCTATTATTGCAGAAACTGGCGCATCTGTTGATGTGGAAGACGATGGAACAATAACTATTTCTGGGATATCTGAAGAGTCTGTGCAAAAAGCAGTTGACAAGGTCACTGGGCTTACTCGAGAAGTTAGTGTCGGAGAAGAATTCGAAGGACCAGTAAAACGTATTTTGCCATTTGGAGCATTTGTAGAGATATTGCCAGGTAAAGAAGGGATGGTACATGTATCTCAAATGGCATCTGAATTTGTGAAAAATCCTTCAGATGTGGTGCAGATTGGGCAAACAGTCAAAGTTCGAGTATTAGAGGTTGATGAACAAGGAAGAATTAACTTATCGATGTTATTTGGATCTGAGGCTCAAGAAAAAAATCGCATGGCAGAGCGTAGTGGAAATGATCGAGGAATCAGGAATGAACACCCGTTAGCCTTACAGTTTAAGCGAGAACGAGCACATGCAATGAGAAGAAGCGGTAGTGGTCCTCGGTTTCGTAGCAAAGGTCCTCGAAAAGCCCACTATTAAACTATAGAAGGAATTGTAAAGATCAAAAGGAGAAATATAAATAATTCCTCGTAATTTGTGTAGTTTTTTAGTATCATAAGATTATATGGATCCATTAAGTCCTCAGATGACAAGTGATAATACGATTGTGAATAGTCAAGCAACTGCCAAACAAACCCAAACAGGAGCAAGCGATCAGTTGCGTGCATTGGGAGAAAAAATTGAGAAAGCGGATATTCCTCAAGATCTTCGGCAAAACCTCATTGAGAGACTCCAGCGATTAGCTCTTCTTCGAGCGTCTGCAGGGTTTATGAACGCCAACTATATTTTAGAATACGAAAATACCTGCGCGTATGTAAAATGGGTTACCAGTTTACCATGGAATAAAACGAGTACAGATAGCCTAGATATCCAAAAAGCACAAAGTATTCTTGATAAAAATCATCATGGTTTGGTAGGTGTTAAAAACAGAATAATTGAATACCTGGCATCGCTTATTTTGAATATGAAAAATAGTACGGACCATATTATACGCGCACCAATTCTCTGTTTGGTTGGGCTTGCTGGTACTGGTAAAACAACACTTGCTCTTTCTATGGCGCAAGCTCTGGGTAGAAATTTTGAACGGATTCCTTTTGGTGGCATGGGTGATTCACGGGTATTGCGCGGTCAATCTCGAGCATTTCCTGATGCAGAACCAGGACACATTGTAAAAAAACTGGTTCATGCAAAAACCAATAATTGTGTCATTTTACTCGACGAATTAGATAGAGTTGCAGACTCAGCGCGTGCAGATATTATGGGAGTATTGGTTGAGTTACTTGATCCTGAGCAAAACATCGCCTTTACCGATCACTATATTGATTATCCGTTTGATCTCTCAAAAGTATTATTTGTAGCAACGGCAAATAACACAACGAATATTTCAACAGCTGTGCTCGATCGCTTAGAAATAATTCAAATGCCATCATATTCTGATGAAGAAAAAATAGTTATTGCTAAAGATCATTTGTTTCCGAAAATTCAAATTCAAACTGGTCTTTCTCAAAATCAACTGGTTATCGATGATAGCGTTTGGCCCCAGGTGATTAGGCCATTAGGGTTTGATTCTGGCATTCGTAGCCTTGATCGAACTATTCAAGGAGTTTGTCGCAAAGTTGCCCGACTTATTGTTGAAGGAAAGACTCAATCAGTACACATAACAGCACAAAATATAAAAGAATTTTTGCCCAGTTTTTAAGATGAACATTCATGTATGAATGAACAAGTTTCAATAATGCCACTAGGTGGAATTGGTGACGTTACCAAGAATATGTATCTCTATATCTATAAAGATCAGGTACTTATTGTGGATTGTGGCATCGGATTTGCTGACGAAACAATGCTTGGGGTGGACTTATTGCTTCCTGATATTTCGTACCTGGTGAGCGCAAAAAAAAAGATTGTAGGTATGACGTTAACTCATGGACATGAAGATCACATCGGTGCGCTTCCTTTTATACTTCCCCAACTTGCTGGAAATGGAGTTGACATGTCGTTTCCTATTTATGGGACACCTCTTACCGCTGCCCTGGCGAATGAAAAATTACAAGAATATAAAGTTCCCTATAAAGTACAAACGGTAACATTTGAGAACAACAAAAAAACAATGGGTAGTTTTACCGCTTCGTTTATCCGCGTAACGCATTCAGTGCCAGATAGTTCTCATATATTTATTCAAACTCCGATTGGAAATTTTTACCATGGGAGTGATTTTAAATTTGATTTAACCCCTGTTGATGGAAAAAAAACTGATTTTATGCAAATCGGAAGAGCGGCAAACAGCGGTATTTTATGCTTATTATCTGATTGTTTGGGATCAGAGCGAGCAGGACATACAGTTTCTGAGGAAGTACTCTCAGAGAATTTTGAAGATGAAGTACGAAAATGTAGGGGGAAATTTATTGTTACAACCTATTCGTCCAATATTTCAAGGCTTAATCAAGCAATTTCAATCGGAGAAAAATTCAATCGGAAAGTGTGTTTTGTTGGAAAATCTTTGATAAAAGCAAAGGATGTTGCTCGAAAACTTGGGTATATGAAATTACGACAGGGAATAGAAATTGAGGTTGATGAGGTGAAAAAATATCCTGAAAATAATATTTTACTGTTAGTTGCCGGAAGTCAAGGTCAGGAAAACTCAGCTCTTTCTCGCATTGCAAACGACGAGCATACAGAAATAAGTATATCTGAAAAAGATGTTGTTATTTTTTCTGCTGATCCGATTCCTGGCAATGAAATATCGGTCAATTCACTTATTGATACTATTGCCAAAAAAGGTGCGCGAGTAGTGTATTCAGACATCGCTGATGATTTCCATGTATCAGGACACGGTTCAGCGTTAGATTTGATGATGCTTGTGTCATTCACCAATCCCAAATTCTTAATGCCTATCAGTGGTACGTATCGGCACATGATTGCTTATAAAAACTTAGCAGAAAAATTAGGTTACTTGAGTAACCGAGTGGTTTTATCAGAAGATGGTCAAGAAATTATCTTTACCAGAGAAAAAACACAAAAAGGAGTAAAGACGGATATTCGCAATGTATACGTTGATCAGATAACTGGGGAAGAGGTAGAGGGATTTGTTTTAAGAGACAGGCAACAACTTTCTGAAGGAGGAATTCTTATTGTTTTGTCAGAAGTAAATGCTGCAACAGGACAGTTAGTGGGGAATCCAGAAATTATTAGTCGTGGTTTTACTGAGTATGACAATAAAAAATTTAGCAAAGATTTAGTTTTGGAAATTAAAAGAACATTGGAGCAAAGAAAAGGACGAGTTACAAATTGGATTCATATCAGAAAACAAATAGGAGTAGTTGCAGAACGATTTATTTTTAAAAAATTACGTTGTCGTCCCCTTGTACTTCCTGTAGTAATTGAAGTTTAGTCTTGTGCTCTTGTAGTTGATTGGATAAGTTATTATAATAGTGAGTATGCCCAAACGTCGGATTTACCGCAAAAAGCCATTTAAATTAAAATTGCGCAGCAAAACAATCTATACACTTTTTTCTCTTGGTCTTCTGGCATCAGGACTCCTGTTGTTACTTTCTTTTACCCAAAGTGGAGACAATTTTATTGTGGTTAACGCGTTGCTTATGCAGTACTTTGGATGGACGTCAGTGTTATTTCCGTTCGTGTTGATTTTATTTGGGTTTTTATTCTTACAGCTTCGATTTTTTCTGTCTCGTCTGAATGTTGCCATTGGATATGTTCTTTTTTTTGTTTCTCTGAATGGTCTTACTCAGGGAGGAGAGATAGGAGCCGTGTTATTCAGCGCTCTTTCTGAAATGTTGTCTTCAGTTGGTGCTTCTGTTGTTTTTTTAGCAGGGATTGTAGTTGGGATTATCGTATTGTTTGACACGTCGCTTGATGAAATTATCGGCGCTTTAGTTTTTGCTGGAGAAAATATTTGGCGCTTTTTCCCTAAAAACCTATTGTCCGTTTTTAAAAGTAAAAAACCATTGGTGCTTCATAACAAACAAATTGCAATCAAAGGAGGCCAGCAAAAAGATATTCCAAATCTTGCCATTAACCAAACAACTTCAACAATTATAAGAAAAGATCCAGTAATTATCTCTGAAAAACTGGTAAGTAATCCATTAGCAATCAATGGAATATGGGAATATCCCCCACTCAATCTTTTGTCAGATTCTCCAGGACAAAAAGCAGATCGGGGCGATATAAAACGCATTGCAACAGTGATTGAAAAAACCCTTGAGAGTTTCGGCATTGAGGCCCGTGTTGTTGAAGTAAACCTGGGTCCAGCGGTAACGCAATACGCACTTGAGATAGCTCTTGGTACAAAAGTCTCAAAAATCGTTTCACTCTCAAATGATTTAGCTCTCGCAACAGAAGCTCCAACTGGACAAATTCGTATTGAAGCACCGATTCCTGGGAGAAGTCTTGTGGGTATAGAAATTCCCAATCGCTCATTAGAAATAGTAACGCTTAAAACCATGTTGTCTTCGTCTGTCACACAAAAGAGTCGTTCAAAATTAACTGTTTCATTAGGTCTTGATGTATCAGGGAATCCAATGGTTGCGGATATTGCCAAAATGCCTCATGTGCTCATCGCCGGAACAACAGGATCAGGAAAGTCAGTACTGATTAACGCATTTATTTCTTCATTATTATTTAGATCATCTCCTCAAGAAGTAAAGCTTATTCTTATCGATCCAAAACGAGTTGAGTTTACAGCGTATAATGGCATTCCACATTTATTGACACCAGTTATTGTTGAAGTAGAGAAAATTCTCTCTGCTCTTAAATGGGCAATGAGTGAAATGGACAGACGATACAAAATTTTTGCAGAACGAGGAGTAAGGAATATTGATTCTTATAACGAGCTTTCTGGGTTTCAAGCTCTTCCTTATATTGTTATTGTTATTGATGAGCTTGCAGATTTAATGATGTTTGCTCCTGTTGAAGTTGAAGATGCCATTGCTAGGCTTGCGCAGATGGCCCGTGCCACTGGTATCCATTTAGTAATTGCTACCGAAAGACCGTCAGTAAACATTATTACTGGTCTTATTAAAGCAAATATTCCAGCCCGCATTGCATTTAATGTTTCTTCGATGGTTGACTCACGAGTTATTATTGATACTCCTGGTGCAGAAAAATTGCTTGGGCGAGGAGATATGTTATATATTCCTCCTGATCAAGCGAAACCAACTCGTATACAAGGCGCGTATGTATCTGAAAAAGAGGTGAAGAAGCTAGTGGAATTTCTAAAAGAAAAAGTTCCTCACGTAGAATATACAGAAGAAATCACAAACCAACAGGTGATATTAAAACGAGGGACTGCGTCAACAGGAATAGATGGTAATGACCCTTTTTTCCCAGAAGCTATTCGGATTGTCTGTCAACACGACCGGGCATCTGCATCGCCGCGTCAACGAAGTCTCTCCATGGGTTATGCTCGTTCAGCACGGATATTAGATCAACTTGAATCAGTTGGCATTGTTGGGCCAGGCGAAGGATCTAAGCCCAGAGATGTCCTGGTACGAAATGCTGAAGAGTTTTTAAATAATCTACAAACTCAATAATAAGTGAAAAATTAGAAGTCAAAATTCAAAAGTGTCACAGTAGAAGATTATTAATAAATTCTAAGAGTATCTACTAGCATAGAGCCTACCTCATTTTTTTGACTTTTGATTTTTCACTTATGATCAGGATTGGTCAAAAATTGCGTGAGGAGCGATTACTACAAGGCTATACACTTGAGGATATTTCGCACGCAACAAAAATTCGTGTATCTTTTTTATCTGCGATAGAAAAAGGAGAATACGCGAGGCTTCCTTCTCGCGCATATATTCAGGGTTTTGTCAAGAATTACATTCAATTTTTAGGCTTACCGCCCAAGGAATATATTGCATTATTCCGTCGTGAATTTAATGAAAATGAACATATTCAAGTTCTTCCTCGTGGATTTGCGCAAGAAGTGCCTCTTACAAGGTTTCGTTTTGGACAAGCAGCTATAGTAACAACATTTCTTATTATTTTGCTTGTTGGGTATCTCATATTTCAGAATAGGTATTCATTTTTAAATCCTCCGCTTGAGGTAACTATTCCTAAAGAAGGTAACACTGTCTCAGAGGACGTGACTATTCAAGGTAAAACTGATCCGAACGCAACGGTTGTCATTAACGATATTCCGATTTCTTTGGATAATGAAGGAACCTTTATAAAGCAGATGAGTTTATTTCCAGGGAAAAACACCATCCGCGTGGTTTCTCAAAATCGTTTTGGCAAACAGACTGTTATCGAACGGCATATAGAAGTGAAATAGTTGACAGATTTTTTTAATACTGGTATCGTGTATATATGGATACTGCCCAATTAGTTCTTCTTTTTGTTGTGGTTGTTCTCACGCTACTTCTGATTGTATTGGGGATTCAAGTGTATTTTATCTTAAAAGAACTGCGAAGGACAGTTACGAAAGCAAATAAAGTATTGGATGATACAGGGCTTATTACCGAAAGCGTTTCAGGGCCACTGTCAAGTCTTTCAACAGTTATGAGTGGGGTTAAAGCAGGCGCATCAATTGCCAAATTACTGCGTGGAAAAAGTAAACTTTTGAAACGTTTGACAGAGGAGGAAGACGATGGACACTAATCAAAAATCAGGAGGAGGATTTATGAGTGGTTTTGTCTGGGGAGCTATTATTGGTGGAGGAATTGTTTATTTGTTAAGCACAAAAAAGGGAAAGAAAATCTTAAAAGCAATTACAGAAGGAGGGTTAGAAGGAGTAGAAGAGTTGGAAGATATTATCGCATCAGTTGCCGAAGAAAAAGAATATGAAGCTGCTCCGCGTCCTAAAAAGCAAAAATCCAACCCAAAACAAGAGATAATAATGGAAGAAATGCCTGTAAGATCTGAGGAACCGGTAAATTCTCAGTCAACTATTTCGAAAATAAAATCATCTAGTCGACGTTTTTTTAAAGGTGTTCCGAGAAGATAAATTATTTGAATTATAGTCCGTATTTTTTTATATTTGCGTTGTGCTCCTCTAAAGTTTTTCCGTAATGGTTTTTGCCAGCATTGTCTGAAATATAATATAAATAGTTTGTTGTAGCTGGTGTAATAACCGATTCAAGTGCTGAGAGTCCGGGATTTGCAATAGGGGTTGGTGGAAGACCAGGATACGTATAGGTGTTATAGAGAGAATTTATTTTTAGATCAGAATGAGTAATGTTTTTCTTCCACCACGTTTTTTCGTCTTCTTGAAAGCCGAGCGCATATTGAACAGTCGCGTCTATTTGAAGTGGCATGCCAAGAGATAGCCTATTGAGTAAGACCGATGCAACCAGAGGACGATCTTTCGACAACTGTGCTTCTCGTTCAACCAAAGACGCAAGAATTACAATATCTTGTTGAGTGAGATGTTTGGGCGAAATAGTAGAAAGCTGTGCATATCTTTTATCAAAAGTAGATCTCATAAGCGTTATAATAGTTTCGATAGGAGCGTCTTTAGGAATTAGATACGTGTCTGGAAAAAGATAACCTTCGTGTTTGTTTAAAGCTCTTCTCCAAGATGTTTGATAGCTTGGAATATGTTTTTTGAGAATATCTGCTATTTCATCAGCTCTTTTTCCTTCTGGAATGGTGACCCAGACGTCCAGTGTTCCATGAGTAAGAGTTTCTGCAATTTCATATGCGGTCATAGAGGGCGAAAGCCGAAAGTCTCCTGCCTGAATCTTATTATCAAACCCTTGCTTTTTAACCAGAAGTACAAAAACGAAAGAATCTTTAATAAGTCCTTTTTGGTGGAGATTGTTTGCTATTTCCTTAAGACGTGCTCCTGTGGGAATAACAAAAATTTTTTGGCTTTTATCGTAAGTATTGACTGGAGAAATCCCGCTTTTCCACCACATAAGCGCTAAAAGACTAAAAATACCAAAAACAGTAATGATAAAGAAAAATCTTTTCACAAATACTAATTATATCGAAAGAATTGGAAAATGGGAAAGTGACTCTTTTGCTTCTTTCAGATTATACATTTTTTCACTGCATAACGTATAAAGTAAGTCTCCTTTTTTAACCTGTTCACCAGTTTTTTTATGAAAATAAATTCCTGCTCTTTTTTGTTTTGGTGCACCTAAAATTTTTGCAATAATTGTTGAGTTATGGCTATTGATTGTTCGAATAGATCCAGAATGAGAAGATTTAAATTTTATTGAAAATGTGCCTGGTTTTAGGTCTTCGCTATCAATATGAGGGTTACCTCCTTGGGCTTTTATAATCTCTTTCATTTTTGCAAAAGCAATTCCTGAGTGCAGGATATGGGTAGCCCATCCAAAAGCGTTTCCGTACTTTTTTTTAATTTCTTTTTGCAGTTTTTCCGAAGAATCTTCAAGGCACAAATCAAGCAAATTCCCAGCCAAGTGAAGACTTCTTATCTCAAGATCTAGAGGTCTATTGTCTTTTTGTTGCAGTACGCGAATAGCTTCTCGTGTTTCTAGAACAGGACCAATGCCGTTACCGATTGGTTGATCAGTTTTATGAATTAAACAGCGAATTCGAATATTGAATTTTTTAGCCAAATATTCAAATTTTTCTTTCAGTACTTCTGCGTCTTTGAGCCGATGGACTTTGACCGTATCACCATATGGTAGGTCGATAACCACATGGTTAGAACCAAATGCTACTTTTTTTGCTATAATAGAAACTAAAATCTTATCGTAGCTTTCAAATAGAAGCGGTTCTTCTACCTTTATTAATACATCATCTGCAGGTGCAATATTAAAACTTCCTCCCCACACAATACATCCATTCGTTTTTTTTACTATGTCATAAATTTCGTCTTTAGCAAACTCAACGTTTGCCAAAACTTCCATGTCGTCTGCGGTTCCCCCTGGTGTTGTAATCGCTCGTGAAGAACTTTTTGGTATTATAAATCCTGCTGAAGCAACAATTGGGACGACAATAAGCGTGGTTCGAGTTCCCGGAATACCCCCAATAGAATGTTTATCAGCAACTATTCCTTTAAAGTGAAGTACCTCTCCAGTCTCTACCATTGCTTTGGTAAGGTGATATAGTTCTTGGTTAGTAAACCCCTTTGAATATCCAGATGCGGCAAAATATGTAGTTAAGACATCTCCTAGCCGCTGTTTGGCAATTTCATCCATAATTGCGTAGATTTCAGGATAAGTAAGTGTTTTCCCAACCAGTTTTTTTCGAATCGCAGTAAGGGCTAAATTCGTTTTTGATACAGAAGAAGTATATGTTTTATGAATACTCATGAGATGGATCCTTTTATCTGACGAATGGCATAGGATACAATACCACGAATAACGGTTAAGAGAAAATAGAGTGAGTTATTGATAATGCGATAGATAATTGGCCATATTTGAATGAGAATAATTTTTAGTTTATTTTCTCCCATATTTTTTAAATGCGTTCTAAACGTGCTTTAATAATAAGTCGTTTCCAGGTTGTTCCTGGTGGAGTACAGGTAACCAAGGTTACGTATTCATTGTCAAACTGCTGGGTGAAAATAGAAGTATCAGACGGTTCAACAACGCTAAATGAAAAGATTTTATATGTATAGGTAATATCGTTAATAGTTACTTTTAACTCGTCACTAACTTTTAACTTATACACTGTTGCAAAAATTGTTTTGTAATCTGAAGGGTTAAATAATTGTGGAAGTGTCGAATGACCAAAAATAACTGTGTTGCCTTTTGTTCCAGGTAAAGTAGTACCTTCGTAATGAACTAGATGTTGTGAGAGATCGTTGTCTGTTGTTGAAACAAGAGCGTTTTTGATATCAAGTGTTGGAATAGAAAGATAATATAGAGGTGTCATAGGATGAGTTTTTTTGTTATATATATATCCTGGAAACCAATTTTGCGCATTGGTGTAATCAATTCCTGCAAGCGTACGTGCGCCATTTTTTATCAGACTTTGGACTGTTTGTTCGTTAAGTATGGTTGCCTGAGGGATAGGAGCAGTAAAAGTTGTTGAAGCAAAGATGGGAGAGAAAAAAAATTGCCAAGAAATTAGAGGAAGTGAAACATATATTAAGAGTGCAATTCCGACGATACACGTAAAAATGCCCAGAATTCTGATGATAGTTTTATTATGAAGGTGAGGGGTTTTTTTATAATAGTAATTACACATCTTTTTTTGTGAGAATAGTAATATTTGAAGATTTTTGTGGAAGAAGTTTGGGAAGAATAGGGATATTAGGTGATAATGAAATATCTATAGATACCACTTGAGAAATCTTACTTAAAATTTGCTGAGTATCTTGAAATGATTTTCCATGGATATCTTCTGCTATTTTCTTCGTGTCAATTTTCGGAAGAAACTGTGCTTTAAGAGATACTTTTGTCTGGAGTTGATTGTCGTCTTTTTTCTGTAGGTCTTGAATGTTGATATTAATATCTTCGGAAGAAATATTTGAATCAGGTGATTCCTTTTGAATAACATATTTTGCGTAATCTTCTAGTGCAGTTTTTTTGTACGAAACACCATGAAAAACAATAGCTGCTGAAATACCAACTGATTTTGCTTCTTGTCCAAGGGTTTTGTCCAATTCTTTCTTTTCAAATGTGGAGCTTATAAATGTTGGTAAGTATTGTTTGTCACTTTCCTGTTTCTTGAGAAGCTCTTCACGGGCTTTTTGCTCAAGTTGAGATGAAACTTCGTTGAGTAGTTTATCGATATCTTTTTTTGCTACAACAGTAACTTCTTTTTTAGAACCTCCAGAAAAAGCACTGTCGTTTTTTGCTGCAACAGTTGCTTTGGGTAATGATTCTACCGTAAATTCAACACCAGAAGGGAGATTGTACTCTTTGCCGATATCTTCAGCAGTAACAGATGCTTTAGCTGTGCTTGGGGTAATACCACGTAACGCATCACCCGATGCAGAGGAGATATTAACGGCATTATCAAGAAGAAACGTTAATCCATTAGATGCAGTAATGACTGCATTTTTAGGAAATGATTGACTCTGCGTTGTTGTTACATTAAAGATTGTTATTGTTCCTTTTGCTTTTTCTCCAACTTCTTTGCTGCCTGTTGCTGGGACTGCTAATGTTGTTTCTTGAGTAATTGTTTCAGATTCTAAAGCAATAATATTTTTAGAAAAGTCAGAATCGGTATCGATTGAGAATGTGACTTCTTCTGTTTTGTCGATCACATTGGGTTTTGCATAGACAGTAATAGTTGCTTTTAATTGTGTAATATAGATAAGTAGTAAACCAACAACCAATATCAAAACAAGGAATGGAATAAACATTACTTTTGTGCCTTGGTTTAACAATGGTACTGTTGGGAACTGAATTTTTTTAAGAACAAACAACAAACTTATTTTGCTAGCAAGGCCTAGAATCTGCCGTAACAACTGAGAAGCCGTTGTGTGTTTGGGCCGGTGATGGTGGGTTTCTAGCATATCTGGATGAGCAGCTTGCGGAATCGCAAGCTGGGGTTCTTCTTTTTCTTCTATGAGAGTTGATTGTTGAGAAGCAATTTCCAAAATGTCTTGTTCTTTCATAAATCCAAAATCTTCAGACGTGTTCATGTTTGGGTTTCTTTCTATGGAGGATTCATCCTCAGATTTTTTTACTGGAGTTACTGATTCCTCAGAAATAGGTAAAAACGGTTTATGATTGGCATGACGATTCACTTGCATTTCAAATCCAAGTTGGGTTGCGGCTCCAGAAACCACTGCTTTTGCCTCAAAATCTAGCGGAAGAGTAGTTATCTGAGGAACATGTAAGAAAGGAAGTGTTTTGCTCCATGAATGTCGAATAAATTCTTGAGTAGTACGTTCAGTGTTTTTGTAGGTGTATAAAATAATACGAGAAGGAAGTACTTCAACATGGGTAAAATGATGAAGAAGTGTATCTGTTGTAACTGCGGGAGACTCGTTGAGAGGTGCTTTTTTAGTAGTGACAAGTCTGCCTGCGCGAATGATAGAAAGAACAAGATTTTTATTGCCTACGTCTATAAGTATTGCTGAAACAGGAGCACCTTCTTCCTTAGCAAGTAAATGCGCGATTGCTTCTGTAATAACTATAAATCCGATAGGAGAGAGACCAAATGCATCACATATTACTTTCAGTTTTGCAAGATACTCTTTTTTTATGGTTGTTTCTTCTACCCAGTCTTCTTGTACGCCAAATACTGTTTTTTGTGTTTCAATGCCGTGTGGAAGTGTTTGCTCAGCAGTAGAAATTGCGATGTCTAAAATATTGAGTAAGTCATCTGTTGGAAGTAAGGTCAGTGAGGATTCTAACGTTTCATCATGTTGACCCAGTACTCGTATTTTCCCTTCAAGTTCTTCAAATACGATTGCAGTTATTTTTTCTTCTTTGAGCAGCAGACTTAGAAAAAACTCTGGTTTCTCCCTTTTTTTAATAGTAAACGGAACAGGCAGTTTCATATACTGATGTTAATAGCTACTCGCCGACCACGGCATATATTCTTTTTTGTCCATGCCCAATATTCTCCTGCTTTATAATTTTAAATCTTTTGAGCTCTCCTGTAAAATCAACATGCGGTCCGCCGCAATATTCTATTGAGTACGCATCTTTTCTGGAAAGTCGTGAATCTGCGATAAGGTAAATTTTGACCTTTTCTCCATACGTGTTTTTAAAAAGTCCAATTGCACCAAGCTTATCTGCTTCTTCTTGTGTAAGAAATTCGTAGTAGACAGAAAGATTATCCTGAATTTTTTGATTGACTATAGCCTCAACTTTTTGTACCATCTCATCAGTTAATTTTTTATTGTAGTTAAAGTCAAACCTCAAACGATCCACTGTAATGTTTGATCCAGTTTGATGAACTGTTTTTCCAAGTATATCTCGCAATGCTTGGTGCAAAAGGTGAGTAGCTGTATGTCCCATTATAGTTTTTTCTTGTGTATCTGCAAGTCCTCCTCTAAACTTTTCCTGTGCCCCTTTACGAGAGATGGTTTGATGAGTTTTCATTTTTTCTGCAAAGTCCTGTTCATTAAATACATATCCAAGACTTTTAATTTGAGTTGGAGAAAGACCATGGGTTGTATATAAAACAAATGCATCGTCAGATGTAATTTCAGCAGTTCCTTTTAATTCATCACCGAGGCGGTATTTTTTTTGAATAAATTTTTTTGCCTCTCCTGTGGCATGGTTATATTTTTGTTCCTCTTCCAATAATACTCCTTTAATATGCTCAAATTTTTCCACAAGGTGTGGATCTGTTGCTTTGTATTGTTCAACAATTATTTCAAGAATGGGTGTAAGCACTTGTTTTTTTAACGCATACAAGTTGTCTAATCCGCGACGAATAAGACGTCTCATAATATATCCTTGTTGTTTATTGGAAGGAAAAATATCTGATGCTGCCATAAAACATGCTGCGATGAGATGATCAGCCAGAATTCGCATTTGTCGTTGATATTGGTTGTAGCTCTTACCAGAATTTTTTTCTATGGAATTGATAATTGGTTTGAATAGAATTGTTTGAAATAGATCTTGCTGGTTTTGGGTAGCTGCTAAAAGTCTTTCAAGGCCTCCTCCAAAATCAACATTTCTTCTTGGAAGTTCTGTGAAAGAGCCATCTTGTTGTTTTTGATATTGCATAAAGACGCTATTACCAATTTCAAGAAGTCTGCCATTATGCGAATATTTTTTTAAGGTATCGCTGAATGGGTCTTGCGGATAAAAGTCAAAGAATACCTCACTGTCTGGTCCTCCTGGCTCACGAGGTGGCATATGTTCGGGTTCGCCCGCGCGAGACCACCAGTTTTCTTCTGCGCCGTAATAATAAATTCTGTCTTTTGGATCAATTCCTGCTTTTGAAAATAGCTCTTTCCAAATTTCTGCTGCTTCATTGTCTCGTGGGATAGTTTTGTATCCATTAAATATGGTTACATAAAGTCGTTTTGGGTCAAGTCCGAGTTCTGAGACTAAAAATTCAAAAAACCAGGGCAATTGTTCTTTTTTAAAGTAATCTCCAAGGCTCCAATTGCCTAACATGCGAAAAAATGTAGTATGACGGTTATCTCCTATCTCATCAATATCTTGGGCTCGAAAACAGTTTTGTACATTGACTAATCGTTTTCCTTGTGGATGTATTTCTCCCAATAAATATGGTACTAATGGTTGCATGCCAGAGCTCGTAAAAAGGGTAGTTGGGTCATCTTGAGGAACAAGAGGAGAATTCAAAATCCGCTTATGTCCGCGTTTCTCAAAAAAAGATATATATGTATCAACAAGATCAAAAGCAGTCATAATACTATTATATTAATATACCAAAGATTATATCACGAGAATAATAAAAGAAAGGACACAAAATTGAGTTTACCTATTGACAGTAGGATAAAAAGTATGATATATAGTATATCACTCTAAAGACTTTCAAAAAGGGTTGAGTACCTGCTTTTTTTGTTGTATAAAATTGTTCTGCCTTAAAAATATTCCCGGCAGGTGAACCAATCTAGTAAATGAGGATGCAGAAGAAGACAAACACCATTACCAGAGTCAATTGGGGAAAAAAATACTCCACACTACCAACACTTGACTTATTGGAAGTACAGAAAAAATCATATCAGTGGTTTTTAGAAAAAGCCATTGGAGATGTTCTTGCCGAAATTTCTCCAATTGATGATTTTACCGAAAAAAACTGGAGTTTAGTGCTTGAGAGTTACCGACTTGGAAAACCTTCTACCACTGCGGATAATGCCATTACAAAAGGACTCACCTACGATGCTCCTTTGTATGTAAAAGCAACATTAAAGAATAAAAAAACAGGAAAGTCACAGTCATCAGAAGTTTTCTTAGGTGATGTTCCGCAGATGACAGAGCAAGCGACGTTTATTATTAACGGTATAGAGAGAGCTGTTGTTAATCAGTTGGTTCGTTCTCCTGGAGTATTTTTTACCGCATTTCAAGATCCAGTTACCGGAAAAACGCTTTACAATGCAGAGATTCGACCTACCCATGGATCTTGGCTGGAATTCTCAACTACTCGCCATGAAACAATTACCGTTAAAATAGATCGACGCAGGAAATTTTTAGCAACTACTTTTTTACGAGCGATCGGTATTGCATCAGATGATCAAATCAAAGAGAAATTTAATCAGGTAGAGCCTGACAATACAACCTCGTTTATCTTAAGTACTCTTCAAAAAGATGAAACCCACACAGAGACAGAGGCTCTTATAGAAATATTTAAAAAAATGCATCCAGGAGAACCAATTGTACTCGATAAAGTTCGAGAAAATTTTAATGGATTGTTTTTTAACAGTAGACGATATGATTTAGGGGTAGTAGGGAGATATAAAGTAAATAAAAGATTATCTTTAATGCCTGGATTTATTCCCTCAGAAGCACGTGTACTTACAGTTGATGATATTTTAGGGACAATAAGTTACCTTATTACGCTTTCTAAAGGCCAAGGTACCGTAGATGATATTGATAGTTTAGCAAACCGTCGAATTCGTTGTGTTGGAGAATTAGTTGCTTCTACCGCGTTTCGTGTTGGGATTTTACGACTTGAGCGTAGTATCAAAGAACGAATGAGTCTTTTAGCTACCGATACGCCTGTTTCCATTGCAGGCTTGGTAAATGCGCGTCCTATAATGGCCTCCATCAATGAATTTTTCCGCACTTCCCAGTTGTCTACTATTCTGGACCAAACAAATCCACTATCGGAAATCGACAATTTGCGCCGTCTTACTGTGATGGGTACTGGTGGAATCTCTCGAGAACGAGCTGCTTTTTCTATTCGTGATATTAATAGTTCTCAATATAGTAGAATTTGTCCTATTCGATCTCCAGAAGGGCCAAATATTGGGTTGGTAACCTATATGTCTCTCTATACGCGGGTAAATGATTATGGTTTCTTAGAGGCACCCTATAAAAAAGTTGTGAGAGAAAAAAGAGGCAAAAACTCCATGGTGAAAGCAATAGATGAAATTGTGTAT
>CAZVON010000003.1:0-15323 GCA_964628435.1 uncultured Gammaproteobacteria bacterium
ATGGATTTACCAAAGGGACAGCAGAAAAACTCATAACCTCTGCAAATGCATCTCCGGGGAAACCACCCCATACAAAATTTGTCTGTGTCAGAGGTGGTAATGTACTGAGCACAACCGGTAGTGTTGTCCCATTATTCAAACATCTTATTAAGAATTATAATAAAGTTAGCATCACGAGTTCTGAAATGTCTCGCTATTTTATGCGGGTCAGCGAAGCAATAACGCTTGTGCTAAAGGCAACAGTCGAAGCAGTAGGGGGAGAAATTTTTGTCATGAAAATGCCGGGGGTAAAAATAACTGATCTTGCGGATACCATGATAGAACAACTTGGCAACGATGATACACAAAAAGAAAACATAGGTATACGGCCCGGAGAAAAACTTTATGAAATTCTTGTTTCTAAAAATGAGGCACCACATACCGTTATAGACGGGCAATATTACGTAATATTACCAAACGGAATTGCAATGGACGAGCTATCCAAAAAATATAGCAGTTATTCAAAAATTGAAATGGAAGAATATAACTCGAAAAATACTCACCAACTCGATAAAAAAGGAATTCTTAAGCTTTTAGAAGAAGATGGCTGGCTTTCTATGGACAAGGAAGATATGTTTAGCTCTATTCTGTCCCCCTACAAAGAATAACTAGCGCTTGATAGCCTTAAGTATCATAATATCTCCTAACTTCAGTTTGTCAATAAACCATTCCAAAGGATACAGTAAAAAGAATAACCATTGAAAATCTTCCGGAGCCACTTTTCTGCCCAGTAACGCACTCAGAGTGTATGCGATACTACCAACCAAGCCCCCCGCAGAGCAAAATTCAATCGAAGGATTTAAAAAATTTTCTTTTTTTATAAGATTTCTTAAAGTAGTGGGGTAAAATAAAAATAAATGCCTTGGAATATCCAGGTTGTACCAAAATTTTCTAAAAACAAAACTCGTTATACTGTCAACGTTGGGGGTTCCAAGAATGATTTCTCCTCCCGGTTTTAATTTTCTATAAATAAGTTTTATACATAATTCCGGATCATCCACATGCTCAATTACATGATAGAGTCGTATTACATCAAAATAATTATCTTCATATGTATTAATTTCCTCAAACGAACCAAGACTTACGTTTTTTAATCCTCTTTTTTTAGCAACAGTAATTGCATTTTTATCTATTTCCAATCCAAAGACATCCCAGCCCAACTTCTTAAGAAGAATTAAGGTGTCTCCTGTTCCACACCCAACATCGAGAATTTTTCCCTTTTTTTGTGTCGGCATAGCAGGAACATTACTAACAAGAAAAGAAAACAATCTGCTCAAAAAAGTAGGATTATGGTAATGATTAACAAGATATGATCGTAAAATATGAAATATACTCGTTGAATCTTCGTCTTGATAAGAATAGTATTTATTGCTCGGATAATGTCTTGCAAGCACCTCTTTTACAGGAATTGGATCTACAAAAACTAATCCACAATTTTTACATCTCATCGCTGTAAAATTACCGGGAATTTCAAACATTCTGTCTTTAGTTTCAAACAAAAATTCAATTTTATTTTCCTTACAGGCTATGCAAGTCGTAGTTTTTTTCATATTAGTCTCTCTGCTTTGTAAATAATCTTAATTTTGCAACAGTTAAAATTGTAATAATAAAAACAACCACTGATAGAATAGTCGAGTTTAGATACGTTTGTGCTTGCGAAAAATAAATCACTCCTTGATAATTACCCGGTAACATTGACCCATAGACATTTTGCCCATTTTTGTTTTCGTGCGGAATCTCCTTACCGTCCAAGCTCATCTTCCAATATGGTGAAAATTTATCTGTAAATATAAGATTTGTCTGTGAATCCGTCTGAAAAGATATTCTGTACTCAACAGGCGAATCGGAATAAACAGACAGGTTTTGTCCATTCTCAAGATAGAAATGGGGTGAAAAAGATGAAAGTTCAAATACTTTAATTTTTCCAAAGCTTTTTACCAGCTTTAGATCCTGTATCCTTAAGACTTGTTCAACCGTTTGGGCATAGAGTCTTTCTGAATACTTACGATCTGCTACAAAGAGCTCTCCCGCATCATCATAGGGAATAATAATATACTTTGTTGAAAAGCCGGAGAGTTTATCTAATTCGCCGCTTTCTGACATCTTTTTTATTGCCGTTGCCGAATCACTTGCATTAAAAAACGCCATCGCATCAATAGGGGGGTGATTATTTGAATAAAATCCAAATTTATGCTGATGTGGCACCCAGAATACCCGAAAAAATTCAGGTTGAGAATATAAAAAATCCTTCAACTCTACATATTCATTTGATACTTTGCGATTACCAAATGTACCCCCCAATTGTCCGAGCCATAATGGGTGGATGGTGTACAATAAGAATGTAAAAAATAACCCATAGAGAGCAAAGACCCATTTTATCTCTCTTATTTTTTGAGCAAATAGATAAAATGCCATTGGTATGAGCATTGAAAACGCCAGCGAGGTCACCATATAAAACTTTGTGGGATCCCTAAAAAAAGAGAATCCGGGAATAGTATTATATAGCCAGATATTTACCTCTCCAAACGGCGCCTGTGTGCCTTTTGATAAAAAAGCACCCACGATAACCATCACAGAACAATAAAGGACCGACAGGATAAGTTTTTTATTCTGAGTTTTTATTAAAAATATCAGTGGAGAAAAAGCCAAAACAGGAAAGATTAAAAATTCGGGTTTCATAAAATATACTTTTCCAAAAATGTTTTCCGGCCAGTTGGGATGAAGAAGAGAAAATGCCTGAGAAAATGTCGCAAACGATAAAAATTCAAATAATTTCGGTGAAACGTATCCGTAATAAACCAAATCAGCAGGATTTTGTCGATATATAAGAAGAGGAAAAATCCAATATGCTTGAAGAAGAAATGTAATTCCAAAAGCTCCTCCTAAAAAAAGAAAACTTCTCAATATTGTCTTTTTTACAACAGCAAAATTAACGATAAGATTAATAGGGATATACAAACCCAACATCATAAGCGTTACAAAGGATATACGGGCATCAAACATAAGTTGAATCGCAAGACACACGCTGCTTACTAAGAGATAGTAAGCGTTTTGATTCCTTATTAGTAAAATAAAACTACCTACCACAAAAGGAGCAAGAGAATATGCCAAAGCAATTCCCATTTGTCCTCCGCCAACCATCATAATCGTATGTGTATTGACTGTATATAAAAAACTGCTTATTGCTGCCTGGAAAGTGTTAGTGCTTGGAAATAGTACGCGAAGCAAAAAACGTGAAGAAAAAATTGAGGCAACAATATACAAACCAAAAAAGAAAATTATATAAACTATTTCCCATGGTATATGAAAAGTATTTACAAAAAGAGCTACAATAAAATACAAATAACTATCCAAAGCATATGAAATTGCTTGACCTCCCAAACCATTGCCATGATAAGTCAACCAGGAAGGCGTTAGGAATGAAAATTCACTGAGGGTTTCTGAATAAAAATATGGCCAATCTCCTCCAATGATGTGACCATTCAAAAACCATGTTCTGAAAAGAAATATAATTGGAATGACCAAAAGTATGTTACTTATCTTTTTCATTCTGAAGAAGAAGAAAAACGTAATAAACAAGAAGTACAAGAAATGAAAAAAACGACACAGCGACAAAAATATAAAAAAGTCGTTGTGTTCTCATTTCAAGAATAAGAGTATATGATGTTCTACTATTCATTTCCTCTGGTCTAATAATCCATGCATTTGCATACCCATTCGCTCTTACATGCTTGTGTTGCGCCACCGTGCTTTTTCCCCATGAATCGAAAAGTGATCGTGTCACAAATCTATTTCCGTGTTGTCCTTCTTGTATTTTTCCATTAAAGTAAGAATCTGTTATTGTGTAAATAAAATCATCTTCTTTTATAAAAAGGTTCACGATTGCCTTTCCCATATTTGCTATTACTCGCTCGATGGTGTTCTGAAAATCATATACTTCATTAGAAGAATCATACAGTCTCCAATTGCTATTAAATGCCTCTTGAAAAACAATTGTATATGGTTTATAAGCTTCAGCTACTGATATTACGTATTTTGTGGGATTTATTTTCGTGAAAGTAATCTTAGGCAAATCTTTCAATTCGTTTGTTTGAGTTTTAACAATCTTTCTTAATGCAATCTTTGGATTTCTTACTTTAACCACAGATAGATTCCGTATTTGTATATGGGTATTTTTCCTACTATTACTTGATAAAACTTGCAGAAATCCATTTTCTGAAAACTTACCCGAAGATACAACTGATTGAGTTTTTTTCCAATCACTCGAATTAAGAATTTTTTCTAGAAATAATTCTCCTTGCACCGGTATACCAGTGCCTTTTCTAGATTTATTGTCAAAAATTCTAAACCGAAAGTCAGTCCCGAAAGTCAAATATTCAAATGTTACCACATATTGCTGTTCTGCTCTCCATTGCGGAATTTCTTTAACAAGTCCCCCAGAACCATCGATAGTCACATTAAGCATATCTAAATCTGTGACATTATTTGCAGTTTTTACATTCCCCAATGCATCCCAATCTGAGTTATTTACTAGATTATACAAAGGAAGCTTTAAAACAATATCTCGCAATTCTGTTGAAGAAAGATCAATGAAACCAAATGAAACCATATTGTTGGAAACATTTTTCGAAACTGGTGTTAAGACATTATTATCAATAAGTATTTGAGAATTTACTAATTCATCAAGAGAATTTTCTTTGTCTTGAACTATTAATTCGTAGTCTCCTTTTAACCATGTGGGCTTATTAACTTTATAGGTCAGACTCGAAGAGTCATAAGGACGTAATGCGAGCTTGTCGCTAAGTGAATCAAAAGTATTATTTACATACACTAATAAAGCTGCTTTTTCTTTTTCAGTCTTGTTTCCTTTTCTAACCCTATCAATCAACGTCACCCTGTGTTGATTTATTTGTTCATTTATTTTTACTTTATCAACATATAGCATTGCTTTTGAAGAATTGGTTTTATTGACCCACTTGATTAACTGAAGCATCTCATTCTTATATCGCAACAAAGCAATATTCCAACTTTTAAACCTATACCACTTATGAATTTCCCAAATATTAGGTTCAGTCCATTTACGATCTCCCAAAGCCATATTGTCTCCAAATTGATCAAGTTCTGAAGCTCGCTTTGATAAATGATATAAGGACAAATTCAAAAATTCATCATGCACATTCCGTACTCGCCAAAGCATAAATTTCTATCGGAGATACACAAACGGATATATAAAATTATCAAAACTAACAGAAATAAAAGGATTGTGTTTATGAAGATGAAAATTATTAAAAATTACAAGAAAAGGGTTGTCATTTTCTGCTTCCAAAATAATATTTTCGGAATCAGATCGGGAATTTATCACATCTAAAAAAGCTGTTCTCAATGGAAAGTCATTAATCGCTGGCCAAAGAGGGGTATATAAGGGTTCTCGTGTGTAAACAACATTGCTTGTTAAATAGATATGTGGTAAGAAAACATCTTTTTGGACCGGATATATATGGAAATTATTCCCAAAACCAATTTTGTTCGAAAAATCAAGGGGAAGACTGTTTATAATTTTTTTATATTCTTCTTGGGTATCTGGCAAATACTGCTTTACATAATCATATGGATAATCAGGGAAGTAATTATCGTATATTCTTTTATCGGAGTTGTAAACAACATACTTGATGTTTGTGTAAGAAAATAATTTTCTTATTGAATGATAATCTTTCTCTTTAATGGCATTTACAAAGAAATCTCCAAAAGGAGCAAAACCTTCATAACCAGTATAATCATTTTTCCCGACGAGATAAGAAAACAAAGAAGGTCCCACGTATGCTCCTTTTTCGTCCTTTCCAGAGACCACTTGATACCCAGGGCCTGTAAGTGGTAGCGTCAAGGTTTTGGCATCTATAGGAGATTTTGCAATAAAATCAAGTGTCTGCTCAAATAGCGGATCCATCTTAAAAACAGCACTTATTTTCGATTGATGATGAATTGTATTAAATTTTTCGCCGATAAGGAATGAAAAAGAATTAAGAAAAATAATAGTTGCTATTATGAGACATAATGCAAATTTGTACTTTAGTTTTATTCGGTTTAAAACTATCGCAAGACATTGTCCGAATAATATGGTATAAAAGAATGCAAACGCGAACGCCCATTGTCCATAAAAATTTCTAAACATCTTAAAACCAGGAATATAAAAAAGCGACTTATAAAAGAAAAACCCCGTATCGGTAATATTAGCAGTAGCAAAAAAAAGAACAATTAAAAAAACGAAAGCTGTGATTAAAATCGTTTTAGATTTGTTATAAAACAAACCAAGTAATATAATAAAAGGAAATAGTAGGTGCATAAAGAAAAGAATATTTATTTTTTGCAATTGAGGTAAACCCATAAAGCCGGTTGAAACTTTTACACTAGGAGCAATGGCTGTAAAATAATCGAGTCCCCTTGAGAATTTGGTTTGATCAGAAAAAACAGATGCGCTAACATCGCTTCCAAATGAAAGGATTCCTATCAAATGGGGAACTATATGAAACGCTTGTAATAGAATAAAAAGCACTACTCCCCAAGCTATTTTTATAAGTGGAATTTTTTGCTCTCGGATATATTTTGTATACAAAACAATAAACACTAATGAAACAGGGTAAAAAGCAAAAAAAGGAGGGGCAGCCGCGTACGAAAAACCTATAGAAAAAATAAAAGTTAAAACTAAAAGACCAATAAGATACTTTTTGCTATCAGCAACAAAGAATTTAAGCGTTAAATAAAAGAAAAGTGGATTAAAAAATACTTGCATATGAGAAAGTATTGACCTCTCCCATCCACTATTTATTAATATCGGAGACAAAGAATAGAGCAATCCAGCAACAATTGCAGAACACTCAGTAACGAAATCTTTGTATCGAAGTGTTTTCGAATACAATAATTCCTTTACAATAAGATAACAAAAAACAAATCCTAAGCTTATTTTTACCCCATTTATTATTGAAATTAAATTTGTAGTTGAAAAAAATTGCTTTATCCCCACAAGTACTAACATAAAAGGAAGCGAATAATAACTAATTGCATTTCCTCCAATGCCGGAAGATACAATGTTATATAAAACATGTGCATGTATATACGAAACCGGATCATAGAAGTAGAGTCTTGAAGAATCTCCTCCGAGGTCCATCCCTCCACTCTCTACCCAAAAAAATGGGACAATAAATAATGCTACAGCAATAGTTAAAACAATGATCGCATATCTTGAAATTTTCATTTTTTAAACTGTTGAAAAACACCGATGAGAAGTAGAAAAAATAACCAAACAGCTGCTTTCTCTGCATTAACCGATGGTCCACTTATAATATATATCGTAGACATAAGTCCAAGAATTAAAAAAGAGATTAAGAATGTTGTTCTGTCGGTTAGTTTATAAAAAACTGTACAAAATATATATAGTATAAGAATAGGGAATATTCTTAGGTCCGAGCTGTCACCCCAGAATAAAATATCTGCTATTATTGACAAGATAAGAATTGTTATTACTGATTGTTTATTTTTGTGCAAAAATAGACCCACGCGTCTTTGATAATCTCCTGAATTGCTCATATAAACCAACATAAAAAAAACTTACTAATAATCTTGGTTCCTTAGTGCTTTTTCCTTCTTAAAAGAAGCATAATCCCATAGGTTAAGAAAAACAGTAAGAAAATGAGAGATATTGGAAATATGATATAGAATGTTATTTGTGTTGTCAATTCTAAAATAAGCTCATAGTCTCTTCCTTTCATTTCCTCAGGATGTATTAACCAAGCATTTGCATAGCCATTTACCTCGAAATGATTATTTTTTGCAATCTCTTTTTTCCCCCATGTCTCAAATGTTTTAGAATCTAAAAAGATATTTTCATGTTTTCCTTCTATTATTTCGTTATTAAAATAAGCAATATTTTCTTCATTTTTTGAATATAAACTATTCCCTGATCCTTCAAATAATTTCCAGTTATTGCTAAATACTTCAGAAAAAACTATTATAAAAGGTCCTGAGGAGTCTGTAATCCTGATTCTGTACTTTGTCCTATTAACTCTTTCAAAATAAATATTAGGGACATGCTCAAGAGTTGAAGAAGCATTGCATAATTTTGTTAAAGAAGCTTTTATACAATCTTGTTTTTCTACAAAAATAATCCGTGGATCTTCGAGGTTATCATCCAAGAACGATTCAAAGGATGATGCCCGAGCGTATGTTTGATTTAGCTTTGGATCATTCTCGTACACAGTAATGCTCTTTGGAACATAAAAGTGAGGTAAAAAGTATTTTTCATCTAAAAGAGAAATATTATAAAAACTCTTCTCAAAAATCTTTTTATCGGCAAGGTTCTCAACAAATTTGAAATAATCTTTCTGATTGGTTGGAAAAAACTTTCTTACATAATCCGGAGAAAATGGATAAATAGGAAAATTGTTTAAAATTCGATCGTCCGAATTATGAAATATGTATTGGACATTCAAAATTCCAAGCATTCTTTTAAAAGAAACATAATCTTTTTCCTTTGCGAGCTGAAAAAATAGTTCGCTAAACGGAGCAGAGATACCATATCCGGTAAAATCGCTTTTTCCTGCCAAATAACCAAGGGTAGAGGGTCCCATATACGCGCCGTTATTTGTACCAAACAATACCTGCATGCAACAATCGGTAAAAGGAAGATTTAGAAATTTACTGTCATTTGGAATTGATTTTATATACCTTAAAGTTTCTTCATACTCAGGATCCATAATAATTGCTGTTTTTACATCTTTTGATTGATAATGTACAGGATTAACCATTACTCCGTTTATGAATGACCAAGCGCTCACGACAAGCAAGAATAAACCTGCACCAAATACGTATCGTGTTGTTTTATAACTAAGCTTAGAAAGGATAGCAAAGAGTGCTTGTCCGATAAGAAGAGCATAAAAAAAAGAATATACATAGGTCCATATACCGGTAAAATTTCTAAATAAAGAAAAACCGGGAATATAAAAAAGCCTGCTATAAAAATCTATTCCTATTTGAAGAATTTTTGCCGTTAAAAGAAAAAAAGTTATCAGAAAAAATATTCCTGTTAATATCATAGTTTTACTACGATACTTATTGAAAAAAAATCCAAAAATAATTATTAAAGGAAATATAACAGATAAAAATATCAGGTTTTCGTTCCAGGAAGGAAGAAAAAGGGTTTTAGAAATGCTAGAAAGCTGCAGAATACCAAAAAAATGAGAAAACTGATCGGAAATAGATGCTGAATCAAAAAGTCTGGTATTTGTGTGGCTTCCTTTAGAAAATGCATCAAACAAAACCGGTACTATATGGAAAGCATGTAATCCAACAAAGAGAAATCCGCCGACAACAATTCCTTTCCACGGAAGGTGCACGCGGCGAACAAACAATGTATATAAAAAAATAAAAGCAAAAACAAGCGGATAAAAAGCAAAAAACGGCGGAGATGCCAAATAACTAAAATTAGAGGCAAATATAAAAGTAATTAAAAGAGCAACCCATCCGTATTTTGCATTTTTGGTAAGCAAATATTTTAAAACCAGGTAAATCATAAGCGGATTTAAGAAAACCTGATTGTGATAAAGAAGGGCCTTGTCATAGTTGGAAACAAGATGGCGAGATAAAATATAAAACAATCCGGCAAACATTGCAGAAAATTCGACTAGCTTTATTGCATCATTATCTTTTTGATTTATCAATTCTTTAACAATGAGATAAACACCAAGAAAACCAAAAACCAATTTTAAAATATTAAAAATCGTTATTATAAAATAAGAGGAAAAAAATGATTTTAACCCAATAAGTAGTGCAATTTGAGGAAGAGGAGAAAACACACCACTATCTATATACCCTATTGCGGTGGGAGAAATGACATAAAGAAGACTCGTTAGAGAGTATGCAAGAGGATCATAAAAATAAAGACGTGAAGAATCCCCGCCTAAATCTATTTCTCCTGGCTTTAGCCAAAAGAAAGGAACTACTATAAGTATTAAAATCACAATAAATAATATCTTGTGATTTTGGATGAGTTTGTAAAATTTATTTAGCATACAGAATGTACCTCTTTACAAAAAACATTATTCCCCAAATCATTAATAGAAAAAAACTCACAACAGAGATTAGGAAAGTAATATAAAACAATCGTTGCCCAGTCATTTCAATTATAAAACTCCCTTTTCCCTCTTCAACGTCTTCTGGTCTTATATACCATGCATTTGCGTAACCGTTAATAGAAAAATGTTGAGATTCAGATACGTGTTTTAAAGAAAATGTTTCGAACGTTTTCTCGTTAAAGAATATATTCTCGGACTTTCCTTCTACTATATTGTTGTCGAAATACATTTGAGGACTATTGTCTATTGTATTATCCTTGGATATAAATACTTTCCAGTCTTTATGAAATGAATCTGAAAAAACCAATATAAATGGTTTTTCTACTTTAGTTACAGAAACTACATATTTCGTTGGATTTATTTTTTTGAAATATAAAAACGGAATATTAGTAAAAGATAAATCTGAATTACATAGAGCAAGAATAATATTCTTAGCATTACAGGCATCCTTTTCGATAAAAGCAACTCTCTGTTCATTCTTCTTTTCTACAGTTCTTGTATATAAAGGAGGATCAATAAGAAAAGAAGAGGCCGAATTGTAATGCTTATCATATTTGGAGTTATAGTTATAAATAAATGTTTCTTTAGGAATATAAAAATGGGGAAGAAAAGCATCGCTTGGAACAGAAAAAAGCTTGTAGGGTCCGGTCTCAAACACAGGAACATCAGTCAAGGGTTTAATAAATTTTTCATACTCATTCTGTGTTGAAGGAAGATATTGTTTTACATACTCAAATGGACGCCCAGGGAACGTAGTATCATATACCTTTGAGTCAAAATTGTGCAAAATATATCTAATGTTTAAAAGTCCGATTATTCTCTTTATCTCTGAATATTTCTTTTCTTTACTAAGCTGCAAAAAAGATTCACTAAATGGTGCAACATGCCAGTAACCTGAAAAATCTTTTACCCCGGTTAATTGACCAATTGTTGAAGTGCCCACATATGCCCCATCATTAATACCATGTACAACTTGAAAATTAAAATCGCTAAATGGAAACTGAAGTATTTTTCCATCATCAGGAATATTCCTAATATAGGAGAGTAAATCTTCATATCGACTATCTATTTTTACAAGCCTTCTTACTTTATCTGACTGAAAATGAGTCAAACCAAACTGATCTCCTTTTATAAAACTCAAAGTGTTAACGATCAATACAGTAATAATCAAGCTAGAAAGAATAATCCAAATCCATTTTTTATTATAAAAAGAAAAAATCAAGTAAAGTGCTTGACCAAAAAGAATAGTATATAAAAATGTATAAACAAACATCCACTGAATATAAAAATTTCTAAACATTCCAAATCCTGGGACATATAAAAAAAACGCCTCATATAACTTAATACTTGAATGAGTAATTTTTGCAGATATTAAAAAAAGGGTAAGGAGAAAAACCAACGCGGTAAGCAAAAAAGTTTTTGATTGAACTTCATACTTTTTAATACCTAAAGTCTGACTATTTTTAAAAAACCCCAAAAAAACAATAAAAGGGAAAAAAAAGCTTGCCGGCTGCCAAAAACCTCCTTCTTGAACAACAAGCATTATACTTTTAGCAAGACTAGCAAATCCAATAACGCCATAGAAATATGGTATCCACTGATTTTCGATTGCTCCACCAAATACGCTTGTACTCAATGCCCCCCCTGAATCAAACAAACTTATTACTTCAGGACCTAAATGAAAAAAATGAAGCAAGACAAAAAAAATAGAACCAATTAACAAATCTTTTATCGGAGGAATTCTCTTCAAAATATAAAAACAATATACAAAGATAAAAAAAAGGGCTATTGGGTAAAAAGAAAATACTGCTGGTGCAGCTGAATAAGAAAAGCTGTGTGCTAAAATAAAACTAATAAATAATAAAGTCCACATGTACTCCAGCTTCCTGGTGATTAGAAATTTAAGCATTAAATAAAATAACAGTGGGTTTAAAAAAACTTGGTCATGCGAAGGTATTGGATTAATAAATCTATCCCCTTGCGTAAGAATTGGAGAAAAAATGTAAAATAATCCACTAATAATTGACACTAATCTTCTCAAATCAATTTTAAAAACTTGTAGGGCAGGTTTGACTTCCAATGATAAAAGTATTTCTTTTACCACAAGGAATATAGCAAAGAATCCAACCGAAAGCTTAATACCAGTATGTAGAGCACTTATTAAATATGGAGAAGGATAAATAGATTGAATAAAAGCAATAACTGAAACAAAAGGAAGGTAAAAACTTCTTATCTCTACGGGCCCAGTTCCAAATGGATAAATGTTAAAAATAATATAATGCTTAATAAAGCTAATGGGGTCATAGTAGTATAGACTTCCCCCATCGCCCCCCATATTTGCCTCTCCGGGTTTTATCCAGAAAAAAGGGATTAAAAAAAGTATAAGAGAAATTAGAATCTCCGGGCGACTGAAAAAAAATTTTATTTGCTTAATCATCCGAGGCAAAAAAAAATGATCTTTTGGTGTTCATATAATTTCAATCTCAGGTATGGGAACAATAAATTCTCCTCCACTTCTATGGAAGTTTTTATATTGAGAAATAACTTCATCGGCAATATTCCAACAAAGAATAAGTAGATAATCAGGTTTTTCTTGATTAATTTTTTCAGGAGAATAAATAAGCATATGAGCACCCGGTGCATAAAGGTTTTGTTTTTGTGGAGCCTTATCCACAATAAATGAAAGATATTTCTTAATACCAAAATAGTTTAATAAAATTATTCCCTTTGCCGGTGCTCCATAAGCTACAATAGTTTTATTTTTCGCTTTTATATCCTGGAGTAACGCAATAAGTTCCTTTTTTAATTTTTTAACTCGAATGTTCATTGCTCGGTATGTCTCGATTTTGTCAAATCTCTCTTTCAACTCTTCTCTTCGCAATTCACTAACCGCATCTGTAATTGGAAATACTGATGAATGAGAAATAAAAATTCGTAGGGATCCTCCTTGCATATTTACAAATTCTACGTTGTAAATTTCCAATCCTATGTTTTTTACTAAATTTTCAAGGGCAATAAGAGAATAGTAAAATACGTGTTCATGGTAAATGGTGTCAAATTTATTTTCAAGTAATCCTTCTAAATAAGGAAATTCAAAAATTGCAGTCCCATCATTTTTTAAAATGGTTTTTACACCCTTCAGAAAGTCAACAATTTCAGGCACATGTGCGAAAACGTTTGCTCCATAAATAAGATCTGCATGGATATTACCACTAGACGCTAACTTTTGCGCAAATTTAAAATTGAAGAAATCCGGAATAGTTTTTATACCTTTTTCATTTGCTATTTTTGCAATATTCTTTGCAGGGTCTACACCAAGTATTCGTATTCCAAGCTTTTTAAAAAACTGTAAAAGAACTCCATCGTTGCTTGCAATCTCAAGAACAAGACTGTTGGGGGTAAGTTTTAATTTTTTTGTAAGGTAGGAAGCGGTTTTCCTGCTGTGCTCGATAATAGTTTGAGATGTTGAAGAAAAATAAATATAATCTTCAAATAACTCTTCCGGGGAAATTGTCTTTGTAAGCTGAACTAGATAACATTTCGGGCAAAATGCAACGGCAAGCTCATATTTTTTTTCTTTTTTTAATTCGTCTTTTGCTAGAAAGGAATTAACCAAGGGCATCATGCCAAGAGAAAAAAAAGTTTGAATCTCATTGTTACACGACCTGCATTTTTGCATATGTTACTTCGTTACTGCGCTATATAATTTATCATGTATTCTCAACAAATCCAACACCCATGTATTTTATTCCATTATCCATAAATTCATTTTTATCGTAAATTCTTCTTCCATCAACAACGATAGGTTGTTTGAGATGCTTTTTAAATATTTCTGGTTTCAAATTTTTATAGTCGTCCCACGCTGTCATGATCACTGCTGCATCAGCATCCTGAAGTGTCTCTTCAATTGTTGACTTAAAATCTAAATCTGATGAGTCAATAGTTTCTTTGTGGGATGTGTATGCCACTGGATCATGCACACGCACAGACACATTCTTGATTTTTAATAAATTAATGAGCGTCAAAGATGGAGACTCTCGTATATCATCGGTATCAGGTTTAAATGTTAAACCTAGAATTGCTATCTTCTTTCCTTCTAAGGATCCGATCGCTTGCATAATTAACTTAACAACTCTTTCTGGCTGTGTCTTATTTACACAAATAACTGCATCTAAAACAGCCGCTTGTATCCCAATTTCTTTTGCAAATGACGCGAGAGCTTGCGTATCTTTCGGAAAACAACTTCCGCCATACCCACAACCCGAAAGGATGTAAGAAAGAAATCCAGGTTTTACTTTTTCTCCATTTATGGATGGACTCAGACGATTATCTAAATGAACACCCTTCCAAACTTCCTGTACGTCAATATTTTCCAGCTCTTCAGCAATACGTGCTATTTCGTTAGAGTAACTTATCATTGTGGCAAACAGAGCATTTGAAGCATATTTAATGAGCTCTGCTGTGCGAAGATTAGTAATAAGCTTGGGACATGAATATTTCTCATAAACTTTCTTAAAATGATTTCCGCTTTGCTTATCATGCTGACCAATAACAATTCTGTCGGGATTTAGTGCTTCTTCCAAAGCAGATCCTTCTCGTAAAAATTCAGGGTTCATGCATAACCCGAATTCTCCAACCTGTTTTTCCGAATGCTGCTCAAGAAGAGGCTTGACTATTTTTTCTGTGGTGGTTGGAACAACGGTAGATTTCACAACTACCGTATGAAATGAGTTCTTATTCTTAAGGATCTTGCCAATATCTCTTGAAACTGCTTCCAATGCGGATAAGTCAATTTTATTATCGACAGTTGGTGTACCAACAGCAATAATGGTTATATCTGTATTTCTAACTGATTGATCTAATTCTGCAGATGCTTGCAATTTCTTACTCTCTGCATGTTTTTTTAGAAGCGAATCTAATCCCGTTTCGTAAAATGGTGCTTTTCCATTATTGATATTTTGTATTTTTTCTTTGTCTCTTCCGATGCATATCACGTTATGACCGATATCCGCAAGAGCAACACCTGTAACAAGACCAACGTATCCAGCACCGATTATAGAAATATTCATAGTTTTAATTTTCCTTATACCATACCAACGTTCTATAAAGCCCTTCTTCTAACGAAATGTGAGGATTGTAGTTTAATTCTTTTTTTGCTTT
>CAZVON010000003.1:15333-22441 GCA_964628435.1 uncultured Gammaproteobacteria bacterium
TGCTTTAGCAATATTTGGACATCTTCTTTGAGGATTATCAGTAAGATAGGCTTTATCTTGGCTTTCTTTCATAATTGTCTCTCCTGTGTATCCAAAATGCTTTGAAGAGATAGACTGCATTTTCTCTCCAAGCTCCTTTATAGAAATTTCTGGCTCTTCTGTTCCGATGTTGTATGCCTCTCCATCTTTTCCCATTACTAAGATTTTAAGATATCCAACAATTGCATCAGCAACATAACAAAACGTACGCGATGGAGAACCGCTTGAAAACATTTCTATGTTCCTGTTCTCCAAAATGTTTCTTGCAAAATCGGCAATTACTCTTCCATCAGTAATTTTCATTCCCGGACCATAATTATTAAAAGGCCTAGCGGTTTTAATAGGAAGTCCATACACCTGTGAATAATTAACGCATAAGGTCTCGCAAAACCTTTTTGACTCATCATAACACGCTCGAGGACCAGTACAGGAAACATTTCCTCTGTAGTTCTCGGGTGTAGGAATATTTCCTTCTGTTGGATCACCATATATTTCACTGGATGAAAAATAAAGCATTCCTTTAATTGGCTTTGAAGCTTTTTTTTGTGCAACCATATATTTTAAAATCTGGTATAGACCCTGAACATTGGCGTCAATTGTTTCAATGGGATATTTTCTGTAATATGTCGGAGAAGCAATTGATGCAGCATGAACTATATAATCAAAAGTAATATTTTGTGGGATAGAAAAAGTGGTTATATCTTCTTTTATTATAGATAAGCCTTCTTCATCTAATTCTTGTATCCAAGATGGAGTTCCGGAACGGAATATGCTTAATGCTGAAATTTGTATCTTTTTGCCTGGATTTTTTTTATTCCATAGAGCAAGTGATTTAAGAAAATAATAGCCTAAAAAACCACCTGCACCTACAATAAGTACTGATGTATTTGCTAATTGACTTAATTCTGTATCTGCTTGGGAGAGAATATATTCAAGATCATAGTTCTCTACGTCACTTTTTGAAGTTATTCCCATATTTTCCATGGTGGCTTACCTGAATTCCAAACTTTATTAAGATCATCTAACTCTTTATATGTATCAACTGCAAACCAAAATCCTTCATGCTGGAAAAGTGAAAGTTGTTTTTCTATAGCCAACTTTACAAGGGCTGGATGCTCTGTTTGTCTAGGCTCAAGATATGAGAAAAAATCTTTTTTAAACACCATGTATCCCCCATTTACCCAATCATTAAGTAATGGTTTCTCTGAAAATGTCTCAACCAACCCATTTCTATCCAGCTCAACAGTACCAAATTTAGATCGTGAATGAACTCCTGTAAGCGTACCAATTGTATTTTGTTTTCTATGAAACTCAACCAAATGAGTGATATTTATATCTGATACTCCATCACCATAAGTAACCATAAAATGCTCATCTTCTGAGGGAATATATTGTTGACACTTAAGAATTCGCTCGCCAACTTGCGTATCAAGTCCAGTATCGACAAATGTGATGGTAAAATTATCAACCTCCCTTCTGTTTTCCAAAAAATATTGTGTTTTATGAGTCTTAGTGTTAAGAGTGAAATCAGATGTAAATGCCTTTTGATTAAGAAAAAAGTCCTTTATGTAGTCAGCCTTGTATCCCAACGCTAAAATAAAATCCGAATAACCATAGTGCGCATAAATTTTCATTATATGCCACAATATTGGCTTATTTCCCACCTGAACCATAGGCTTAGGCTTAAATTCAGTCTCTTCACGTAATCTATATCCAGTTCCTCCGCACAATATAATTGTCCTCATATATATATTATACCGCTTTTTTATAAGAAAGGAAGGCTTTCTTCATCCAATACAATTCGAAATAAAGAAAAAAAATATTAAGAAATGGAATAAATATAATACGAGGATTTAATAGAGTTTCACGGGTAGTAAACATTTTTGGGGTATATAAAAAGGCGTAGGCAAACAGTAAGGGTAACCCTACTATACTTAATCCAAGTATTGCCACTATTGGTCTTGGCAAAAAGGCAGACCATGCATCTTTTACGCTGAAACCATATTTTCGTAAAAATCTTCCCTGCGATCGAGCATACATCTTCCTACTCTTCATCATATGAAACAAACTATAATCTGATCCTCTATAATGTAAGTGAAGCGAGCGAGCTTTACTTCGGATAATTTTTCCGATTTTTCGCAATCTAACGGTAAGATCTGCATCTTCCCCGCCTATAAAAGTGTCTCCACCAAAATTTACCTCATCAAATCCATCGATTGATAAAAAAGAAGATTTTCTTATGCAGTCAAACTTCAAAACCATGCCAGAAGAAGTATTATCAACCATCCTGGCAGAAAAAAATTTCTCCCAGAAATTATAAGTTTCCCAAATAAAACCAGGCAATACACATGTAGAGTATGAGGCAACAACAGAAGAATCTTGCAGAAGAGGCTGAACTAACTTTTTTACCTCAATATCCGAAGGTAATGAACAATCCGAAGTTAAAAAAATGACAAAAGTGGTTTTTGCATCTTTTACTCCTCTATTATATGAAGCACTCACACCTTTGTCTTTATCTTGCACTAATAGGCGAATTTTGACCGGACTTTTTTTGGCAAAATCTCTAACAATATCTCTTGAATTATCTTTTGAAACATTATCAACAACAATAATTTCTAAAATTGGATATTTCTGATTAATAACTGATTGAAGAGTGTCCCCTACGGTAGTTGCCGCATTCCTCATCGGAATGACGACAGTAACCGGAGTCCTAATATCTTTGCTGTTTTTCCTCATTTATCTTCAAACGCTTTTTCTAAAAAGCTGAATTTATTTCCATAATATTTCTCATAATTAAATTCTTCATTTAGTCTTTCAACACCTTTAACATATGAATCATAATTTTTCTTTATTTTTTCAACTGCATGAGAAAAAGCAGTGAGATTCCTTTCAATTACCTCACCAGACTGAAATCTTTCGACGTATGGAGCGATGCTTGATGTATTTGACATTATAACTGGAAGATCCATCTCGGAATATGTCTTCACCTTTCCGGGATCGGCATAATAAATTGTACTTGAATTGTCTATTGTATAAAGCGCTACTCCAACAAAACAATCTTTAGAAATCTCATTCATATGTTGATCAAAAAAAAAATTATTAGGAAAATAAACCCTTTGGAAGATATTGTAGTTTCTTATTATTTTTTGATGTTCACGATAAAGATCTTCATCGCAAATGCCGAGTATTTTGAAACTATACCGAGGATTCTTTCTTAAAAATTCATACACTATTTCCAGTCCTACGTTTGGCCTAATTACTCCTACAAATAGAATAGTATTTCCAGCCTTATCAATATCTCTTTTTATATGTTTTGATTTTACCCCAAGCATAATAGTCTTGCTGGTATTTGAGTCGACAATTTTTCCATTCATAATTTTATTTACACCATCTCCCAGATAAATTCTGTATTTTGCTCCTTTGTGATAAAATCTTTTGAGACGTTCATAAAGCTGCATGGTGAGGTTAATTGGAGGATAATAATCTGCAATATAATACACAAACTCTATCTTGCGGAATAATTTTTGAAAAGTTGTTGCAAACAATACATATGGATGTGCAGTAATTACAACAAGTAGCTCGTTTCTTGGAAAATATTTAAAAATAGCAATTATATAGTGGCAATACCATAACAAATAGTATAGAAAAAAATTGGCCGTCAGGGGAGTTTGTATAGTTTTAACAAGTTTTCCCTTCTCGTAAATTCTTAGAATATTGTCTTTAGTTTGAATTCGAGGCATAAGAAGAAATACTCCCAATTTTTCGGTATGTTTTACAAAATATTCTTCTGTGTTTCCACACCATTGATGACTTGTATAAAGTAAAATATTTTTATAACGAAAACGTTTCATCTACGAGGGAATGATGATTATAATTTATGCTCCCCATTTTTATCGACATAGTAAGGATAAGGCATTATAAAAAGCATCTTGCCACCCTCTTGGATATATTCTTTTTCTCGATCCAGAATCTCCGTTTTGAAATTCCAAGGAATTACAAAAATACAATCCGGATTTTTTCTTCTCGCTTCTTCTTCAGGAATTAATTCAATGTCGGCACCTAAAGTCCTAAGACCATATTTGATTGGATTTCTTTCACTGATATAAGGAAGCATTTTTTTATCTATTCCACAAATTTGCAATAAAACATTTCCTTTTGTTGATGCTCCCAACCCTATTACCAGACCTTTTTGTTGCCTAATATAGTTCTTTACTTTCTGCGCGCTTAACTCGATGAGTTTTGAGAATGTATCGTACGTGTCTGGATTTTCTAATTGCAATACTTTCTCTTTTAAAAGAAGATACTTTAGGTTATCAGATTTTGTTCTTTTTGCCTCTTTATGCGCAGCATATATCCGAAGACTTCCTCCATTAACTGCATTTGTTGATGCATCAAAAACGCTTAATCCATTTTTTCCCAGAAGATATGACAATGTTTTTAATGAATAATATTCTAAATGCTCGTGACAAATATCATAAAAATTCATGTCGCGAATCGTATCGTAGAGATAACTTACCTGTATACAAACTATGCCATCTCTCTCTAAAAGTCTTTTTAGTTGTTGGACAGACTCGTTGGGATTGTCAAGGTCATAAAACATTGCCGTAGAAGTAATTATTTTAAATTTCCTTCCTTCTAGTTTTGGGCTTGGGAAGTAGTCGTTCACTATTATGATCGATTCATCTAAATGACTCCAGTCAATATTTCCTGCTGGATCAATACCAAATCTTTTCACTGTATTGGGATAAAATGTCAGCATTAATCCATCGTTGCAACCTACATCTAGTACCGAATCGCCGTCATTAATATTTACTCTCTTCATTACTTCCTCCACAACATCTCTCAAATCTCTGTTCATAGTATTGGAGATATTTGATCGGTAGAAGTAATTATCATATAACAAATCTGGATTTACTGTTTCTAATAACTGGGCTAACCCACATTTTCGACATAGGATGAGTGTCATTGGAATTTTTATTTTTGCTTTTGGATTGTTTTTGTTTGTCTCAACAAAAGTAGAAGCTATAAACTGAGGTTTAATTTTTACTACTGGGGTCAACTTTCTTGATTTACATACACGACACTGAGTAATTTTCTTATAGTTATTCATATATTTCCACATTTTATGAAAATTGCATAAAAAACACAAGAGGGGAATAAGTTACTATTTGCTGGCTACAATATATGTCCATTCTGCGGTAAAAGTTTTTTTGTTTGAAAATGGATTTTTATTTTTCAGTTCTTCGAATAATTTTTTTGCCGAATCAGAAATAAGATTATCTCTGTCTTTTTCTTCTCTTGGAGTGGGCTCTTTTCCTCCAATTTCAGGCAATATGCCCGCTTGTAATCTTCTGACTTTTAAGAAGTTAAACCAATCATCGTATCGGACTTTTATTCGTTTAAATGATATCTTCGGATTTTTAAAACCCACAGCTTTTAATTCGTTAAGATAAAACTCAACTGGTCGTGGATTAGGAAAGACAATTTTTCTTTGAGGTGTGTTTATCTTAATCTTCTGATCTAATTTCTTTCTATAGTTTTCTAATTTAGCGTCTTTTCTTATCTTTTGGATTGCAATATCATGTACTCTTATTACACTATCATCGATCATCATAAGTCCTTTTTCTCTGCCTCCACGAATAATATTCCCGCTCTGAAAAGCAAAAACTCCTTCTGGTTTTAATGTAGAGTAAATCCCTTTAAATGCTCTTCTTACATCTGGAATTAAATGAACTGTATTTGCGCAAATCACCATGTCCGCAACTTGATTACCTATTACCTCATGTAACATCTCATAATTATCTTTAACTTTTTTTAAAACAAAAAATGCAACATTTTTCTTTTGGTGAAGGATTTCATACGATTTCCCAAGCCAGGATGGTGAGTTATCTGTTAACCATAAAGTAAAATCTTTTTTAATTTCTTTCAGAAAGTACAAAGCCGATGCCCCAGTTCCCGCTCCAAAATCAACAACAATACTTCCTTTTTTTATATTTTTTCGAGTAGTACTTATTAATACAGCTATGTTGTCAACATGCCAAGAGGCTTTCACTACTGCGTCGTGATATTGGGAAGCACCTTGCGAAGTAGGTCTATCTGGTATCCATGAAGAAATAATAGGTTTTTTATCCATAGAATTAATAGCAATTATATTACTACACAAAACAAATTCGTGCAATTATAGATTTTTCGATACGAAATCAAGTAAGAGTCGAGCTACTTCTCGTTTTGGGCGAAGAGAAATTTTTTCTATCTTTTTGTTTTTAGACACCAAAATAACTTCATTAAAATCTGAACCAAAACCACTATCATTCCTACTCACGTCATTGGCAACAATAATATCAGATTGTGAGCTTATCAGTCTATTATATGATGTCTCTATGAGTTTTTTTTCGTTTAGTCCATACTCTGCCTTAAACCCAACAAGAAACGTCTTTGGATTTAAAAGTTTTATTTGATCAATTATTTTTTTTCTAGGTTTTAATGAAATTTTTCTTGTTTTCTCACTTGAAATTTTTCCGTTTGTTCTGTTGACTACATAAAAATCCGATACTGCCGCAACATGAAAAAAAATATCACAAGAAGAAATATTTTTTTTAATGAGCTCTAACAATTCATCCGCTGTTTCGTAAGTATATTCTTCTATTGCATAACGGGAGGAAACAGAATTTTTTGATCGCAATAATAAAACATCTGCTCCTTGCAAATAGCATTCCTCTGCTATCGCGACTCCCATTTTTCCAGAACTTTTATTTGAGATATACCTAACCTCATCCAGTTTTTCTATTGTTCCTCTGGATGTAACGATAATTTTTTCCCCAGAAAATCTTATGGTTTTTTTTAAATTTTTTATGATTTCTTGTTTAATAATAGAAATGTTTTCAAGTCGTCCTTTTCCTTTATACCCGCACGCCAACATCCCTTCTACCGGCTCGAGAATCTGATAACTCAAAGATTTCAGCTTTGCTATGTTGTTTTGAACAACAGTATTATTCCACATGTTTACGTTCATTGACGGACAAATGAGAATTGGAGCAGTTGTAGCTAAAGCAGTTGTTGTTAAAAAATC
>CAZVON010000003.1:22451-41975 GCA_964628435.1 uncultured Gammaproteobacteria bacterium
AATCATCTGCAATTCCATTGGCAATTTTACCAATAACATTTGCAGTTGCAGGAACAATTACCATAAGATCTGCTGTGTCTGCAAGCTGTATATGGTCAACGCTGCGGTTTTTAAGAATATTTTTGTAATTAAAACCTTTTTCAAAGAGCTCGCTATATATTTTATTGCCGGACGCCTTTTCAAATTCTTTTGAAGAAACCATCTTACCAGCACTTTGTGTCATAACTACAAAAATCTTAATGTTTTCTTTTTTAAGCTCCCGTATAAGTTCAAGGGCTTTGTACGCAGCTATTCCACTACTTACTCCCACCAAAACCGTCTTTTTCATGATTTGTATTATATCATCATTCAAATTAGCCTCATTTTACTTTGACTTCGTAGCTAAAATTGTGTAAAATAAAGATTAATCATGAATATACTTCTCTCCCTGCTGTACCACACCCACATGACATTTCGTAAGATCAACTGGTTTTTATATAAAAACAAAGTAACCTTTAGGGGTTATGCCCATCTTAACTGGGGAACCCTTATTCTTGGAATGAGCAACAAAGATCAGGTTATCATTGGAAAAGGAGCAGATATTAACGGAAGACTCACCGTTGGTAAAAAAGGAAAAATTGTTTTGGGAGACTATGTTTTGACTGGTCCTCGTTCAATGATACAGTCATTGGACAACGTTGAAGTGGGCAGGTTTACCTATATAGGACCGGATGTACTCATTATGGATAGTAATCATCATTCAATCTATGCAAAATACCGCATGATAGATGTTTTAGGAGTCGAAAAAGGAATTAGCGGTACCCACGCGATAACACAACCTATTAAAATTGGTAATCATGTCTGGATAGGAAGAAATGCCATGATTTTCAAGGGGGTTACTGTGGGAGACCGGTCCATAATAGCAGCGGGCGCTATAGTTACTCATGATGTACCGGAAGATGTTATAGTCGCAGGTGCTCCTGCAAGAGTGGTTAAAAAAATTGATCAAGAAAAAATAAATCCCGATGAAGCATTAAATGTCGACGAACTGTTAAAGCTCAGTGGGAAAGAAATGCTAGAAAGAGTGGAAAAAAAGCTCGTTGCCAAATGAAAAACGCCGTATATATCCTAGACGCGAAACGTACGCCGGTGGGAAAATACGGCGGGAGCTTACTCCATACTCCCGCAACCGACCTTGCTGCTATTGTTATTCAATCGCTCCTTAAGAGTAGTCCTGCTATCTCAAAAAATATTGACGAAATTATAATAGGCAACGTTCTTTCTGCGGGATTAGGACAAAACCCGGCCAGAATTGCTGCCATAAAAAGCGGTCTTAATAAAAAAATTCCTGCTTATATTGTAAATAAAGTATGTGGATCCGGATTGCAAAGCATAATTATAGGCACATACCAAATCCAAAGCGGCAACGCACAATTGATTCTTGCGGGCGGAATGGAAAATATGAGCCGCGCTCCTTATCTTGTGGAAAATCACCGATTTGGCGCAAAGCTAGGTCATCATACTCTTAAAGATTCAATGATGTATGATGGACTTTTTTGTAGCTTAATTGGAGAATCTATGGGCGTAACTGCTGAAAATATTGCCAAAAAATATAAGATTTCCCGTAAAAACCAGGATGAATATGCTCTTAATAGTCACAAAAAGGCACTATCGGCAAAAAAGAACGGCATATTTAAAGAAGAAATAGTTCCGGTAACAATAAAAAATGGAAAAGAGACTATTTCTTTCTTAAACGACGAGCAACCACGAGAAAATACCAGTATAGAAGCATTAGGGAAATTAGATCCTGTATTCAAACAAAATGGCACGGTAACTGCGGGCAATTCTTCTTCCCTCAATGACGCAGCAAGCGCAATACTTATTGCATCCGAACAATTCATAAAAAAACATACGCTTAAACCAATGGCTAAAATTATAAGCTTCTCATCCGTAGGACTTGATCCGGCGTATATGGGCCTCGGTGCGTATTATGCTGCAAAAAAAGCATTATCAGATGCTCACCTTAATCCCCGCGATATTGATTTATGGGAAATAAATGAAGCATTTGCAAGCCAAACCCTTGCGGTATTACAATTACTACGGATAACAGAAGAAAAAGTTAACGTCCATGGGGGTGCTTTGGCATTAGGTCATCCAATTGGAGCAAGTGGCAGTAGAATTCTTACAACCTTGATCCATGAGCTTAAAAGAAGAAAAGGAAAATATGGAGTAGCAACGCTTTGCATAGGTGGAGGACAGGGTGTTGCAATGGTTATTGAAAATATATGACCCGTTCGACAAGCTCAGGGTCATAGTGAGTATAATCGAACTATGAAATTAAAAGGAAAAATAGCATTTATTACCGGTTCAACAAGGGGAATTGGAAAGACAATAGCAAAAGAGTTAGCTCTTTGTGGCGCAACCGTACTACTGCATGGAACCACTAAAACCCATGAATCGGAGAAAACATACAATGAAATAATTGAAATATCTCCAAATACCCGCATTTATTTTGGCCATATAGAAAATCCTCACGAAGTTAATGATATGGTCAGTGATATTCAAAAAAAGCATAAACATCTTGATATTTTGGTAAATAATGCCGGTATCGCCAAGAGCAGCACGATTACCAATATGACGAATGACGATTGGGAAAAAGTACTTGCAGTAAATGTTTCCGGGACATTTTTTGTAACAAAAGCCTTTCTTCCGCTTCTTCTTAAGTCCCAAGAAGGGAGAATAATCAACATGTCTTCCGTATATGGGCAAACCGGTGAGTTTGGCCAAATTAATTACTCTACATCAAAAGCAGCTGTTATTGGATTTACCAAAGCCCTCTCCAAAGAACTCGCAAAAGACAAAATAACCGTAAACGCTGTTTGTCCCGGACTTATTGATACTGGTCTTATCAATGATATTCCAGAAAAGTATTTATCAAAACGCATAGAGATAATACCTCTTCGAAGAGTTGGCAAAAAAGAAGAAGTCGCAAAACTCGTTGCGTTTTTATCCTCGGAAGACGCTGCCTATATTACCGGTCAGGCCATAGGAATTAATGGAGGAATGTATTAAAAATATTTCTTCACATTCATTTTTGCTCCTTGCTCACTATGCAACTTTTGCATATCAGGATTTATTGTTTGAATACCTAACGGAAAACAAGGCAAAAAAAGTTACAAAAATGAATTTTCCGCTGCCGGAATTACCTTACTTAAAACACCTGGAAATTACCGAAACACAAAATGGAAAACAAGTAAAAAAAGTAAAAATCTTCTCTTTGCATCAACCTGTTTTATTAGCATATACATTCCAATCGTTACAGCTTATTTTTCTTATATTATTTTCCGCAAAAAAATACGATCTTATTATTGCCGAAGATTCTTTAATGGCATTTCTATCCATACTTCTAAGATTTTTTGGGAGGTGTAAAAAAATAATTTTTTATTCTCATGGAGTAGACAAACAAAGATTTTCTTTCCCGCTCTTTAATTGGTTCTATCAACAACTGGATACATTCTCATCCACCAACAGCGATTTTAACTGGTTTCTTAATAGAAATTTCTACAAGATTAGAGAAGATCAAGGAATTCCCAGAAAAAGACTCTTCTGGATTCCAGCATCAGTACCGATTAAGTCTTTGAAAAGAAAAGAAAATGTATTTAACCACACAATAGTGTTTCTTGGCGTAGTAAACAAAAAAAACGGAGCTCATGTTTTTTGCGACATTGTAAAAGAAATAAAAACAACAATACCGGACATTCGGTTGGATATTATTGGAAATGGAGATCTTCTGCAAACTTTAAAGAAACAAATCGCTCACTACGCACTGGAAGAAAATATTAGATTACTAGGCCTAAAAGAATTTAAGGATTTTTCGCAGATATTAACGGAGTATACCATAGGAATCGCTCCCTACGAAGACAAATTCGACACTCTTACCGCAACGAGTGACTCAATGAAAATGCGAGTTTATTTAGCCGCAGGATTGCCTGTTATCATCACAAAGGGCTTTATTTTTTCGAAAGAAATAGATGAAAATAAAGTAGGTTTTGCTGTGGATTTTAAGGCAGAAAAATTTGCACAAGCAGTAAGTAGTATCCTTAATAATCAACAACTTGCGGAAAATCTTAGAAAAAGGGCATTAGAATATTCAAAAGAAACCGATGTTCACGCTATCTATGACAAAACCTTTTCTTCAATTTTATAGAATTATAAATAGTACTTTTTAACTAAATCCGCAATATATTCTCTATCCTTTTTTGTTACCCACCAGCCAACCGGCAAACAAACCATGTGCTTACTGAAATCATCAACACCCGGTAAATGCGATACGAATTGCCTGGTAACCGGATGATTATCGTTTCTTCTGTGCACTTGAGAAGCCATAACGCCATGAGCTTTCATATATTCCATAAATGGTTCGACATCTTTTACTTTCATAGTAAATAACCAATAGCTTGAGAGATAATCCGGCATTTCCTTCATTAATTCAATCTCTGGGATGTTGACGAAAGAGTCCATATAGTAGCGAGCATTTCCCCGGTGCGCAGATAGTATCTTGGTAATATGCTTAAGATTTTCAATACCAATCGATGCGTTGACATCATTCATATGAAATTTATATCCCCAATCATAAATATCTTTTTCTATACGGTAATCTTTTGATCTTTTTCTCCTATCTATACCAAAATATCTTTTTAAAACAGCTCTTTCGTAATTTTCATTGGTTTTAACAATCAGGGCACCCCCGTCTACGGTTGTAAGATGTTTTATTGCCTGAAAAGAGAAACAGGTATAGTCAGCAGCGTGACCTACTTTTTTTCCTTTATATAAAGACCCAAAAGCATGGGCTGCATCTTCTATAATTAGAATTCCGGGAGCTATTTTTCTAATCGCGTCTATATCGCACGGATATCCGCCCCAGTCGACCACCATAATGGCTTTTGTTTTCTTTGTAATTTTGCTTTTAATACTTTGAGGATCGATATTGCCTGTATTTGGTTCCACATCTGCCCATACAATTTTGGCGTTATGAGCAAGAATAGGCCAATTGGTTGCCGTGCATGTCATAGGAGTTGTAATCACTTCATCCCCTTCTTGTACATTACAAAGATCAAGTGCTAAATGAAGAGCCGTAGTACCACTATTTACGGTAGCAACGTATGGAACATTAAGAAATTCACATAAGTTTTTTTCAAATTCTTCAACTTGAGGCCCCTGTGTTATATATCCTGAATATAGAACGGTTTTGAGAATATCAATAACCGTAGGCGCCATAAAAACTTTAAATAAAGGAATTTGCTGATCTTGTAACATATTTTATAAAACTCCTATTTTGTGAAAATATCAACAATTGTTGCCATCTCTTCTTTGGTTAATTCAGGATTGTTGCCAAAGTACAATCCTTGCTCGTGAACTAATTGAGCATTGGAATTTTTCATTGTGTCGGCATATTCTGACATATATTTTTTAAAAAATGGCTGCATAACCATGTCTCCTCCGACAATCGGTCGTATCTCCACAACCCCTTCGCACCGGCCAACGAGTTCGTCGCGAATTTCTTTTGTCCTACAAACTACCGGAACAGCAAAATTAGACAATAGATCGATATGATCCGATTTTATCGGAAAATATTTCTTATTATTTTTGTAAATCGGTGTTGCCATTGTGTAAAAATTATTTTTCCTTTTTTCAATAATTTCATCTAAAAACTGAAGCTGAATATTTCCTATAAAACCATTTATTTCCGTAGTTCGAAGATTATATCCCAAATCATAAAATGTATACCTCGAATAAAAAGTAGAATTTACATTATGCTTGCTTCGTATGGTTAGCTGTTTGTTTTGAGTAAGATTCCTATCCCATCCATGTGCCCTAACTAAATGAAGCATCGTTTCTAGTTCTTCATCGTCTGTACAAATTGCCCCACCCTCTATGGTTGACATATGATGACCAACATAAAAAGAAAAAGTGCTTGCCAGTCCAAAATTTCCTAATTTTTTACCTTTGTATATAGATCCTAAAGACTCGCAATTATCCTCCGCTAAAATTATGTTGTTTTTTTTGCAAATCTGTGCAATTTCGTCAAGATCATCACAAAATCCAAGCAAATTTGTTACAAGAAGCATTTTTAAATTATGCTTTTTAAGCGTTTTTTCTAGAGCATTACTAGAAACATTTAACGTATCCAGCTCTATATCTACAGGAACCGCCTTGAGACCAAGCTGTATTAAAGGCATTACGTCAGTAGACCAAGTTAAAGAAGAGAATCCAACTTTATCTCCTTTCTTAAGTCTTCCTAAGTTTAGTAAAGCCTGAATTAAAGCAAGATTGGCCGAGCTACCACTATTTACAAACAAGCAATACTTTCGCCCTTGATACTTGGCAAAACTTTTCTCAAACTTTGCACACTCTGGTCCAATACTAAGCTTTTCAGCCCTTTTTATAAAATCGCAAAGCTTATTTTTTGTTTCTTTTTCATTATAAAATGTTGACTTAATCAATGGTATCATATTGCTATTATAGCATTTCTTTTACTTCTTCCCTAACCATTGGTGGAATAAGTAAAGTATTTTTAAAAAAATGGCGAGTACTTTTTTTGTGAATAAAAGAATTACAAAAATCAAAATTAAAACCTTAAAGAATACTCTTGTCAAAAGATTTATTTGTGTTTTATAGTTTCTCTTAAAACCCTGCATAAAAGGATTTACATCTACTTTATAAAAGGGGACTCTTGGGATTTTTAATCTCGTAATAAAAAAAGGAATAGGAAGAAGTAAAAAATACGCTACGATATATAGAAAGAGATTATCCTCTAATACTATTTTTTTGCTCTTTTTCAGCACAAATCTTATCAATTCTTCTTTGTTATTTAACAAAGAAATTTTATCGAAAATGTGTCTTGTTGTAAAAGTAGGCTCAACAGTAGAAATTCCCACACCTTTTCCTGATTTGCCATATAATGATTCAAGTTCGAAATAATAATCTTTGTCTTTAGCATTGTGTATTATTGGAAATCCAAAAGGGAAAAGTGGATATCCTCCAAATTCTTTCGCCTTATAAACATTTTGATAGTACCAATTATTTTCTTTTTTTTTCTTTAATCTAAAAACAAAAGAATCTGTACTGATTCTGTCATATGTAAGAAATCGAATAGCAATTGTTCCTAAAAAATCATCCTTTGATTTAAATTCACCAATAACCTTATCTCCTAGAAACAACTCACTGCCTTCTTGAAATCTAAGATTTGAAGAAGGATAGTTATATTCAAAAGAAAAAAATGGAATATTTTTGTTGGTAATAAAACCATGTATTAATAACAGCAAAAGTGCAAAAAAATAGACAAAAGAGAACGCAATAAGCTTTTTTTTCATGATTTAATCAATATATTCCTCTAAACCCGATATTAAGTAATAATAGTATGAAAAACGAACGCTTCTCGTCAGACGAGGAATAAAATCTGCATCCTTTGTCGCTCTCATATATGTTTGTATATAGCGTCGTTTCTTGAGAATTGCTGGTAAGTTAAATAGATTCCAGGCAATAGCTTTTTGAATAGATAAAGCTATGTCTATTCTTCTTCTTATGATAAGATACATAAAAGATTGTACTTGAAGCATTACGATCATTTGCGGTAGCATAATACAAAGATATTCCCATGACAAATTTTTTAAATATGTTGAAAGTCTATTTTTCTCTCCATGAAATATCACCAATGAGCGAACCATCTTATTAACAGCCCCTCCCCCAACGTGAAATGCAAATGCTTTTGGAATATAAAGAATTTTATAACCAGCTACCCAAATCCGCATAGACAAATCTGTATCTTCATACGCAGTAAAATAGTCCATGTCGAATATACTCTCATCATATTTTTTAGTTTTTGGTAAAACTACTTTATGCAAAACATCAGTCTTAATAAGCATTACTGCTCCTTTTGTTGAAAAAATTTCCATTTGCTTGTTGTATTGATCAAGGTGTTGATCTTTTCCGTATCCAAAGTGGTAGAGAAGTCCGTTCATGAGAAAAAAAGATCCGATTGAGTCAATTTTGCTTTTTTTTGAATGCATAAGAATCTTGGGTTGAACCGCCCCTATTTTTTGATCTTGATACAAAGATTTTACTAACTCTTCGAGAAGACGTTTATCCAAAACGGTGTCTGTGTTTAAAAGAAGCATTGCATCTCCTTTTATCTTTTTATGGATACCTTCATGAGCTGCTGAAAATCCGCGATTTTCAGAATTTCTATAGAGATTTATCTGAGGATAATTACTCGTAATATACTCAACACTACCATCTGTTGACCCATTATCTATGTATAAAATTGCAATGTTTTTATAAGTACCTTTGATCAATGAATCGATACATTCTTTTAGAAATCGCTTTGCGTTATATCCTACCATTACCACTGAAACAAGCGGCTTTTTTTGCATATTATGTTTTAAATTATTAATCTTTATATTTTTCTATTCCCCCAAAAAACTGATACCAATAATATTTTAATCTTACGCTTCTCGTGAGCCGAGGAATAAATTCATCATCTGAAATCTTTCTAATGTGTTCCTGAACAAATTTTCTTTTTTTTAAGATTGATTGAATATTAATAACATTCCAAAGTATGCCTCTTTCCACAGCAAGCGCGTAAGTAAATCTTCCAGTAATAATATATCCAAAACATGCAACCTGGTACATACACAACATAAGTGGCATTACTCTTAAGATATATTTAATTGAAAAATTTTTTAAATAAGAATATATTCTATTTTTGTATGAATGAAATAAAATATTTGTGTGCATAATACTCTTTGACGTAGCTCCTCCCTTGTGATACACGGTCTCTGTAGGATCATAGACGATTGTATATCCTGCTAATAATATTCTTATGCAGAAATCTGTGTCTTCAAAATATGCAAAAAAATCTCCGTCAAATAGTCCTGTTTTATCAACAACCTCTTTTTTTATTAGCATACACGCTCCCTTTGTTGAAAAAATTTCCATTTGCTTGTTGTACTCGGGCAAATTTGGATCTCTCTCTCGACCTATGTGATAAAGGTCTCCATTTCCTAAAAAAAGGCATCCAATTGAGTCAATTTGTTTTTTACTTGGAGATAAAACCAGTTTTGGTTGAACTGCTCCTATTTTTTTGTTTGAGTATAAGACTTTTGTTAAAGTCGCTAAAATCTTTTTTGGCACAATAGCATCGGTGTTAAGAAGTAAAATAGCCTGGCCCATTGCTTTTTTCATACCGATTTCAAACCCTCCACCAACTCCAAGATTTTCCTCATTAACAAAAATTTTTAAAGAGGGATAATTTTTTCTTACGAAATCAGCGGAATCATCAACTGATGCATTATCGACAAAAATAATTTCTATATTGCTATAACTAACATGAGTAATCGCATCAAGACAATCTTTTAAAAAAGACCTACCGTTCCAATTTACAATAATTACCGACACTAGAATATCTCTTTCTGACATATTATAAAGATCTGTTGCCAAAGTAACTCTTATACCATTCAAATGTTCTTCTAACCCCGTCATCTAGGGATACTTTTGGTTCCCATTTTAAATGTTTTTTTGCTTTGGCAAAAGAAACATATTGCGATCTAATCTCATCTTCTCGACGATCTTTTGTTTTAAGAATTTTAATATTGTCTCCAGACTGCTGAATTATTTTTTCTACAAGTTCTCTTACGGTTATTGTATTTCCACCTCCAAAATTAAATATTCTGTTTTCCTCAATTTCCTCTATGCTTACTGTTGCAAGATCAATATAAGCAGCAATTGCATCATCTATATACAAAAAATCACGAACAGCGCTTCCTCCCCATAGCGATACCTCATTTTTTGTAAGTATTTCTTTTATGGTTTTTGGCACTAATCTTGTAAAATTCAAATCACCTGGTCCATAAATATTTACAAATCGGGGTATTAATACGGGTAACCTATACGTATCTGCATATGATTGAGCAATTAAATCCGTACAAGCCTTAGATGTTTCATAAGGTCTTGAGGGCTTAGGAGTGTAACTTTCAAGATACGGAACATCATTTTTTCCATATACATGCGACGTGGACGCCACAATAATCCTGTCCACATTTCTTTCTCTGCACATCTCTAGAATATTGAGTGTTCCATCAATATTTACTTTAAATGTTGAATACGGATCTTTTTTCCCCGATTCAACTACTGATTCTCCTGCAAGATGGTAGCATATTTCAATCTTACGATCTTTAATTATTCTGTCTATTGATTCGTAATCAAGAATATCTGCTTGAAGTGTCTGCTTATCTGAAACCTGAAGAGACACGCCGTATACATTTGCTCCGAGTATAAATAATTTATTAAATAAATGCCTTCCGATAAAACCACTTGCGCCAGTAATAAGAACATTTCTTCCTCTTAACTTCTTAAACATATTTTTGCACTACAGATTTTATTGTCACAAAAGAATAAATCAAGAAGAGAGCAAAGCAAAGTAACGGATGAATAAACCAGGCAGAATCAGAAATTTTCAGATAACCTCTTAAAGCGTCAACCGCTGGTTTGATAAATGTTATTGAATAAATAATAAATTTTACAAGTTTTAGCTTATCTGCAGACATAAACACACTATATCTTCTATACTTATTGCTTTTTATATAATATTGCTCCATAAAAAGTTTTCTTCTGTATAGAAAACTAGAAATATTTTTATAGCCAGTTAAATGTATAATGTCATCCTTTATAAATGCATACTTATTAAAACCTTTTTTTATAAGATCTACATTAACATCAATATGAAAAAAGTGGTTCGCGTCAATTTGAGCATTGTTTATTAATATATCTCTTTTAATAAGAAATCCATTCGCACCAAGAGTAGGAACTCTATTTGATTCAAACGAAACAATATAGTATTTACCCTTATCCATTGCCGAACCCAGTAAATTATATTTATTATACAGATACGAAAGTCTATCTGATTTTCCTAGATAAAATGACAGAGGATCTCCACCACCAAAAAGTGAAAAATACCTATCGAGCATGGAGGTTTTTTTATCGTAGTTGTATCTAAGCGTTTCTACACCAACCACATCTTTTTCTTTAAGGATTGGCATAACCATATTTACCAACCAAAAACTATGAGGAAGTACATTATCATGATCAATCATAAGTAGGAGTTCGCCTGATGCTTTTCTTACTGCGACACCCTTATTGTATTCTGCGTTTTGGATATCAGGCGAAATAGATAGAAAAACAGCATCAAACTCTTTTGCAATCTGAAATGTATTATCAGTAGAACCTCCGTCCGCGAGTAATATATTCACTTTTTTTTGAGGATAGTTTTGCTTTCTTATACTTTCAAGGCATTTTTTCAGTGTTCTTTCAGAATTAAAAGTTGCAATAACTACTGTAATACTTGGAAAGCGAGATAATCTATTATTCCTCATAAATTCGTTTTAGAATCTTCCATGTTGCCTCTCCTGTTTTTTCCCAGTTAAAATTTTTAGACCATTTAATTGCATTTTGTGAAAGATTTTTATATAATTCCTTATCATTCAACAAGCGCTCAATTTCTTTTACCAATCCGTAAATTGAATTATCTTGTGCTAATAGTCCTGTTTCTCCTTGCTTTATAGAGTCTTGAAGACCAGGAACATTGTATCCTACCGCAGGCACCCCACGTGAATTCGCTTCGATCACATTAATTCCCCACCCTTCTGTTTTTGAAGGATGAATCAGTATCCAAGCCTTACTTAATAACTCAAATTTTTCTTTTTCAGATACATAATCAAAAAAAATTATCTTTGAATCCAGCTTATATTTTCGAACTAATTCATGAAGCTCATTTTTATATCCTGGATCTTGCCTCCCGCATACCCACATTTTTATTTCATATTTAAAAGATAGCTCTTTCAAAACCTGAACTGCATCTTCTATTCCTTTGGATTTCGAAATCCTCCCTAAATAAATTAGGGTTGGAATCTTTTCTCTTTTAACCACAGGCAGCACTGAAGGCGGACTCACTCCAACCGGAATAACATGTATATTTTCTTTTTTAACGCCGTTTTTAATTAAGTCTTTTTCCGCTGATTTGGAAATCGTAATAAACTGGGTCGAATTGTATGCAAATCGGAGATAAAACATTTCTACCACCCTTCCTATTGTTCCAAAAAATACCCCAAACATTTTTATCCATAAATCTCCTGCAACCTCGCAAACAAGTACAACCTTTTTTTCTTTTACATACCAGGGAGTAAAAAAGGGTATTCCATGAACTTCATCAATAACAAGATCAATTTTCCCTTCAAAATTTTTTTTATATTTTTTACATGCCAAGAGGTGTACCGAATCAGAAAAGTAGCGAGCGACCGATTGTCCCTCACGAATAATTTTAACTCCGTCTATTTTCTCAGAAGCTAAACTGCTTTCAAATCTACTACTAAACAATGTGACATCATTCTTTTTTTTTACGAGATATTTTGCTAACTCATGCGTTAATATTTCTGCTCCGCCTGATGAGGGATTTTTTATGTCTCGCCAATTTAATATAAGAATCTTCATTGAATAGATAGATTTAGTGTAATATACCAGAAGTAAAATTGAAAGTAAACATAGCCACGACACCTATTGATTTTTGACAAGTTTAGATTATAATTGAAAATCATGTCGTGTAGAATATGCCAAAATAAATACCTCTACAAGTTTTGCTCCCTGGGTGTTCAACCATTAGCAAATAGTTTTATTAGAAAAAAGGATTTATCTAAAAGGGAAAGGGCTTTCCCTCTTGATCTTTGCTTTTGCAAAAAATGTGGAATGGTACAGTTAAGCGATGTTGTACCAGCGAAATTAATGTTTCGCAATTATCTCTACATTCCCTCTGCATCCAAAACTAGGATAGAACATTTTACTGAATTAGCAACTACGATTAAGAATAAACTAAATCTTACCGAAAAAGATTTGGCTGTTGATATAGGCAGCAACGATGGCTCACTGCTTGAAGTATATATGCAGCTAGGCGTAAGGATTTTAGGCGTAGACCCATCGGTAAATCTTGCCAAAGTAGCAGAGCTTAAAGGAATTACTACGGTAAAGGATTATTTCACAAGAAAAACTGCGAGGAAAATAGTTGAAAAATATGGAAAAGCGAAAGCAATAACAGCAACAAATGTTTTTGCGCACGTAGATGATATTCATGAGTTTGTTAAAGGCATAGAAATTTTATTATCCGATGATGGAGCATTCGTTATTGAATTTCCATATGTTGTAGATTTTATAGAGCAGTGTGAGTTCGATACTGTCTATCATGAACATCTCTCTTATCTTGGAGTCAGAGCTCTTTTAAAATTATTTGAAGACACGTCTTTGGAGATCTTCTCCATTCAAAGAATGGAATTAGACGGAGGATCATTAAGGGTTTTTATGAGAAAAAAGAAAGCAGGAAACAAATTGTATCCTGAAGTTGCAAAATTGGTAAAATTAGAAGTGGACAAAAAATTAGACACTCTTTTGCCATATAAGGAATTTGCAAAAAAAGTTATGGAGCGAAAGCAAAAGTTTAATACTCTTCTTTCAAGATTGAAGAAAAATAAAAAGAAAATCGTAGGATATGGGGCTCCGGCAAAAGGAAATACATTTCTTAACTATTGCAAAATCTCAGCAAGAGACATCTGGTATATAGTTGACTCTACTCCTTACAAACAAGGTTTGTATTTACCAGGAACCCACATCCCTATCTATCATGAAAATAAACTATTCTCTGACACTCCAGACTACGTGATAATACTTGCTTGGAATTTTGCTGATGAAATTATAAAAAAGAATAGCGCTCTTAGAAAAAAAGGGGTTAAATTCATCTTGCCTCATCAGAAATTTAAGATAATATAAATTTAAAAAGTAAATTCGTTTAACCAATATTTATGTTAAAATCCAGGTCGGGATCATATTTCCACCTTCTTCTGTTGCCATTATCATAATATCTCAATATTGCCAGTCTATAATAGATTGCGAGTGTGTCAATCAATGTATCAACCAGCACTTTGAATAAACTCTGTGAGAGAACGCTAGATTCAAAATTATATGTTATTTCCACAGGCGCCTCATAAATCTTTCTATATCCAAGATGCTTGGCTACTGCCAAAATTTCAATATCAAAAGCAAAGCGTTTTACTAATAGTCTTGGCAAAACGTCATCAAGTACTTTTCGTTTAAAAAATTTCATACCAACTTGTGTGTCTTTTATATCTAATCCGAAAAGAAGCTTTATAAGCAATTGTCCAAACCAACTAATAATTTTTCTATCTAAGGGATATTTTACCCTTGAATAAACGTGTCTTTTGCTTCCGATTACTATATCTGCGTCCTCCTTCAGTAATTTGTTAACAAGCATAGGAATACCTGCAGGACTTAGATCCCTACCTGAGTCAATAAACCCAACGATACCCCCTCTCGATCTAACCATACCATATCTAATTGCGTACCCTTTTCCTTTATTTGTTGCGTATCCATATACCTTTACATGTTGTGATTTGATTTTTTTCGCATTTTCAAAAGTTTTATCTGTCATGCCGTCAACTACAACAATGATTTCAAAAGGAAATGAAAACCGTTTCATTACTCTATCTATCTCTTGTATATCATATTTGATTTCCTTTTCTTTCTGGAAGCAAGGAACTATAACAGAAATAAAAGGGTTATTTGCTTTTTTCATATCTCTCTGATTTTAGGTAATACAACAAAAGATATAGGAGAAGTAAACTGATAACACTTATTGAAACTACTAACACTTGAAAAAAATCTTTATGAAAAAGCACAATCAATAAAATTTGAAGAACTCCACCTATACAAACTGGATAAACAATTTTTTTCTTTTCGATCGACAAGAAGTAATGGATTACAATATAGAGTACAGCATATAAAGAAATAAATAGCCCGAATAACCCAAGTAATGGAGACAAAGATAAGTATTGCGAGTTTTTAATAAAGAACGTTATTGTAAAATCTGGGAAAAGGTAATAAAACAATGATATGACAATTGAACTTAAGAAAACCAATAGAAGCGCGAGCTCAAAAATAGCACGGTAATTTTCTTGCCTGGTTCTCCTTTGTATAACCATCGGGAACATGGCCGTTCCAATAGGAGCAGTAAAGAAAAAAATTACCCTTCCAATCAACGATATTCCTGAATAAAGACCTGCCTCGTGTGGTGAAAAAAAATGTTTAACTAAAATAATGTCTGTTGTAACAAATGACGTCAGGACAAACATGCATAATGAAGTAGGAATTCCATACCGTATCACCTCTTTAACACCTATGATAGATTTAGATTGGTAATGTTTAAATAAAAACATTAACGGCAAGAAGCTCGCCATATATTGAACAATTGTAGAGAGTAAATTCGCCCATAACACTCCTAATACACCAAATCCTAAAAGTACAAAAAAGATACCTGTTCCGAGTCTGCTTACTGCTGCGAGCAGATTCACGAAAGATAAGTATCTAAATGACAATTTCGCCTGGATAAGAGTTGTATTTACTAAGAGTAAATAACTAAAAAAGGACATTAACCCGACCAATGGAAGCAAGTACGCTTGTTCTATATGAAAAAAGTCTGCAAGTTGTTTCGAATAAAATGTGAAAAACAACAAAGTACATATCCCAAAAAATAGAGATATCATAAATATTCTTTTATATACCCCCTTGACACTAGCTAAGTCGTTGATGGCAAAATATTGACCCGTAAACCTTATTATTGTAGGGACAAAAGAACCAGATATTAAACCAAATAAAGTTGTTGTTGACAACACAGATGCTACAGTTCCATAATCAACAACACTTAAGTTTCTTGTCATGAATAAATTAAAAAGAAAATTAAAAAAGCTTGAAAGAATGGAGCCTAAAAAAATGACTGCGCTTCCTGAGATTAATGGATGAGAAGTTGTCTTAAGAATATGTTTTTTCATAAATTCTTATAGTTTCTTGGGCTGTTTTTTTCCAGGTAAATAGCTTGTTTTGTCGATAGCCTTTTTGTATCAAATTTTCTCTTAGATCAGCATCGTCATAAACTTCTTTTATTCCCCTTGCAATATCTTCCACATCATCAGGATTTACATATAGAGATGCATCTCCTGCTACTTCTGGCAATGACCCCTTTTTCGCAGTCACAACAGGACAACCAGAACTCATAGCCTCAAGAACTGGCAATCCAAAACCTTCATATCGAGAAGGCACTACCAATAAGGTTGCTACGTTATAGAGAAGAACTAAATCCTCGTCGGGTACGTATCCCAATGCCGTTACTAATGGATTATTTTTTATCATCTCTAAGACTTCAATTAAATCCTCATTCCACTTATTAACTTCAGGACTTTTGACAAATGCACTACCTACTAAAACAAGGGGAATTTGTTTTTTTTTAATAGCCTTAATAAGATTAGGAACATTTTTATTCCACGTACAATCCCCAACATAGAGAGCAAATTTTGAAGGAAGATTATATTTCTTTTTCACTTTTTCAAGTTTTTTATTATTTGATGAATTATCAACGACTTTTTTGAATTGTTCTCCTGCCGCTAGATAAACAACATGAACCTTTTCCTCGCTTATAGGGATGTAATGCAAAATATCTGTTCTCGAGCATTCAGAATCTGTTATTATTGCTTGTTTTTTTGAGAGTGCGTATTTTTGTAAAAACCATTTTATGGCTCCTTTAATTCCAATTGGAAACTTATCAGAAAATAAAAGAGGGATGACATCGTGCACCGTAACTACACTTTGAATATTGCATTTTATCGGAAGGCTCAAAAAAAATGGATCAAAATATGGATAATGAATAATATCAGCAGTGGGATCTAACCCATCTCTCTTCGTAAAAAACATATAGCTATGTTGAGGAAAATATTTTACAAGCGATTCCTTAAGATGGGATATATAAGAACCCGATCCTCTTACTTTATGACCTGAGTTATCACCTTTTATAGGAGTTATATCAATGGCTATTTTCACCTTCTCATTGTAGCATAGCTCATCCTGGCAAACAAAGCTAAAACGAGCAAAATACTTATGCTACTTACTCTTGTTGCTATACTTTGAATCATGGTAAGCTCTTGCTTAATTACTATTTTATGATTTCCGGCTGGCAAAGTAAGTCTCATGAAGCCGTCTTTAGTCTTGTCAAGAATAATCTCTTGTTTGTTTATATAAGCCGTCCAACCAGGAAAATATGCTGTATTTATTTGAACCTCTGATAACTTCCTAACATCAATAGAAAATGAATACTCAGTCGGTTTTAATAGAATCTTTTGGATTTCTCCTTCCCCTGCAGCAATAACTATTTTCTCTTTCGCTTTTGGGAGAGTTGTATTAAACCAGACAGTGTTAAAAATATCTCCTGGTGTATTTGTGCCATCAATAAAGTTTGATCGAGTAGTATAATAATTATCGTCCCGCATCAAATAATATGCAGGCTTGGTATAATTTATGGTCAGAAGGCTTGTCAAAAGGATTAGAATTACAGCCAAAACTCTTGACCGTTTGACAATAAATACAGTGCCCAATAAGAATGAAGAAAAAAGTATTTCCAAACTTAAAAATCTCCACGGGAATTGAAAATAATTAAAAAGTGGAACATATTTCCAAATAGGATAGGAAACCTTAAGAACAAGAAAAAGAACCACAAAGAAAGCAAGTAAAAAAAATAAAATGATGGACGCATGCGAAGAGTCTTTTTTTCTTAAATGATATAATAAAACAAACATTCCTAATACAACACCTAATATATTTGTAAGTCCGATCTGGAATGACATCTGATTACCCACATCAGTACTAGAAAATCCAGTTCCCCACGAAGGAAAGACAAGCTGGTACACTTGAGGGAAGTGTTCTGTGATATTAAATATCAGAAGTCCTGTAACATAACTTCTTTCCAGTAAAGCAGGTATCCAAAATATTGCAGATAAACCTAATCCTAATAAGAAAAGTATTCCTGTATTCATAAAAGCCTGTATTTTATTTTTTTCGAAAAACAATAAAAAGATACAATAAAAAAATGCAAATGGGAAAAACATATAAGCTAAAATATTATGTGCAAATACAACGAGAGCAAGAAAAATTGAAGCTAATATCGTATACTTCAAGTTATTCTCTCTTATTGCTTTTGTAGCCGCCCAGAAAAACCCAGGGAAAAACGCCAGGGACCATACTTCACCTGCTGATCCACGCACATATATGTCAACAAAATGATATGGAGAAAACGTGTAACAAACTGAAGAAACTATTCCACCAATTGTTCCAAAAAAAATTCTCGACCAAAGGAAAAAGAAGATTGCACCTGCTATAGCTGCTGCAACCATTCCTAATTTAAAACTATCAATAAAGCTAAAATTTAAAATATGAAAAAAAGACATAACATAATATGGCAACGGATAATAATAGTTCATAAGCGGAGATCCATATCCATTGTTTGTATCAGGCTGCCACCTTGGATATACAACACCACCTTTTAAAACTTTAAAAAATTGATACCCACGAACAACATGATACTCACCATCATGGGTGGGAGGAAGACCAGGCTTGAGTAAAGGAAAAGTCGCCAAAAAAGATATGCCAATAAGAAATACAAACGGAAAATATTTTTTCATAAATAATTACAGTTTAAAAACTAATACCTCATCATCTTGATAAGCAATTTCAAGATTTTCTGTTAAGAAGTTCACATCTACTTTGTAATTAAAGTCTGTTCGATTTTTTATTGGTATAACTATATATCTTATCCCCTTTTTCCTTACAGAATCAAAGATTTTACTTTCTTTTACCTCATATACCTCCTTGACAAATTGCTTTCGCTCCGAGGTGTCGTATCCCATATAATACGCATGCCCCACATAGTTTTTTCTCCCGGAAAGCGTTATTGGATCAAGAATTTCTTCTTTGGAAAAAAATACATCATTTTTGTCTGTATTATCTTTTATCCATCCCATAAATTTATTCTTTGGAGCATCACTTAATAGATATTGAAAGTCGTTTTTAATCGCTATCAGATCCAACATACCTGAAAAACAAAGTAAAAATAAAAAAAAAATTGTTATTAGTCTCCCAATCAAATTGCGCTGCCAGATTTTTAGCAAAGCAAAAGCTGAATAAAAATTCGCAATTATTAAAAAATAGTTAAAAAAGGAGTGGTTATGCTCAATTTTAAAACTAAATTGAAAAATATTTCCTAAAATGAAAAGCGATAAAAAACATAAGAAAATCTTTCTTTGGATTTTGTCTGCCATTATGAACCCAAGTGGAATGAACAATATCGTGAGTCCTAAATTCTGAATCCAAAAATTTAAAAAACTAGTAACACTTAAAGGTCTTTCTGACAAAAAGCCAGGGTTGAAAAACTGGTGGGATAGATCCTGACCTAATATATTTAAAAAATGAGGAATAAAAATTAGCTGGAAGATGAAGATACATACAATTGGCGGTTACAGCGAAGTTGGAAAGAACATGACTGCCCTCGAGATTGATGAAGACGTTCTGATATTTGACTGCGGTTTATTTTTGCCGGCTATAGTTGGAGTT
>CAZVON010000003.1:41985-55456 GCA_964628435.1 uncultured Gammaproteobacteria bacterium
TATTAATGCTGGTAAAAAAATAGGAACGACAGAAAATTTTCTTTTGAAAATGAAAAATACCCCTCCAATTACTACTAAATTACTAATGAATATAAGCGAATGAACTCGCGAGCTTATTCCAATAATAACACCAAGTATGAGAAGCGACATTAAGGAAATCTTTTGTGACTTTTGCAATCTTGAGAGTAAGAAATAAAGTATTATCAAACTGATTGCTATAGCCACAACTAAGTGACGCTGATTAAGAAACACATTGAATGTAAAAAAGATAGAAATAATCGAATTATCAAATGGGCCTTTATGAATATAATCAGGAAGATACCAAAAATCTTTTAAGATTTGAGTTGTTAATGGTTTTCCTTTTAAGAAGTCAATGAATGTAAAACTACTATGAAAAATAAAAAGTATTACAGAGACAATCCCGACAAACCAGTTCTGCTTAAAGATAAGCTGTGGCAACTTATAAATGTAGTATAATACTATAGTAAAAAAAATTGCACTTAGTCCATTCAACGCTATATCAATTCGTACACCAACTCTTTCAAGCAATCCAACAGCTAGAGCAAAATAATAATGATATGGAAGCGGTTTTCCCGGAAATAATGGTGATTCTGGAGGAAAATTATTTCCCCAAGAAAATGATCTGATTAATGATAAATGTAGTCCGAAATCTCCTATTTGGTGCCTTGAAATTCTAAATGTATGATTGACAGAATCATATCCAAATGATTTATTCATTAACCATATGGAAAAGATAAAAAAAATTGAAACCAACAAAATTTCAAATTTGAATCCAATAGACACTTTAATCTCCTATTCGTTTTTGTACAATAAACCCACTTGATAATTCTTTTGTCTCCAACACCTTTCCAGATATGACTACCGTTTCAAGCCATCCTTTATAACTCCATGGCTTGGAAAAGTCTTTTTCAATAAGAAGATAAAATAGTCCCTTTTTTTCTTGATGAGGAGTATACTTGTAGGTATTATTCCCATGCCACCAGATAAGATAATCGTAAGGAAACGTATAGACAGGAGGGCTGAAAACCAGCAAGCCAAACTTTTCTTTTTTTGCATCCCTATATATATAATCAATTACTTCAATTTTTCCTTTCATTTTCACCATTCCTCCATGGTCGAAAAAATCTCTTTGAAAGGTACTATACCCATTGAGCACTGCATAAAAAAGAAATAGTGCGAAAAAGGAGCTTAAAATGAATTGAAGCTTAATTTCTTTTTTTTGATATGAAACTATGAATATATATGAAAATAAAAAAATATAAACCAAATTAAGATGAATGAGGTAGTACTCAAATATATGAGTTCGAATTGAATATTGCGTTAGAAAAGTAACAATAATAAGTATTAATAAATACTTCAAAAAATTTTTGATTCCTGAATTCTTTTCTGTTATCCCAAAATACAAAAGCGCAACAACAGAAACAAGAAAAATGAGGACAAACGATACAATTTCTTGTCGAGGGAAAGAATCTAAAACATTATAAAAAAACCAGCTTAAATTGTAGTATAATTTATCAATCTGCAGAAATGATCCAACCTGAGAGCTACTTAAGTAATCAACTACTCCTTGTAACGCTCTAAAACCGTGGCGGAATTCAAAAATCAGAAGCGGCAAGAAGGCAATTAAAAACCCAGCTAACGAAAAAATATAAGGCTTTATATCCCTAAACTTAAAAACTAACAATGAGTAGAGAAAAAGAGCAACAGACATAGGGACAACAATTGCAAATTCAAAATTATACACAAAACCTGTAAAAAAAGACGCCAGGAAAATGTATTTATATTTCTTTAAAGGAATTAAGTAAATAAAATAAAATGCCAGAAGAATAAATAGTGTTGATGGATGTGGACTCCAGACAAATCTTGATTGAGATATAAGAGGCGGAGAAGCAGCAACAAGAAGAGCCATAACTATTCCTCCTAAATCTCCAAGTATTTTTTTTGCGAAAATATAACCTGTTGTTATAGAAAGCATTCCAAATATAAACATGAGGAGTAATCCTCCATATGGGTTACCATTAAAAAGCATGAAAGGTATAGAGAGTAGATAAAAATAAAATGGTCCATGAAAAATACCCTGAAATTGGGCCATTCCACTTCCAATTTCTGCACCAATAAGAGTAAGATTGCTTTCTGTCACTATTTTTTTAACAGCCAAATAATCTCTTCCCTGATCTAGAAGAAAGATAGGATTTTTATTTAATATTTCGACTGAACGAGGGATAAGTGAAAGAAAGACAAGTAAAACAACAAGTAAAATTTTCAGAATATTTCTCTTGAAACTATCTACCATAGTAATTCATTAATACCTAAGAAAATACACTCTTCCATAACTTTCTATATACTAAAAAAGGCACGGTTAACAATGTTGTAGGTAAAAATGTAAGCGCTATCTTAATTATTGGCGTTATCCCAAAATGAGTCTGGAGAAGCATAAATGGAATATAACGAAGCATGAGAGAAAACGAAAGCGCAAAAGAAATAATCATAAGATATTTTTGACCGGACAAGATAACAAAAGGTAAAAACCATATTGCATACCACGGGTATATTTCCACACGTAAGGGTGACAATATAAAAATAATCATCATTGCAAATGCTGAAAGCAAATATGCTTTCTGGTCAACGATAGATTGTTTTTTAACATGCTTTAATAGAACATAAAAATACACCAGCAATAAAAACAGGGTCGCGTATTTAATCATAATAGATAAAAGAATACAAGATATTGCTAAAAGGTGTTTTCTTCTTAAAGCAAAATATATTCCGTATAATGCAAAAAACATCATTACAACATCATTATGCCCGCTCATAAAAGTTTCTATTAATACTAGAGGATTAAGAGCAAAGAAAGTAACGGTTGTTACATTCTTTGATATCTTCCATAAAAGATGCACTAAACCTATATAGAAAAATCCAACCAACAACTTAAAGGAAAGTAACATTGCAATAAAAGATTCCGCGCTTATAAAAAATGGCAAAGCAGTAAGAAAAGTCCAAAAAGGACCATAGAGCGCAATTTTGTTCGCCGCATGAGTAAATCTAAGTAAAGGTTCGCCAATAAATTCAGTTGGCATAATAACATAGGGATTTTCTTGATAAAAGTATGTAACTTTTGCTGTAGTAATATAATTAAAAATATCATGCGAAAGCATAGTCGGATAAGAAAGTAAGAGCAAGAAACAAGAAAGAGCAATTAATAAAGTGATTTCGGCAATTTTAATCTTTTTTTGAAATGCCATTCTCATGAAATACACATAAAAGAAAAAAAATAAGATAAGGAAAGTCGCATAAAAAGGTGTAACAAATGACCTGTACTCATGAAACCATCCGGTATAGATATCTCTTAAATAAAATAGATTTGGATCTACAAAAATATATGAAAATACTGTAAAAGAAATTAAGAAAAAACTATAAATACTTACGATAGTTTTATTCATAGGATGATTTACGTATAGAAATGGATTCTTGTATTAATTTTTCAAAATTTAACGTACTAGACTCTCCTTTTTCAGGAACCCAAATATAGCTGCGCGGCTCAACCGTATAGATAAAAGTTAGAATCTCTATATGTTTTTCGATAGCCTGATTTAATATTTTCTTTTTTTCAGTAATATTTTTCTTTTGTTTCTTTGCTTTTAATAAGTGAGGTTTGATTTGCGAAAAAAACTTGTTTGATTTCTCAAGAGCATTATATGCCAGCAAATACTGTTTATATTCTATAAGTGTTTTTGCTTCAACCAAATATTTGTCAGCTTGCTGAAGATTATATATAAACTGGCTAAAATCTCCAAAATACCAATATGTTTTCAGCTCATCGATAACCAAACTTACTTTGTAAAACTTACTTCCTGGCATAAATGAGGGGTAAGGCAAGACATAATCGCTACTTGCAAAGACAGGGTTTTTTGAAAAAGTAGCGAAAAGAATAATCAGTATTGTGGCTATGCAGAGAATATACCTCATTCTGAATTTTTTTTATGCCATTCCCAAGCTGTTTTTATAATAGTTTCAAGATCGGAGTACTGTGGGGCGAAATTTAATTCACGTTGGATTCTACTTGAATCAGCCACTAGTATTTCTGCATCTCCAAATCTTCTTTCTTCTGATTTTATCTTTATATTCTTTCCTGAAACCTTCTCAATTGTTTCTAAAACCTGTTTATTGGAATATCCTGTTCCAGTCCCAACGTTGTATACAAATTTTCCTTTTTCACTATGAAGTTTTTTTAAAGCAAGCATATGTGCTTCTACAAGATCTAATATATGAACATAATCTCTTATACAAGTACCATCAGGCGTACCATAGTCTGTACCATATAGGCTAAACTCTGTATCCGTAAGAATAGCCTTTATTGCATTTGGAATAATATGCGTTTCCGGATCATGGTTCTCTCCCATGTTTGCATCAAGAGCAGCTCCTGAAGCGTTAAAGTATCGAAGGCTTACAAAACTAATTGAGTGGATCCTTTCATACCATGACAATATCCTTTCCACCATTCTTTTACTCTCCCCATATGGATTTGTGGGATCCTTGACATGATTTTCCGAAATAGGAACTACAGTCGAATTGCCATAAACTCCTGCTGTTGAAGAAAATAGCATTTTTTTAACTCCCGATTTCTTCATTTGTTCAAGAAGATTTAGCGAACCATAGGTGTTATTTTCAAAATAAATATATGGATTCTCCATAGATTCTCCCATTGATATATATCCTGCGAAATGAATAACTGAATCAACTAATTCCTCTTGAAAAACTCTTCCAATTTTTTCTTTGTCTAAAATATTTGTTTCTACGAATTTTGCTCTTTGATCAATGATTTCCTTGTACCCTCTTTCTAAACTATCAAGCACAACAACATTGAATCCCTCATCAAGAAGTCTTTTTGTCATGAAACTCCCAATATACCCTGCACCTCCTGTAACAAGAATTTTCATATTTTATGGTCGTACACGAAACCACCAACGAGCATATGAATCATATATAGCAGGCATTGTTATTTTTTTCCAACTTGAAGCAGCAAGTTCTTTTTCCGAAAGACTAGAAAAATCCATAATACCCAATGAGCTTAGCTTAACATATTCATTCTTTTTCGCAAGTAGATTTTTGGTTAAGCTATCTTTTTCCTTATCAGATATTGGGTACTCACACTCCCCGCCATTTATGCCAATTTTCATATCATTGCCAATCTTTTCGTGAGAATCTAGGACAAAGAGTATAGAAAACACTTTAGCATTATAGGTGGAAGAATATTCCTGAGCACATTCATAAACCTGAAACGTCTTTTGAGGATATTTACGAAGTACTTCATCCGTTGCCATATATATCTTCATACTAAAAGGGTCAGGTTGCATCTGAGAAATATTCCGAGGCATAGATAGTACAATAATTGCAAGAAGCAATCCTAGCGATATAATAACACCATGTCTTACCTTACTTATCTGATAAATAAAGTAACCGGTAAAAATAAAAACAAAGGGACGTACAAAATTAAGATATCCAAAAAATTTTGGACCCCAATAGTATCTCAGAAATATAAAGATAGATAAAAAGGAAATAAGTAAAAGAAGCCACGAGATAGTGATTCTTTTTTTATATACACCCAGTCCAAGCATAATAAGGAAGCCGATAATAATACATCTTGCCAACCAGACTGGTATTCCTAAAGCATCTGCCCAAAAAGATGGCCAAAAGTCTGCAAGGTAAAATAACCACCTATTCGGAACATACATAAGCTTTCGCGTATAAACCATGTATATATACATATTTTTCACATTAAACCAGTGGTTATTTAATTCAAAAAAAAGAAGAGGAATAAAACTAATAAAAACACCAAGTATTCCAGTAATAAAATAAAGGTATCGTTTAGGCTTATACAAAACAAGAAGCAAGAGAAAAATTAAAAGACCTGTCATCTGAAAGTGTAAATTCATTCCAAGACCGATGACAAATCCTAAAGCTAATCCCCACCAATATGATACATTTTTCTTAATAAGTTTCAAAAATATCCACACAGCCAAAACGGCAAATAGATTAGTTGCGTTATGACTTGTTAGATGAGTTGCTGAAATAACTTGAGCTGGAGAAAAAACAGCAAGAGTCGCCAACACCAAACCAAATTTTTTGGTGATAAGTAGTTCGCCAATTTTATATATAATAATAATATATAGGATGGAGATAATACTCAAATAAATCCATGGAGAATATATATCTCGAAATAAGAGCGTTGCAACAATAAGTTGATATTGATACCAAGCTCCAAATGTAAAGGGACCAAGAGAAGAAAACGCGCCTGTCAAGGGAAATTGTAGTTGCCTGGCTCCCTCTATACCGATAACCGCATCCCGTACTGTCTCCTCACCCAATGAGTATCTATATGGGAAATTGCTCAATCGTAAAATAGAACCCACAATAAGCAATAAAAGTAAAAAATAGAAATGCATACTCCTATTTTTAAAGAAATTTAACAACTTCTGGTGAAATATGTTCACATTGATTTAAGATATTTTATATAGGAGACAGGGAAACGAAGTGAAGAAAAGAGAGAAAAAATAAATCCCTGCCATGAGTCCATAAATCCTTTGTGCCGAATGTAGGTTAAGCAAAACCACCATGTTGGTAGCAATAATAAATATTTAATGAATGTAATTGGATTATACCCTATTTTTGCCGTTATTAGTTGGTCTTTTATCAAATTAGTATATCTGTTAAAACGAAGAAAATAGCGAGAAAAACTGGTATCAGCCATATGTATAAGTGGACTTGTGAAATACTCAACTTTTCCTTCAACTATAGCCTGTTCATGCACACTCCTTTGAGGCAACTTTCCTTTTCCTCGCCTATAAAGACGAAGCGTATAATCAGGGTACTGACCACCTTTCATGAGAAAGCGTCCTAAAAACCAGTTCTTTCTTGGAATCCAGTAACCATTTACCTTATTATTGAAATTTTGGGTTTTTTCTCTAATTTCCCTCTTTAACTGTTCATTCAATCTTTCATCTGCATCTAATTGCAAAACCCAATCTTTTGTCGCCATATTAATTGCTTTCTGTTTATTGATATGGAAAATTGGTGGATTATTTGTAACAATCACTCTAGCAGTGTACTTTCTTGCAATTTCTACTGTTTTATCTGTTGATCCCCCGTCGACGACAATTATTTCGTCTGCGAAATTTTTAACCGAGGACAAACAATCTTCTAAGTTCTTTTCTTCGTTATATGTTGCCAAGACTACAGAAATCGTTTCCATATATAAGTATATCTAATCAAAGAATAAAAAATAGCGATACCAATACTAGCTCCGCTTATTATATTTGCAATAAGCCGCAGTTTTGTTTCTCGAAATTCTATAGAAATCATATGAGTTCCTTTCTCTACAAAGAAAGTCATTAAACCACGATTTTGAGGATCCTGAAATTCTACGGGAGTTTTTATTCCATCGATAAGTACAGTCCAGCCCGGAAAATACAAGGTATTTTCTCTTATCTGTGACTTTTTAAGTGCTTTAACTTTGTAGGTATGGATTGTCGAAGATCTTTTTATCTTTTGAACTATCGCCTCTCCACTGATTATTTCAACTTCTGTTTTCGGTCGTTTCTCCATAAACCGAACAGACCAAATGGGTGCACTTTCACCAGTATCTGTAGTTCCCTCATATACTTTTGTAAAAAAATCTGTTTGTCTAAGATCAAAATCTTTCGCATGCCAATAATTCTTATTACTTATTATTAAAATAAACAGGATTGTAATCAGGAGTATATTTTGGAATTTTTTTGACGTTAGAGAAAAGACAATTCCTCCCAGAATTGCTGTACTATATACAGTTAGCGACATAAAACGCCATGGAAATTGGAATTTATGTAACGTGGTAATTTTTTGCCAGATAAAACCAGAAAGTGAGGTCATCAGAAACAATGATAGGAAAAAAGTAGTAAAAAAAATTAACAATAAAACGCCTAATTTGTTTTTTTCTTTTATAAGCTTATATATGAGAACCAAACTTAATAAAACAAAAATCCATTGGACGATTCCAATCTGAACACTCAGTTGTTCCGATCCGCCATAACTCCAATCGAGACTAAAAAATCTTGAAACCTCTACAAACCCAGACATGTATTCTTTTGCTGTTACTATATCTCTTAAAGTATACTTTCCTTCAAAAAAAGCTGGCGTCCAAAAAAAAGATGTGAAGCATAATCCCAAAACGATAACCATTAGAGAAGAAAACAAAAATTTCTTCTTGCCAGTACTAAAATAATATAAATAGGACCCATATAAAACTATAAGAGGAAAAAACATTATGCTTATAGCATTATGAGATAGAATAAGCCCGCCTAAAGATAAACTTCCTACCAATATAGAACTCCATGCAACTTTTTTATGTAATTTAAATAAGCAATAAAAAACAATTGGTGGAAAAATGAATGCCACGTGTTCACCAATTGCTCCCCGGACATAAAAGTCAACAAATCTGTAAGGAGCATAAAGATATAATACACTACCGATAAATGCCGATTTGTCATTTATAAAGCTTTTAAGAAATACATACATCGTGATACCGCTTAATATATAGCTTAATCCAAAAACAAGCTTGTAACTCTCAATAAGGCCAAAACCGACAAAGTAAAACAGAGATGCAAAATACGAAGGAAAAGGATATAAAAACATTAATATGGGATGTCCATAACCCCAATTTAAATTTCTAGCCCAACGAGGTATTATTATTCCCTCTTGTAAATTCTGATAAAAGTTTGCAATACGCGCGATATGATCTTGCCCATCATGAGTTATCGGAAACCCATCTCTTAATAGGTCAGACAAGGGGATAACAGAAAAAACAACAAGAAGCAATAAAAGTATCTTTTTTTTAAATTTCATTTGTATAGTATGCATAGTAAAATCTTCATGTATTCTTTACTTGTCTTATTCACTCACATTACTTTGAACCATAGACTCTAATAGCATCTTTTCCATCAAGATTCTTAAATGTTTTGAGTTCAGTTCCATTCGTTAAACCTTCTGATATATTCACTATATATAATACACCATCTTGCATGCGTTCATTTTTAAGATTAATGTCTCGAAATTCATACTTGTCGAATACATGCGTTTCTGCATATCCTCCAGACTTTGTTCCACCAAACTTCTGATAACGCAATGGATCATATCGGCTGTGGTATAAAAATAGCATATATGATTGGTATAGATCACCTTTGTTTGAAAAAATTACCTTTTTATAGTGCTGTTGCTCTAAAAGTACATAAGGAATTGTTTTTGACAACGCATAATGAAATGAATTTGATTGCTCCCTTGGGAAAATATCAAAATAATTTTTATACATGGATGACAAGCTAAACAGAATTAATAGTATAAATACAGATAAGATTACGTATTTAAATTTTTTAAATCCAAAAAATATATACGTCAATCCAAAAGCAATGAAAATTTGCCAGTTTAGAAGAAAAATATAAGAACGCATCGCATGTGGAGCCTGTGTTGCAATTGCAGCAGGAAGAGGAGCGAGGAAAAACCATAGAAAAATAAATTTTTTTACTCTAAATTCTATTCGATGACTCAAAAGTAAAACAATGATTCCAATTACAATAAATGGAATTCCCCATATATATAAAAGACCCATATTGGGAACTTTATGAGGTTCGGCAGAAGAGTTAAAGAATAGCCACTGCGGATTAAAATGAGAAACGTATCCATCAATTAATACTTGCAATGGAAAAATATGACTACTATAAAATAGTCTTCTAAAAATATCGTTATTTTCAACTGCATTGTTTCTAAGCTCTACGCGTTTTTGAAACATTTCCCAATGTGCTTCCGGCTTAAAAGTGCTGGTGCCTTGGAACCTAACAAGAGCAGTAGGGGAGAAAAGTTGACTAAAGAGAGGAATAAGTAAGCCTAAACATATCAACAGACCAATAAGCATTTTTTTATTAGATGTGATGAATGCCAAAAGACTCCGCCTAAAAATTAAGACAATCCCTGTTAAAAACAACGGTATAAAAACCTGTCCAGCATAGTAACTTGCCATTGACACAACGAAAAAAAACAGTGACAAAAAAAGCATTGACCACTTTTTATTCCTTTCGCCTTTTAGGAAAAACAATACTCCAAATACAGAAAAAGATAAATATGCATTTGATTCATGTCCTAAACGAGAAATATAAATATGCCAAGGATTGACAGCAAGTAAGAGTGATGCAAAAAGAGCAACAATAAAAGAAAAAGATGAGCGTTTTAAAAAAAAATCTAGCACAATATAAAAAAATGCCAACACTGTTAAAACCGATAAAATTACTGCTGGAAGTCGAACAGACACAACTTGTAACCCAAATACCTTAACGAATGGAAGAGTAAGATATAGATATATTGCTCTCCTCCAATCGTCATAGGAACGATGAGATAAAATTGGAAATTCTCCATACTCGTCTCCTCCAGTTTCTAAAATTGAATATGCATTATAACTGATTGATGCTTCATCAAGTGAGGGACTTGGTGGAACATTTTCAATATTCCAAAATCTAAGAAATGAAGCTAGTATGACAACTAAAGTTATACATACATTTTTTTTTGTAAGGATAGTCTTCACTTTTTTAAGAAAGAATTTTCAATAATTTAAAAACCCCCATTTTGGGTAAACTTCTATTAGAGGAAAAAATACCTGATTCTACTTTTGTGAACTTTTCTTTATTATCTATATACCATTTATAATTTTCTATAAATGTATCTAAGTTTGTTTTCTTTGGCTTCCAATTAAGTTTTTTTTTTACTTTTTTAGTATCGGCATATAATGAACGACCTAGCATTGTATACTGATAAACACCAAGAGGCGAGAGATTCATCTTATCAAGAATAGAAAGAATAAAGAGCGCTGGGGTAATTGGCAATGGGACTATTTTCGATCTACTTCCTGCAAAATCAATGACATGCTTGTAGATATTTCTTAGAGACATAACCTCATCAGCTCCTACCGTGTAAATATCAAATCCACGAATATGACTTGCTTTTTCAAGAGCAATAGCTATATCCATGACATCAATAAATTGGTACTTATTCGACCCATCTCCTAATAAGTATACATTACGGTTCTCTGATATAAATTCGAATAGAATGGCCTGTAATCCCAACCGTCCAGTTCCTGTTATCACCGGGCAACGGAATATTTGAATGTTAATATTTTTTTTAAATTTTTCTAATTCCTTCTCCGCTTGTTGTTTACTTTTTCCATATATTTCAAGTGGTTTTAAAGGCATTTCTTCTGTTACCGGAAGCGTGAAAGGGTTTCCATATGTGACATTACTCGATGTGAAAATAAAAGAGTTTACTCTATTGTTCACTGATTCAGATATCAAATTGGAAGTACCAGAAACATTTGTTTCCCACAAAACATCATTTGAAACAGCCTTATTCGGCATGGCTGAAGCTAAGTGATAAACGGCCAAGAATGGTCCTTTTTCAAAAGCCCTTTTTATATCTTGTATCGAAGTTATATCACCTTTAATGTAAGTGACTCCTTCAACGAGGTTTTCAGAAATATCTGGATCAAGCTTATCAAGAACAACTATTTCATATCCTTCTTTTTGTATTAAGTATCGAGTTAGATGACTACCAACAAAACCTACTCCTCCTGTAATGAGCAATTTTTTTCTTCTCATAAGACAAGTTATTTACTAAGAAAACACTCAGTCTTTCGATCTTTGCAACTTTTAGATGGTAACATATTGATTTGCTCTAAAGCAATGATACTGAAGAGTAATACCAGAATACTATTTTGCAAAAATATCTTTCTCATGTTTTTTGTAATATGAATATATATATGAATCTGGACTACCATGTACAAAATGGGGCTCCACTCCGTTTTTGATGACATCTTGAATCTTTCTTTTGGAATAAGCAATAGAGTTGTGATTTCCCTGTTGGAAGTAATATTGTAAGTTGCTGTATATATATAAAAAAGTAAGGAACACTAATAACGATCTCCAAAGTAGGATTTATACCAAAGCATAATAAGACAAAATACGCTATGCCAATTATTGCAAGTGGAAAAGTATTCATGAAATAACAGTCACTTATTTCTTCACTATATAGAGAAAAAACTAGCCATGGAACTAAAAACCAGAGAATCCATAAATACGTAATAGCTAGGCTCTTCCTTTGAGGGATCCTTAAAATATAAACCGCTGGGAACAGAATTGCTATTATATATTTGATAAATTTAATTTCTTTAAAATACAATAATGGTTCAAACTGTATAAATGCATCACTTGTCAATTGCAAAAATCGTCTAAGATGAAAACCATGATAATAATTCTGCGTGAAAACACTCAAATTTCCATACTGATTTCTATGTTGAATAATCTCTGCAACTGTGTTAGAAATAATCCAGATAAATAGTAACGGAAAAGTAACTAATGCTATCTTCAAAAATTTAATTTTATTCGGTAAAAATGGAAAACAGAGAACAGTTATAATAAAAAAAATATCGCCGTAAAATGAACATTAAGTGAAATTCCTAATATAAAAAATAGTAAAAAAGTAAACTTTGTTTGTCCATTGAATATTTTATATAAAGAGTAAAAAACAAGAAGAGAGATAGAAGGTAAAAAACCAACGTTCCACTGAACATGATCATTTGAAAGCGCAAATGCAGAAAACGTATATAAAAAATTCCCCACAAACGCTAATTGTACTGAGAAAATATTCTTAACTACAAAAAATAGGATAATAAAGTTGACAACACTGGTAAATACAGAAAACACTGCTGATGCAATGGGATCTAAATTAAAAAACCAATAAAATGGAACAAGTAAGTAGTAATATAATGGACCAAGATAAAAACCAGAGTTTTGTTTAACTGCAGGCCCAACAAAAGGATATTTCCCATCGACAAGAATATTTTTCATGGTCCACGCATTGTCAACTTGATCGTAGGTAAATTGAGTTCGATCCTCAAGTTGATAAATCCTTAAAAAAAAATGAACGGACAGCAATAAAATAAAAAGTAAAATGTATTTACTATGTATGTTCTTTACTAGTGGATGACCCAAAAAGAAAATATGCATGGAATCAATTCGCTACTATGTAAATTGCTGATTTACCATTCAGAAAAAAAATTCTTTCAAGTACTGTAACATTCTCTGGAAAATCTTCTGGTCTCCCCACATATAAGGTTCTATCTTTTTTCTTTTTTTGGTCCCACTCGATTGTCCGAAACTCATATTTTCCGAATATGTGATTTTCCCTAAAACCACCGGAAGAACTTTGAGAATATTGCTGATATATTGACGGAGGGTACTTGAGATAAAATAAGAAAAACATATAAGATTGATCTAGGTGTGGTTTATTAGAAACAATTACTTTATCGTATTTTTTTTCCAGTGTTTTTACTTTTGATACAGCTTCTTTATATCCATATTGCCAATCTTCTGAAGTATAG
>CAZVON010000003.1:55466-73217 GCA_964628435.1 uncultured Gammaproteobacteria bacterium
TGATTTAAAAACTATAAGAAGTTAAATATGAAGAACAAAAAAAAAAGAGAAAATATTAAATATTTAATTCGTATTTTTACTATTTCATGTTTTATTTTTGATATAGAAGCGATTGTTGTTAGTAATCCCAAAGCTGTAAATATCTGAAACATAGGAAGAAAATTTAACGTTCTTACAGCATGTGGAACTCCTGTAGTTATGGAAGCTGGTACAGGAGCTAACAAAAACCATCCAAGTAATATTATCTTTATTTTTTTATTAAAGTTTCCCCATACCAGAATATAGATTCCAACCAGTAAAAAAGGCAATTCAAAAAGATATAAAAGCCCCATTCCTGGTGCATGATGACGTGCTAAATCTCCAGTAATAAACAACCAATTTAAGTCGAAATGAGATATATAGCCACTTATTACAGAAATTACAAATACAACTCTTCTATTATCAAGAAAGTACCCCAAGTAATTCTTCTTCTCCCTGTCTATAATGAGTCTATTTGCGTTTCTCTCAAGAAGAGATGTAGTATCGGAAAAAACACTCACTCCTTGGGCTCGAGCAAGAGCTTGTTTATTGGTAAGTGTATAAAATACCATTGGTAAAAGAATAACTATGACTGTGAATATTCCGAGTATTAAAACTTTTTTTGGAAACCGAATCAATTGTTTTCTGACTATAAACAATAAAAAAATAAACAGCAGCGGAGTAAATACTTTATCGCTCTGATACATATACGGATTAGACGCAACGAAAATACATGATACGATGAAAAAAAATGGACGCGTTAACGAAAGTAATAAGAATAAAACGAAAAAAATATTCAATGACAAACCTAGATTCGACTCAAAAGCTATGCGAGAAAATTGAATATGCCAAGGTGAAAGCGCCAAAAGTAGTGACGAGGTTAAAGCAATATTTTTACTATTTAAGATTCTATGATCTTTAAAACCATTAAAATAGGATAAAAGTACTTTAACAAGAAAATATGTTGCCATAACTGCCAAAGTACCAAAAATAGCAGAAGGCAACCGAACTGAAAACGCATCTAATCCAAATATGTATACAAAGGGTGCAACAAAGTAAATATAGAATGCGGGTTTAAAGTCATCATAAGAACGAAGAATAAAAGGAAAAGATGAGCCATATTCGTCTTTACCTGTCTGGACAATAGAATACGCATTATAACCAAGAGCAACTTCGTCCCAATTTAAGGAGGGTGGTGTTTCTCCGAGTTTCAATAACCTTATTACAGCTGCAATTATAACAATAACAATCAATAGGTAGTTTGTCTTTTTATACATGTCAAAAAAATTATTTTTCATACGCAATCAAGACTGGTTGTTTATTTAACAAATAAAATTTCTGCATAATTTTTGCACCTTCTGGTATATTTTTAGGAGTATCTATATAAAGAACTTTCTCAGAGGCATGAGTATTTCTTAAATCTTGAGAAAATCGAAATTTATCAAAACCTAAAATATGAACAAAACCGAGAGGTTCTCTTTTAACAATCTGCTCTTTCCTAAACTTCTCTGGTGAATACTCAGTATAAAAAAGTACATATATATATGGCCTGCCTAAATCGTTGGTAAAATAAATTCGATCATATTTCTCAGCAATTTTGTTTATATACGAAATCGCATCTTTATATCCATATTGCCATTCTCCAGAGAATTCTCTTGGATAGTGAGCATAATAACCATGTAAGTAATATAGAACACTAATAAAAAGTACAACCAGCAGCATAACAGAAAGAAACACTTTTTGACGAATGCTCATAAGGAATTGAACAGCTCCATATCCTGTTAATACTTGGAACATTGGGAGAGTGGTTTCTATTCTCAAAGCATGAGGGGTTTCTCGCGCGGTTGCTGCCGGAACAATACCTAAGATAAACCATAAAGGCACAATCCACCAAAATCCTTCTTTTTTTCTGAATAAATATAGTAAACCAATAACGAGAAATGGTAATTCAAGCAAGTACAACTGCCCTACGTCCTGAGTAGAAAACTTTGGATTTCCGTCTCCTTTTATAAATAAAAACAAAGGGTTAAGGTTATCAAAATAGTGTCTTAAATATTCAAGAGAAAATAATACTCTTCTGTTATTTAAAATCTTACCCATGAGCGAATAATTGCTATTTTCTATTCTTTTATTTGACTCTTCTACAACTTCAATATTAGAAAATATATTGACTTCTTCAAATCGTAATTTTGCGTGAGGAGACATTAAAAATCTTATACTCGGCAACAAAATAAACATGGCAATTATACACGCGATTAAAAATTCTTTTCTAAATACTAAAAGCTTATTTCTAAATAGCACAACCAACAAAAAGAGAAGGAGCGGTGAAACGACACGTGCAGTATTAAATGTATACATCGAAAAAACAAATGCAATAAGTGAAACTACGATAAAAATCTTATGTTCTAGCATGCTTCTTAGAAAAAAGTAAACACCAATCGCGATGAAAAAAGTCGCAACATTAGCTTCGAATGCGGCTCGCGATAAGTTGATATGCCATGGTGAAACAGAAAGGAGTAAAGAGCTTATCAAAGCATAGCTCTTTTTATTTTCTGAAGAATAAAAAATCAGTTTCACAAGATAGTACGAAACGAAAACTGTTAAAACACCTATAAAAGCAGACGCAAACCGTGTGGAAAATTCAGTTAGCCCAAAAATTTTTACTGGGATTAAAGATAAATATGCGTACATTGGCGGCTTAAAATCTCCAAAAGATTCTAAATAATCCAAGGGAATAAATCTTCCAAATTCATCTTTGCCATCAATACCCAGGGAGTACGCATTGTATCCCCATGCAGCTTCGTCCCACGTTAGAGATGGAGGATTAACTCCTAATTGATAAAACCGCAGAAGCAATGCAAGACCTATGATAATAAGTAGTGCATGCTTATTAAGGAGATTTATGTATCCGTGCATTCTATATACTCCAAAAGATGCTTTTGATTTCTAGAAAAGTTTAAACTGCTATTTTAGGTAAAATCTACCACTTTGTTTCGCAGCAGTTCTGGCTATAATTATTATCTATGAACATTATATAATAGATGAGACTAAAAAAATATCTAGTTCCACTCTATGAAAAATAGTAAACGTTTTTTTATATTTATTCTACTCCTTGGATTTCTATTACGAATAGCGGTAAGTATTTGGTCACTGCAATATCGAGAAAATACAGATATTTTAAGGTGGAGAGATTGGGGTCGAATTGCATATCTTCATAGTTTAGGTGATACCTACAAACCTGACTATCTTTTATTTGGCACACTTCCGAACAATATGCCTCCCGGTACGTTATATATTGTATCTGCAATGTATAATATAAATATTTTGTTTAGCAAAGCAATTTTAAAAATTACTCATAGTGCACCAGGATCACTACAATGGGTAAACGGTGGATTATTAAATTTTATGCTTCGCATTCCTTCTTTGCTTGCAGATGTAGGAATCTCAATCTTAATTTATCATATAGTTTCTAAGTTTAGCACCAAACTTAACGCTTTTTTTGCTTTGTCTTTATTCTACTTCAATCCAATTGTTATTTATAATAGCTCTTTTTGGGGGCAAATGGATTCGATTAACAACATGTTTGCTTTAAGTTCGATATTTTGCTTAGTTCGGAAAAAATATTTTCTTTCAATTTTCCTTTTGTTTGCTTCATTATATATAAAACTTTCTCTCATTTTTTTTCTTCCACTCTTAGTACTTCTCATATATGTAAAGAAGAATGTTTTTTTCACTCTTGTATCAATAGGCATAAGTATAATTATCTTAATAATACTTACTCTTCCTATTTCTCCTACTCCCTACGCCTGGATAGAAACATTTTTAATGAAAAATACATTTGGTGAAATGACCAATATTACAGCTTTTGCTTTTAACTTTTGGTGGGTTATTTTCTACCCCTCAATATTAATCGAAAACTCTAACTCATTATTCACTTTTAGTGAAGTACGTCTCCAATACTCTCCAGATAGCAGTCAGATTTTCTTATCTTCCCCATTAAGTTTATGGGGTGTTTTGTTATTTTTATTATTCACAGTTTTACTCATTTTGCAAGCATTTAAAAACAAAGTTCTTTATAATTACGACTTAGTCTTCTTAATATTTGCTTTAGGTGGACTTATAGGTTTTCTCTTTCTTCCTCATATGCACGAAAGGTATCTTTATCCTATTTTTCCTCTTTTAGCAACCGATATTGTATTGAAAAGACGATATTTTAGTACCTTTCTTTTGTTAAGTATTTTACATATGATTAACCTCTATATCGTCTGGCATCCCATGAAACTCTTCTTCATGCCATACGAACTTATCAGCAATAGATCATTTCAATGGTTAATAAGTATTTCTACTTTGTTTATTGGAACCTCATTCTACATAAAATCCCTAAGAATTCTCTATGAAAAACATAAATAAACAGAATTTAATCGCACTTTTTTTATTTATTATTCTTGCAGTAATAATCTTCTATCAGTTTTTCTTTAAGGGTCTTATACCTTTTCCTGGAAATTATATGTTGGCATGGTATGAACCATGGAAAACCGATTTTTCTTCAAATGGATCAATCACAATTGCTCATAAACCAGTCGCAGATGATGTATTTAGACAACTATATCCATTCAAAACATTAAGTTCGCAACTCATAAAAAAACTACAGTTACCCTTATGGAATCCCTATAACGGCTCAGGAATGCCCTTATTAGCGACAATGCATGTAGGCTTTCTTACCCCTTTCAATTTGCTGTTTGTATTTTTGCCAAAACATTTAGCGTGGGGATTATATGTTGCAATTCAACCAATTTTGATTACCTTCTTCACTTATCTTTATTGCAGAAAAATAGGAATAAAATTTACTGGATCATTATTTTCGAGTATTACTTTTACGTTATCCGGTTTTGTTGTGGCAAGACTTTTGTTCGGTGAGTATATTTATACTCTCTCTATTCTTCCACTAATTCTATATTTAATAGAATCTTTTTTCGACAATCAAAAAACCCGAAAAATATGGATTCTCCCTTTTACCGTTGCATTTATGTTTTTCTCTGGACAACCTCAAATAATTACTTATGTTTTGATATTCTCAATTTGTTATTATAGCTGCCGACTTAGAAACAATAAGAATATCCATCCTAACTCGGCTTTTCTTATCCCCATTCTATTGGTAATAGGAGTGGGCCTTGCAGCAATACAATTGATGCCAACATTAGAGCTTTTTAACCAATCAGGCATTAATCCTTCCTCATCAAAATTCATCTTCGATCGATTCCTTCTTCCAATACAACATCTAATTACAATTTTTATACCAAATTACCTTGGCAACCAGGCAACATACAATTATTGGGGCTCTGGTGATTATATTGAAACCGTGGCATCTCTAGGACTTATTCCTTCTTTTTTCGCATTGCTAAGTATAGGACGCATCAATACAAAAATGGACGTAAGAAAATTTTACTTTACGACAATTGCCATAACTATTATTCTTACTTTAGACTGGTTTGGAACAAGACTGCTTTATTCAATTCCAATTCCAATCATTTCAACTGGCGTACCTACACGTATTTTCGCGTTGACTGCTTTTTCTATTTCAGTTCTAGCTGGATATGGATTTGATAAATGGCTCTGCACCAATAGTTTCAAAGAAATCAAGAAGCAAATTATATTTTTTTCGGCATTTGTCATGATTATTTCCTGCGGAACGTTTGTGTTTTATGCTTTAAAAATTTCTTGCAACAATGAATTTATCTTAAACTGCAGAAGCATTGCCCTAAGGAATACCTTTCTTGAAACATTTGTTTTCGCTATTGGACTAATTTTTATTATTTCATATACGTTTAATAATAAATTCAAAAAGAATGTTCCTATTGGAATAATTTTTTTAACTATAGTAATAGGAATATATAATAGTACTAAATTTCTCCCTTTCTCAACAAAACAAACAATTCTCTCTCAAAATGACCTTATAAAGGAATTGCAAGTAATAAAAGATGGACGTGTCTTTGGATTGGGAGAGGCAAATATAAAAACAGACTTTGCAACTTACTTTGGTTTTTATGACCCCAACTACTATGATCCACTTTATAATAAACGCTATGGAGAACTCATAGGCTTTGCAAACAATGGAATCTTTTCTCCTAGTCTACCTAGAAGTGATGTCGAAATTGCTAATCAGATTAAACTAGATACAGGATCTCTCCAACGAAGAGAAAGACTCTTGAATCTTTTAAGTGTAAAGTATTTTGTTTATAAAGCTGCAGATATACCTAAAGACGCGGATGTCTTATGGAAAAACAAGTATTGGGGTATTATTAAAAACCAAAATGCATTGCCACGTGCATATATTGTACAAAACCATGAAGTAGTACAAGAGAAAGAAAATCTTTTGCTGCAACTATTCGATCCATCTTTTGATATAAAACAAAAAGTACTTTTAGAAGAGTCTGTCTTATTTTCTGCCAATCGTTCTGAATCTACTTTTCATCTTCCTCGGACAAGTGAATATACAGAAAATAAAGTAAATTTGTCTGTTAATTTGAATTCACCAAGTATAGTTGTACTTACAGATAATTTTTATCCTGGATGGAAAGTTCTCGTTGACGGAACAGAATCAAAGCTTTTTAGAGCAAATTATTCTTTCAGAGCTGTCATGGTGTCAGCGGGACAACACAAAGTCAGCTTTGTATATGATCCGCCAGTTTTTAAACTCGGCCTTCTTGTAAGCAGTTTAAGTATTTTTTTGTATTGTGGAATTATCCTTTTCAGGAAAAAAATATGCACTTATAAATAATAAAGAAAGGTAACCAATATGACTATTGTTAAAGTAGCGAGAGAAGTACCAAAATACAAAAAGAAAAACACTGTAGGTAACTAATAGTCGTTTTACTGACGGGGATCTTTTTAGGTATTTTAGCAAAAGAATCATCACAGGAAGACCAATAATTAGTTGCCAAATATAAAATGGATAATATTGTTGACCGTTTTCAATAACACCAAATTGCTGCAGCACCATCCCAATACCATACCCTGATATTGGATAGCTATGAGGTACAGACCCTGAAAGATACCCAATAGTACTATCTAAATATGCCTTACTATCCCACAGAACAAATGGAAAAATAATTACTACCAATGTAACAACAAACAAGGAAATGTGCCTCAAGCTCTTTTTAACTGACCTTGCTTGAAAGTAGATATATGCAAAATACAATGGTAGAATTGGCCAGACTGATTGTTTAACTCCAAAAGACAAAGCGATCAGGACTCCAGCCAGAGAATACTTGCCCAAAAATAGTAAATATAATCCTAAAAACAAAAAAGTGTACATAAATATATCTGACCTACCTTCAAGCGTATATCCAAGCATTGCTGGATTTAAGGTAAGTAGTATCACAAAAAGAAGTTTATTCTTTTTGTCTTTTATAAGAATATAGGCAGTTATGATTAAGAGAAGAAATAAAAACATTAATGGCATTCTTCCATCAAAATATCCGAATATACGATTACTTACTAAATAAAATGGTATTGAAAAGATGAGATAAAACGGTTGCATGACAAAATGATATAGTGCAGGATTTTCGTCTTTATCTGAATAATGCCACTCCTCTAATGGGGTTCCAAAATAAGTAGAAGAATAGGGATTTTTCCCATGTAATAAAAATTGAATTGCTGCCTCCTGTTGTAAAACAATATCATGAATCATATATATGGGATGTGTCTGGTGTCGTACGATAATTGCAGATACAAACGCGCTACCTAAAACTGTTATTATCGTAATCCATAATACTATATGCTTTAAAAAATAGTTTATTTTTTCTTTAAAAGCAAAAATATCCAATAGTATATAGAGAAACAGAAGAAAAAATATAATACCAAAAAGCCAATAAGGAGTTTCTGAGGGTCCTATTCGATAGGACATAATAAAAGGGACAATTAAAGCAAAAAGCAGGACAGAATTCAACTGAATATTTTTCATATTAATTTCTAGTGTCCCATTCTTCTGTTGAGCGGTATATTTCGCTTGGGTTCACAATTGCCCATTTGTCCTTTGAAAGCTGTATATCTGAAGATCTATTTAAGTCAAACAATTGATAGCCACCCCTATCTCCATATATTAATGAACCTTTAACTTCATACTGCATGGTTTGTATAATCACTCCAACTTTATGTCCGTTGTCGTCTATCTTACCCTCTATATCTAAAAATAACACCAATGGTAAACTTTTATCTTTTACTCCCAATTCTCGATCATATATAGCAAATTTTTTATCTGGGTAACGTTCTAAAAGAGCTTTTTTCTGAAGCGACACTACATGAGCGGTATAATCATACTCTCCCCCAAGATAAGGAATATTTTTTACAGATGTTAAAACTACTATTATTAGTAAGACTAATATTCCTACAATTCTGTTGATAGAAATTATTCTTAGCACGACATATGCGGAAACCAACAAAACAAAAGGATGTAAAAAAACTAAATAGCTATCAAACAATGGTGTCCGTGTATATTTTAGGACTACAATCATTGCAGAGATACTCAAAGCGACAATAATCCATTCTATTTTTAATTTATTTTTTACGAAGGCATAGATCATTAAAAAAACAACTCCCACAATCTGTAAATATGCTACAATTGGAAATCCTCCAATAACAAAACTCCAAGATTGTGGAATAAACACTCCTGCAAAAGTTAACCATCTTCTTCCCAAAACATCTAAGGATATTTTATACTGGTCATACCAATAATAATGGAACATATTTTTTACATTAAAAAAATCATGTTTTAAATCGTAGAAGAGAATGGGAAAAGCTGGAATAATTAATCCGCAAAGCGCAGCAACCATATATTTTATGTTAAAAGATCTGCTTAAAACAATAGTCGCGATTAACAAAAATACCAACGCTGCTCCTTGTAAATGAATAGAAGCAGCTAGGCTTATACACAAACTCATTAAAAATAACGAACGAGTCTTTTTGCCTTGAATAAATTTAACCATGTATAAAATAGCAAGAGCTGCTATGAGAGATTGTGGAGTTTGGTTAGTTAAGCTAACTCCTTGAGCAATCTGTGCTGTAGAAACCGCAGCAAATAATCCTACAATAATTGAGAAAAGTCTTCCTTCGAGCTTATTACCTATAAAAATCATTATCCCCACAAATACTAGATAAAGGAAAGTAAGAAAAATCCATGGGGACAAAACTGAATAAGGGTATATGAACGTCGGAATCATAAGAAGCCAATACCATTCTCCTCCTGTTTGAAATGGACCAGCAGAAGAAAAAGGACCAAGAAGTGGTATTTTGCCATGCTCAACTGCGTATCGTGCAACGAGTGCATCATGCGCTTGGTCATATGCCAATCCCCATCTGTGATTATAGTTATAAAATCTGAGAACTGCGGCAAAGGCTAAAATTATTAATACCACTACTTGATATTTATGAGAGGTAATTAACGTTTTAATAACTTGCATTGTTGATTTAATTAATAAATCTGTATTTTAATAAAGTGAGAAGCGCAACAAATCCGTCCTTGAACGTATTAAGCTTTTTCCCCTGAGCATAACCTCTTGGATTTGTAGAAATTGGAACTTCAACAATAGTTAATCCTTTTTTCAAAAACTTCGCAGTAATCTCTGGTTCAAAGTTAAAACTTTTTGAACGCAAAGTAATCCCTTGCAGTGCTTCCTTTGAAAAAAGTTTATAACCAGTTTCCATATCTGTTATCCATTGACCATACAAGATGCTTGTTACTAAGCTGAGAAATTTATTCCCCATATAATGGACAAAGAAGCGCATGGTTCGTTCGTCGCGTGTAAAATTTGGCAATCTCTTAAGTCTTGTTCCATATACAACTGACGTTTCTCCAAAATACACAGCTTGAATCAATTTACTAATATCTTCCGGGTTATATTCTAGGTCTGCGTCTTGTATGAGGATATAATCGCCAGCGGCTATTTTAATACCTGATCTGACTGCAGCTCCTTTTCCCACGTTTGTAGTATGATCGTACACAAGTAAACTTTTATCTTTTATTTGTTCTTTTGCTAATATCTTTTTGGTATCATCACTTGAACCATCATTAACAATGATTATTTGTTTCTTTACGTTAGGAATTTTTACTATTCGTAACTTTTCTATTACCTCTCCTATTGTTTTGCCTTCATTGTAAGCTGGCACAATAATTGATAATTTCATTGATTAAAATTGCTCACTACTTCTTTATCTTTTTTCACGAATAGCTTCTGAAAATCTTTCCGTTTTTTTGAAATTTCCGTCAATCTGCTAAGAAACTGAAATAAACCTAGAAAAAATGGGATATCGAACCGCAAAAAACCATATACAATATGATACGGAAACCAAAAGATCTGGTGTAATCGTAATTCCAAATCAGTGGCATTTTTCCAAGCAAATATAAATTGGTTGCGATATGCGATACATTGTATTTGAAAACCAGAATATTTACTTTTTATTGCACCTTCTTCATGAAAATGTCTCACTTTACTTTTTTTTTCAAAAATAATCGTATAGCCACTTTTTAAAGCTCTATAGGATAAATCTATATCTTCCCAATAGAATGGATTATATAGCGTATCAAAACCGCCTAATTTATTCCAGAGATCTCTTTTAAATGCAGAGCTTCCACCACTTGCCCATAGCGTATTTGTTTTATCAAGCTCCCCAGCAGAATGGACAAGTAATCCTTTTTCCCATTTCCCTATTCCTCTTCCTTTTAAAACTGTTCTTCCATTTTCAATACTTTTATCCACGCAAGCAACAGCAAATACTTTTTCATTAGTAAAATGAGGGATAAGAAAAGTCAAAAAATCTTTTTCAGGATTGACATCAGAATTAAGCAATACAACGATGTCTGATACAGTTTTAGCAACTCCTATATTGACTGTACTAGCGAATCCTTCATTTTTTTCTTTTTCAATAAAACTTACTTTCATATCAGAGTGATTATTTTCAACGAAGCTTCTTAAGAGTTTTACGCTTTCGTCAGTGGATCTATCATCAACAACAATAACTTCAACTAAATTATTACTCTTGCTTTCGTAATATTCGCATACTTCAATAACTTGAGAAAGATTTTTTTTAAGTAATTCTTCTCCGTTATAGTTTGGAATAATAATGCTTATTGTCATAAAAGCGTGTTATAAAATTCTACTGTATGTTTTCCTTTACTTGGAATTCTTACTCCTCGAAATGTATAGTTAACTCTATAAAGCTTTGTACGTTTGCCATCAACTGTTACATTCCATATTGGATAATAATTGTCAGTAAGTATTAACCAGGCATCACCAGTGCTCTCGGTATGAATGAGTATTTTATTTTCTTTATAGCTTACGATAGTGGCTTTTCCTATAACTGGTATTTGAGGTTTCTTAAATAGCATATATGGCGGATCGTTTGCACTATATGGAAAATCTTTATCTTCTATTGTAGCTATTTTTTTAAGGTCAACATTCTCAGCAAACATAGTATCTATCTCTTCCTGTTTATTAAGCACCGGATGGATGCTAACAATCATAGTGCGAGGAAATACATTTTTATTTTCATAGATTCTTGTCTGACCTTCTTGAAAAACCTTTTCAAGCTTGGGTGATGAAAGATCTTCCAGACTAAGCACATACTTAACTCCCAAAAGATCAATAATTTTTGAATCGAAATTATGAGGGGTAATAATTCTGTTGAATCCAAAAGGAACCGATATATCTGGTTTTCCACGCTCTGATGCTGCAATAAGCTCTCCATAGTTCAGTAGATACAAAGGATCATACCCATCTACGCTCTGAATTTTATATATGATGGAAAAATTCGGTGGAAGAATGCGTGAGTCAGTTGTCATAACTCTAAAATTCCCTATATTTTTCTGCAAAAATTCTATGGTTTTGGCCGAAGGAAAAAGATATTCTTTATTGGTGAAAGGAGTAAATTTTTCTGCGAAGCGTAAAAGATCGAGTACGGTAACTGCTATTATTATGCTATATATTATTAACGTTATTGTTCGCTTCCTTTGAAATATCCATAAAGATACAAATAGCACCGCCGAACCGGTCATTAGAATTGTTGGAAAAATAACATTACGCTTGGTTACTAACAGATTATCCGTGGGTATTTTCAGATATTCACCTAGCAGAACAAAACTCCAAATCCCAACATATATAATTCCCAACGATCCGAGAATATATATCATTTTTTTCCTAACTCCTGGATTTTTTATCAGATAATCAAATCCTAAAGCTGCTAATATTGCTAAAGAGAAGTCAACGATGAATACAAGCCGCGTTGGCTGAGCAGTTGAGAGTAAAGGAATATTGAATAGATAAGGCAACTTGGCAAAAACTGTAGGCAACGAAAATATAAGGGATAGAAAGAATAATGTCCCAAAAAATATAGTTTTTCTATCATGCCGAAAAACCAATGCAAAAATAGCCATTAAGAAAGGAGCTATTCCTACGTATCCAATAAATTCTGCATAATTCCAGACTCCCCAATAGTTAAGTGTTGCAGGGTTTCCAAAAAAATCGGGTATAATAAATTGTACAAGATGTTGCCAGGGAATAAACCATCCTGCTTGTTGCCAATTGTGCTGATCTATTGCTCTTGCTGAAAGTTGAATAAACTGCATGAGCGGTATCCACTGAACAGATGTAACAGCTGCAACAACAATCGCTAATACCAAAAATGGCTTATATATTTTTACTATACTAACTACTGATTTCGAAGTCTCTTTTCCTAAAATCTGATACATTCTTGTGAGAAGATAGGTATTACCTATAATCCATATGTAAAAAAGTGTCTGAAGATGCCCCGCAAAAATACTTGAGGTTTCCGCAAGAATAAAAAGAATAATCCATTTTAAGGAAAGTTTCTTAAGAAGATGTTCTTTTGCCAAAAGAATAAGTGGCAACCATAATACTGTGTGACCAATGGTATTCCACTGCATCCATGCAATAGAAAATCCAGAAAATGCGAATGTTATGGAACCTAACAGGCTTGCTATACGATTAAGTCGCATGTATACAAGATACAAATACAAAAAAAGAGCACCAAGTATCGGCTGCAGCATAACAAGAATTGACCAAGCATACTCAAACGGCAAAGGCAGAAACACAATATTAAGAGGATAAAAAGGAGCAGACTGATGGTTTGCAAGAAGTGGAACTCCTGCCATCGTATATGGATTCCATAAAGGTAACTCTATTTTCTTTTGCATGTCTATTACTAGGAAACGCCAAGGATATTGTTGTCTCGCTGGATCTGTAATAAGAAAATTTTTAAATGGAATACCTCGTGGATAAGCTTTTGCATATAGATCTCTGAATGGATGGTATAATCCTACAATAGTATCTGCTGGAAATGGCAGCTTATTCGAAAAAATAAACGCACGAAAAAAAAACAAAATTGATGTGATAAGAAAAAACATGAATAAAAAATCTATCTTCCTCATATAAGTAGTTGATGTACTTCTCTACAAAACCGATCACCCGTAAATATTGAAGCTCTTACAACTGCGTGTTTCGACAATATCCTCAATGATTTTTCATCTTTTATCAGTGATAACGAATATTGAATAAGCTCTTCCATAGTATTCCATAAGAAACCGTTTTTATTATGTTCAACAATTTCCTTTTGTCCTCCTCCGTTAAATACAATTGGAACTATGCCAGCACTCATTGCCTCAACAGTAGAGATACCAAAATGCTCAGCACGCTCTGGGTGACTAACTAAATCTTCTTGAAAACCAGCAGCGTGCCAATATATCTTTGCCTTTGTGTATAAATTCCAGAGCTTTTCACTTGTTGGATTTACAATCAACTCCATGGGATAACCATCTGCTAAGCTTTTAAGGTTTTTTAACTCTGCTGACTCCTCACTGCAACTCACGACTAGTACGAACTTCCAGTTTTTTACACCTTTATCAACTAATGTCTTGAATATCTTTATTAACACATCTTGTTTTTTGAAATATTGCCCTTCTTCTGAAGTACTTAATCTGCCGACAGAAATAATTAGATTAGTTTTATCTTGAGGTAGAAATGAAAAAGTGAATATAGGAGGATAGAGTAAAGTACTATTGATATTAAATTTTTTATCTATAAATGTCTTCGTAAACTCTGAATTACATATAATTTTTTTTACTCTATGAATTTTGATTCGATTTTTAATACTATTCGTAACCCATTCTACAGGAAACTGAAAATGTACAAGCAAGTTACACCCAACCAGTGGAATGCTTCCATCGCTTAAGTAAATAATTACATCGTACTTTTTTGTTTCAAAATATCGTTTTATAAACGGCGTCTCTTCACTAAAAATATTTGAGATAAAACTAACATTTGAAATATCTATATTAAGTTTTTCTTTTGTTTTCTGTCTAATTTCCTGTTCCTTAGATGCATCCCAAAACAAAAAAACCTCGTGTTCAGTAGACAGGCATGACGCTATCGAAAGCATGTACTTTTCACCACCTGTTAAGGTATCTAGGTAAGGATTAAATATGCCAATCTTCATATATTCACTCACTTGGAAAGAATAATATCTTTGCCATTTTGATACTTTCTTTCATGCATTACTCTTACCAAATCTCCTTTTTCGTCTTTCAGTATAATTTTCCCACCGCTGTAACCATACAAAAGTAAATCAAATTTTTTCTCCAAGCCTTCCACACCATGATAATTGCCACTACTGTAAAGCCTGGTACAGCACTCTGTGTATAACGTGCTATGAATACTTAACGGATCAATACCATCGTATATTCTTGTTGGATATTCTGCTAATTTGACACCAGGATAGGATAATAGCTTATTTTTTTCCTTGTCGCTTATTATTTTATGGAGTGTAAAAAGAGGAACATAAGTATTTGGCAATGAATTCTCTAAATACTCATTTTGCAAATTATTTGAATCTTTATAGCCGTAAGTTGCCATGAATTGAAGCATCTCTTGTTCTCTAACAGTGTCTATTTTTTCAGGATTAACTGAAACAAGATAACCAGCTCTATCCTCTGCAAGAATTGTACCATCTCTACTTATTATCTTACCTCGCTTTCCTAAAACCACCTTCGTTTCAATATCATAACTCGGTTTAAAATCATTAACAATGATATCCCAGTTCCATTTTATCTTCCACTGTTGATTGCGTTTAACAAGATCAATTGTTTTCTTTTCGGAAAAACTACCAACATCTTGAGTTATATATGTAATAACAAGTTCCACTGTCCCTGTATTTGCAAACAGAGAAATATGTCTTTGCTTTTCTTCTATTTTGATTGCTTTTACTGCTGCTTTGGTTAATGCACCTTGTGCAATACTGCGAAACTTCGAACGAGACATTATGGACTGGTCCGAAAGATCCATGTTTTCTTGGTAGATATCCTGAAAATACTGGTTAGAAATATTGTAGTAGAAGGTATTTAAAAGATTATCTGGACGAGGATACAAAAAAAATGCTGTATTAATCAAACCAGTAACAGCTATTATGAAAAAAAGGGACTGTTTAAGCCGCCGACCTGCATATTGCTTTACCACTCTCCCAGCAAGCAAGTAAATGAAAGGAAGTAGCATCAGTAGATATCGGGTATATGAAGGAATAAATGTAAAAATTACTAGACTGAAGAACACAAATGCATAAACAGATTTCCATACAAGCAAAGCCTTTCGAGAATAAATAAATCTCGCTCCAAATATTAATCCTATGATTATACATACAGGCCAAAAGATCCACCACTCTGAAACACGAGTAGGAACAGCGGTAGATATCTGTGGAAAATTGCCAAACAAAACTGCCTGCCAAATAGCACCAATATTTGTTTTCAATTGAGAATGATAATAGACTGAATACATATACTTATGAAGTTTCAAGATCAGCAAGGGCTGAGAAAAATTAAGATATAAAAAATATGGAAGTACTAATCCTAAAAATAACCCTAGAATAGAAACAATATATTCCTTCCATAAACGCTGAATTAAAATACAAGAAAACTGAATAATAATAATAATTGGCAAAAGAATTGGGGGCTTTATCTCAATAAAAAAACCTAAAGATAATCCACTGAGAAAAGCGAATACATGGTTTTTCTTCTCGATGAGAAGAGCAAAAAATAAAACTGTTAATAATAAAAAAAACAGCTGCGATATATCAAGCCACGATTTCCATAATTGACTGAAATATAATGGATCTAAAAAAAGAAGCATAGTGATCGTAAAGGTTAATAAAGAATCCTCCAAAAATCTTTTCGCAACATGATAAAAGACAATAAGAGATCCTATCCCGAAAAAAAGTGCGTAGTATACGGGATTCTTAAACAATGCAATAGAACTACCAATGAGATATTTACCTAAAGGAGGTTTATCAATATTTATTGAAAAAGGGTAATCCCCCTGAATTACTCTATATCCTGCATACGCAAATAATCCGTCATCGCCTATAACTCGTCGCGATAATGGGAGTTGATATTGTGAATGCTCATACCGATCTCTCCAATAAGAAACATCATATATATCAAAAAGATAGGCTTGTTGGAAGTAAATAAGCTGACCCATCTGAGCAATAATTACAAACAAGAAAAAAAAGAAGAAAAATTGTCTGTTAACGATAGATTTCACATACTAATTGTACCAACTTTATAATCTGGTTGCATGTCGGTTCATAAAGGTCTTAAAGAGTCCTTACGTATTTTACATACAAATTATATATTGAAAAACTAGCATACAGAAATGCCATTTTCGCCTGACCCACAATCCTATCCATTTCTGCTATTTTTACTTTATTTATGGTCGCTTTTTTGGAAAGGGATCGGGCTATGGAATGCTTCAAAAAACAATCAAAGGAACTGGTTTATTGCAATGCTCTTGTTAAATACCGCAGGAATACTAGAAATTATGTACTTATTTTATTTCAGTAAGAACAAGTTTGACATTAAGTATTTCAAAGTATTGTCTCCACAAAAAACCTGAGAGCTTAAAAAAAACTATCAATACTAAACTTTACTATCGATTCTCCCAAAGGAACTGTTACTGCACGAAACGAATAATTCGCTCGATAAATCTTTGTATCTGACCATTTTCCATGTTGGAGTATCTTTGCTTTCCAACTTGGATAGTAATTGTCAGAAAGGAATAAAAGAGCAGGCGAGGTGGTGTTTACCTGTATTTCAATAATGCTGGGAGTATACTTACTGATTCTTGCTGTTCCTTTTCCGATGGAAGAAGTTTTAATACTTGGCGCCTCCTCTAAAATCACTACTTCTCGAAAGTCGAACTCAGGCGAATAAAATGTAGAAATAATGTCTTTTTTATTTTTTACTACAACGTAATCATAAAATAATTTAGTTCTATCCATTGCATTTTTATTTTTAAGTACTTGAAATTTTTGATCCTGAAAAACAACTTCATATTTCTCTGGATTCTCCCACACAGGATAGGCCCAACCCTGATAAGTATCAGCAATTGGATGAAAAATAAGGTTTACTCCCAAAAGATCAAGAACTCTATCCGTATATGTGCCTCGTCTATCTATTTTTACAACTGATCTTTCAGCCTCTGTAAGTTTGCCATTACTTGAACTTCTAATAAATTCACCATATCTCCCAATATACAAAGGATCATATCCTTCCAGGGAAGCAATATTATAGTACGTATCTACTTGTCCACCTAAGTTTCAAAATACTCTTCCATATCCAACATGCTTCTTCATGGCTTCGATTACTGGAAGATTTGGAAAAACTTTTTGCTGAGAATC
>CAZVON010000004.1:0-62402 GCA_964628435.1 uncultured Gammaproteobacteria bacterium
ATCAGGGGTAAAACAAATAACCCAAAGAGCGCTTGAGATTTTTGAAGAACAGGGAATAGATCTTGTCGAAATTTCCCTCCCCCACACAGAATACGCGATTCCATGCTACTACATTATTGTTCCTTCTGAAATTTCATCTAATCTCGCACGTTACGACGGAATCAGGTATGGTTATTCAAGGCAAAATTTCGGAGATGAAGCAAAACGGCGGATTATGCTGGGAACATACACGCTTTCTGCCGGATATTACGAAGCGTATTACAAAAAAGCAATGCAGATTCGAACCCTTATTATTCAAGATTTTAACCAAGCTTTTAAAAAAGTAGATGCAATTATTTCTCCTGTATCGCCTACTCCTCCCTGGAAACTCGGAGAGAAAGTTAACAATCCACTCGAAATGTACCTGTCAGATATTTTTACCGTTACTGCAAATCTCGCGGGAATTCCTGGATTATCACTTCCAATGGGATTTGTGAACGAACTTCCAGTCGGTATGCAAATATTAGCTCCTCATTTTTCTGAAGACCTTTTGTTCCAAATCGGCCACGCGTACGAACAACAAACGCAGTGGCATAAACACAAACCAAAATTATGAAATATCAACCTATCATAGGCCTTGAGGTTCATGTAGAACTTAAAACAAAATCCAAAATGTTTTGTGGGTGTTCTGCGGATTATTTTGGCAAAGCACCAAATACTCATGTTTGTCCTGTATGCCTAGGACTTCCAGGTGCTTTACCGGTTCCAAACAAAACTGCCATCAACTGGTGTATTATGATTGGTCTTGCATTAAACTGCAAAATTCCAAATTTTTCAAAATTTGACCGGAAAAATTATTTCTATCCAGATTTACCTAAAGGTTACCAAATCTCCCAGTACGATGCCCCATTTGCGGTAAATGGTTATATAAAACTCTCAACCGGTAAAAAAATTCGGATTCGAAGAGTGCATATGGAAGAAGACACGGGCAAACTCATTCATCAACAAGATTCAACCTTAATTGACTTTAATCGATCGGGTGTTCCGCTGGTTGAGATTGTGACGGAACCTGACTTTAGAGATTCTACTGACGTTGTTTTATATCTAAAGAAAATTCAACAAATTGTTAGGTATTTAGGAGTTTCAAACGCTGAATTTGAAAAGGGAGACATGAGAATGGAACCTAATATCTCCCTTCGTAAATCTGGAGATCAAAAATTACCAAAATATAAAGTAGAAATAAAAAATATCAATTCTTTTAGGTTCGTATTAAGAGCGATCACCCAAGAACAAATACGTCAGGAGGAAATTCTTGAAAAAGGAGAAATACCACATCAAGAAACCCGAGGATGGGACGAAACAAAACAAAAAACTGTCCCACAGCGGTCTAAGGAAGAGGCGCATGACTATCGGTATTTTCCTGAACCGGATATTCCTCCAATTACTTTCTCAGAATCAGATATAGCAAGCATAAACTGCGATATACCAGAATTACCAGAGAAAAAATTACAAAGATTCACCTCGATTTACGCTATACCAAAATATGATGCAGAAATTTTAATAAGAGACAGAAAGCTTGCGGAGTATTTTGAGCAAGCAGTATCAGATGGAAAAAAATTATCAATAAAACCAAAACAAATCGCAAATACAATCATCAATAAAAAAATTGATGTAACTACGATCCTTCCTGCGGAACTGATAAAAACGATTATCTCTTCTTCAGAAACAACAACAATAAACGACACAGAATTAGAACAAGCTATAAAAAAAATGATCCATGAAAACCAACAAGCTGTTGAGGACTATAAGAAAGGGAAAGTTCAGGTGATAGGATTTCTTCTGGGAAAAGTCAAACAAGTGTTTCCAAGAGCAGATATTCAAAAAATAAAAACTGCTCTTGAAAAAGAACTGTCCTAGTCTTTATACTACATACGATATACTAAATATTATGTATGGCAAACTTCGTACATCTTCATAATCATTCTGAATATTCATTACTGGATGGATTATCAAAAATAAAGGAAATGGTCGCGTATGCAAAAGAACTCGGTATGAAAGCTATTGCCATCACTGATCATGGCGCGATGTATGGAGTGATTAAGTTTTTTACAACGTGTAAAGAAGCAGGAATAAAACCAATTATTGGATGCGAAATCTATGTTGCGAAAAGATCTCGACACGACAAAGAAGCAGGAGTTGACAACGACTATAACCACTTAATATTACTTGCAAAAAACGAAACAGGATATAAAAATTTAATGAAACTAGTTTCCATTTCTCACCTTGAAGGGTTTTATTACAAACCAAGAGTTGATATTGAACTTTTAGAAAAACACCATGAGGGCCTTATTTGTTTGAGCGCGTGTTTAAACGGATATGTTTCTCAACCTCTTATCGATGGACAAGAAAAAACAGCTATCGCGAGAATGAAAAAACTCTCAGATATTTTTGGAAAAGACCATTTCTATTTAGAATTACAAAGGCACCCAAATATTCCCAAACAAGATCTTTTAAACGAAAAACTCCTTTCGCTTTCACGTACGTACGGTATTCCTGTTGTTGCTACCAACGATAACCATTATATTCGCAAAACAGACGCAGAAGCACAGGAAATTTTACTCTGTATTCAAACACAAACCACAATAGATACAAAAGACAGAAAACTGTCAATGATTGATTCACCTGATTTCTATATAAAGTCTTCGGAAGAAATGGAACAACTGTTTATAGATATTCCGGAAGCTATTCAAAACAGCAATAAAATTGCGCACATGTGTAACGTGGAAATAAGTCTTGGGAAATGGATTATGCCTATTTTTGATGTTCCAAATGGGAAAACCGCTGCGGACTACATGCGTGAACTTGTGGATGAGGGATTAAAGAAACGTTATGGAGAAATTACACCAGAAATCATAAAACGCACGGAATATGAACTATCAGTAATTCTTAAAAAGGGTTACGAAACGTACATCCTTATCGTTGCTGATTTTGTGAATTGGGCAAAAAATCACGGTATCACTGTTGGACCAGGTAGAGGCTCAAATGCTGGATCAATAGTTTCGTATGCTTTGCTAATTTCAGATATTGATCCCCTATTTTTTAAACTACCCTTTGAACGATTCTTAAATCCAATGCGTCCTTCCCCCCCGGATATCGATTTAGATTTTGCTGATGACAGACGAGACGAAGTAATCAATTATGTCGCAGAAAAATACGGCAAAGATAAAGTAGCACAAATTATTACCTTTGGAACCATGGAAGCTCGTGGCGCAGTCAGAGACGGCGGGCGAGCACTTGGAATGCCATATGCAGGACCCGACAGAATCTCCAAAATGATCCCTCCTGGATGGCAAGGACATGCCATGACGATTGACAAGGCATTAGAACAAAGTCCAGATCTTTTGCGAGCTTATAAAACAGAACACGAAACAAAAAGACTCCTTGATGTTGCTAAAAAACTAGAAGGAGTCGCAAGACACGCATCGGTTCATGCTGCTGGAGTTGTAATAGCAGATGCGCCAATTACGGATTATACGCCTCTTCAAAAAGAAACAAACGGAGATAAAATAGTAACTCAATACGACATGTATACTGTTGGAGAAGATGGAGTAGGACTTTTAAAAATAGATTTTTTGGGACTTCGAAATCTTACTATTATTCAAGAAGCGCTGCGCTTCATACGACAAAATCAAGGGAAAAAGATTGACTTTTCAGAAATTTCTTTTGACGACGAAAAAACGTATGAATTACTTTCCTCAGGAGAAACTACTGGTATATTTCAGCTTGAATCTGCGGGTATGAGACGATATATCAAAGATTTAAAACCAACGACTATTTTTGATCTACAAGCTATGGTTGCGTTGTACCGACCAGGTCCAATGGCAAATATCCCTGAATTTATCCGTCGAAAAAACAATCCAGAGATGATTAGCTATCCTGATCCACGACTTGAAGATGTATTAAAAGAATCATATGGAATTATAACCTATCAGGATGATTTGTTGTTAACTGCCATTTATGTCGCAGGATATTCTTGGCTTGAAGCTGATAAATTGAGAAAAGCGGTGGGTAAAAAAATTCCCATTGAAATGGTAAAACAGAAAGAAAAGTTTACTCAGGGATGCATTCAACATGGAATGACACAAAAAAATGCCGAGTACCTTTGGGACTTGTTTGAACCATTTGCTGGGTATGGATTCGGAAAAGCTCACGCTGCATGTTATGCAACAATCGCATTTCGTACAGCATACTTAAAAGCTCACTTTCCTGTTGAGTTTATGACCGCACTGCTTACTGCGGAATCAAGGGGCACTTCTGGGCCTACGAAGAATGAAAAAATTTCTCAGGCCATCGCTGAATGTAAACGACTAAAAGTTACAGTGCTTTCTCCCGATATTAATAAATCTGAAAGTGACTTTACTATCGAAAATAAAAAAGCAATTCGCTTTGGACTTTCAGCGATCAAAAATGTTGGCGCTGCTGCTATAGAAAGCATTTTATCAGCCCGAGCAAATGGTCCATTCACCAGCTTTGAAGATCTCGCAAGTCGAGTTGACTTATCAAAAGTCAATAAGAAAACTCTCGAAAGCCTCATAAAAGCAGGCGCGATGGATCAATATGGCAAACGAGCAACGCTCCTAATCACTTTACCAGAATTTTTAGATAAATCTCATAAAAAGAAAAAAGATCAAGAAGCAGGACAAACATTATTATTCGATGAACCTACAGACACAAAAAAATTCACTTCTTCTTACGATATTGAAGACTTTACCGAAAACGAAAAACTTGCGTTTGAGAAAGAATTTTTAGGATTTTACTTGACTGCTCATCCGCAAAGCGCCAACATGTCGTACGCACGAACCTTGATTACGCATGATCTTAATTTGGTTACTGAAGAAAAAGAAGGAACCAGAGTCAAAATTGGAGGCATAATAGAATCAAGCAGACGAATATAAAACAAAAAAAATGGAAACGAAATGGCATTTATCCAAATCGGAGACGAATATGGACTTTCTGTTGAATGCGTTGTTTTTCCTAAAGTTTTTAGTAAATACAAAAGTCTATTAGTAAAAGATTGCGTGGTCATTATCGATGGACACATCGATACAAAAAACGATAAACCAACAATTATTGTCGAGAGAATCTATCCCACCACAAAACTTTCCTCGTAAGTTTTATTTTTTTGCTAGACTTACACATATTGACTTATCGTAAAAATACATTTAAAATTAGATTGAAATGGCGGGCTTTGCACCGGAAACTATTATAGAAATCGGCAAGTTTCCTGTAACTAATACAATACTTAACACTCTACTTGTAGATTCTCTTATCCTAGCAGGTGTTATCGCGATAAAAAAGCATCTTTCTCAAGTTCCCAATTTTTTTCAAAACGCAATAGAGATGATCGTTGAGACTTTTTACAACTTTATAGAATCTGTCGCGCACGAAAATACTGCCAAAATATTCCCCTTTGTTATGTCTTTTTTTATTTTTATTCTTATTGGAAATTGGAGTGGGTTAGTCCCAGGATTTAATAGTTTTGGATTTTTTGAAGAAAGTCATGGAAAAAAGGAACTTGTTCCAATTATTCGAAACACAACCAGCGATATCAACACCACATTTGCTCTTGCAATAATTTCTTTAGTCGCAACTCATGTATTAAGCATTAGAAAACTAGGAATTTGGGAATACCTGAGCCGTTATTTCTCTCTTAATCCAATTATCTTGTTTGTAGGGGTGTTAGAAATTGTGTCAGAAATTACAAAAATCATCTCGCTTTCCTTTCGACTTTTTGGTAATATATATGCGGGAGAAAGAGTTTTAGATACAATTTCATCTCTTTTTGCCTTTATTTTTCCCTTGCCCTTCATGTTTTTGGAGATTATTGTTGGTTTAGTACAAGCATTGGTATTCTCGCTCTTAACAATGGTGTTTATGGCAGTCTTGATGACTCCACACCATGAGCCAAAACACGAAGCCAAGGAGGTGATACACACATGATATTTAGCGTCGAAGGTGGTCTTATTGTTGCGCTAGGTGGTATAGGACCCGCAATCGCGGTTGGATTAATTGGCGCGAAAGCAATGGAAGCAATCGGTCGAAATCCAGAAGCCTCTGGAAGAATTCTTCCAGCAATGTTACTTGGTATGGCATTCGCAGAAGCTATTGCTATTTATTCGTTAATTCTTGCTTTTACAAAGTAAAATAAATGAGTAACATCTAAATTTTATGGAGTTGTTAAAAAATTTTGGGTTTGATCCCTATCTATTTGTCGCACAAATAGTTAATTTTTTAATCGTTTTTTATATTCTCAAAAGGTATGTATATAAACCGCTGTTGCAAGTGCTGAAAGATAGGCAACAAACTATCCAACGTGGTATCACACAAGCACACGAAAGCAGATTGTTGTTTGAAAAGGCGCAAAAGGAAGAAAAAACAATTTTGAAAAACGCGCAAAGTCAGTCAAAGAGACTTATTCAAGACGCACAAAAACAAGCAAGCGAAATATTAAAGCAAGCAGAAGCCGCCACAAAACAACAAACAGATAAATTAATTCAAGATGCTCGAACACAAATTGCAAAAGAAGCAGAAATCGCAGAGAATCGTGTCATGGGATATATCAGTAAGATTTCTGTAGAAATATTAGAGCGGGCGCTATCAGGACTGGTAAATGAACGTGCCCAAGAGGAAATTTTGACAAAAGCAATCAAACATCTCAATACAAAATCAAACTAATGAACAAAAAAAAACTTAAAAAATTAGTCGCATTGAGTTATACAAAAAATAATTTGGATGAGGAAAAAGTGGCAACAATTGTTCGATCACTTTCCAGAATTCAGCTTAAACAGTATATCAAGTCCCTAAAAAATCAAGAGGCAAAAAGATCTATTGTTGCTGCTTTTCCAAGACAACCGAGTAGAGAAACGGTAGAAAAATTGCAAGATATGTATCCAAACAAACAAATTGCTGTAGTGGTTGATCCTTCTTTACTATTAGGGGTAAAAATTATAGCAAATGACTTAGTATTTAACTATTCTTTAAAACATTCTCTACAGTCTATTGAGAGCTATATTGCAAATTCACTATGATTACTACCAACGAAATTATAAGTTCTTTAGAAAAACGTCTTATTTCTTTCGAACAGGACGAAAAAGTCCAAAATGTTGGAACTGTAGAAAAAAATACAGACGGAGTTATTATACTAACAGGCTTGTCACAAGCGGTAATGGGAGAAAAAATTCTTTTTGACAACAAGAGTATCGGCATGGTATTAAATTTAGATGAAGATTACGTATCCGTTATTCTATTAAGTAACGCCATTAATTTAAAAGAAGGAGATAAAGCACGCACCACGAGAGAATTATTGAGTATAACTGTCTCAGAAGATCTTCTTGGAAGAGTTATCAATCCTCTTGGACAACCAATTGATGGAAAACCAGCAGTTAAAAAGGGTATAAATATGCCATTGGAGCGCATAGCCGCAGGCGTCGTGGAACGCGAACCGGTAAATACCCCTTTAAAAACTGGCATAAAAGCCATTGACGCGATGATTCCAATTGGTCGTGGACAAAGAGAACTTATTATTGGAGACAGAGGACTTGGAAAAACCGCAATTGCTATCGACACAATTATCAACCAACGACAATCATCTGAAGAAAAGAAAAAAACAGATTCAAAAAATCAAAAAAAGGTGATCTGTATTTATGTTGCGATTGGTCAAAAACAAAGCACTGTAGCACAAATCGTAAGTAAGTTAAAAGAAGAACATGCCATGGACTATACAATTGTAGTTGCCGCCAACGCACCAGACCCTGCAGCGCTTCAGTATCTTGCGCCATATGCGGGAACTGCTATTGCCGAGTTTTTTTTGGAAAAAGGTGAAGATGTACTTATCATCTACGACGACCTTACGAAACACGCATGGGCATACCGGCAATTGTCGCTTGTTTTACGACGACCCGCAGGAAGAGAGGCGTATCCAGGAGATATTTTTTACCTACATAGTCGATTGCTCGAGCGAGCAGTTAAACTCAATAAAAAAAACGGAGGGGGTTCGATTACCGCATTGCCAATTATCGAAACACAAGCAGGAGATATATCTGCGTATATCCCAACGAATGTGATTTCTATTACTGATGGTCAGATTTATTTACAATCTGATTTGTTTAATATTGGTATTAGACCTGCTATTAATGTAGGAAACTCTGTCTCAAGAGTTGGTGGGGCTGCGCAGACCGCAGGGATGAAGTCTGTTGCAGGGAAAATGCGTCTTGAGCTTGCGCAGTATAGAGAACTTGCTGCTTTCGCGCAATTTGGAAGTGAATTAGACCAAGCAACGCAGCTTCAGCTTGAACGAGGAAAGCGGCTTACAGAGATACTCAAACAATCTCAGTACCAACCCTTAAGCGAGGCATACGAAGTGATAAGTATTTGGACTATTACAAATGGACTAGTAGATGATATTTCTGTAGAAGATATCCAGAGATTCGAAAAAGAATTGCATGACTATGTAACATCACACGCGTCTAAGCTGATTGAAAAATTATCAACGGGAGAAAAACTTAACGAGGAAACAACAAAGCTTCTTGAAAAAACAATAAAGGAATTTAAGAAAGGATTTAGCGCCTAATGGCTACTATTTTATCATTAAAAAGAAGAATTCAAGCAGCGCAAAATGTTTCAAAAACAACGCGAGCAATGCAAATGATTGCAGCATCAAAATTAAGACGTGCCCAAGAAGCTACGCTTTCATCCAGGCCATATGTTAATAAAATCACCCAATTAAGCAGGCGGGTAGCAAATAACATAGAAAATAAAAGTCTTCATCCATACCTTCGCGTCAATGAAAATAACAACCAAAAACTTGTTGTTATTTTTTCCCCAGATAAAGGACTTTGTGGAGGTCTTACTACCAATCTTGTCAAAGAAACTCTTACATATGACGAAGAAACGATTTTTATTGTCGTTGGGAAAAAAATTGAACATTCAATTGCACGGTTTAACAAAAAATTGCTTGCTTCTTTCCCGTTTGGGAATGTTTTACCACCGTTTTCTTCGGTATACCCAATTCTAACAATTATAGAGGATTATTTTCTAAGCCAAAAAGTGCAGAGTGTTAAAATAGTATCTACACACTTTACAAGCGTATTTTCACAAAAACCAGTTGCCATACAGCTTTTACCTCTTGCATTTACGGACGGTGAACCAATAGAAAAAGACCCAATTGAGTTATTTGAGCCTTCAGTAGCAGAAATGCTTCCGCAATTGTTAAGTCGATACGTAGAAATATCTATCTATCAACAAATGCTAGAAAGTTTTCTCTCCGAACAAGCGGCAAGAATGCTTGCTATGCAAAATGCTACGAATAACGCAAAAGATATTATTATCGACCTAAAATTAGAGTATAATAAAACCCGCCAAGCCAAAATAACCAGTGAGATTTTAGATATTAGTAGTGGATCATTTGGAATACAGTATGCGTAGTAAAAAAAATAACAGTCAAAAAACAAATCCTCACGGAATTGTCGTTGCAATACAAGGACCTGTTGTTGATGTCTATTTTGAACATGAAATTCCATCTATTTACGAAGCACTGCTCATTCACTTACCTAATAAGCAACTTCTTACACTTGAGGTACAATTCTCTATTGGCGACAACGAAGTAAAAGCGCTTGCTTTTGGACCGACTGATGGAATAGCCCGAGGGATGAAAGTTGAAAGAACCCTCAACCCGATTGCTGTCCCGGTTGGACCAAAAACATTAGGGAGGATTTTTAATGTGCTTGGAAAGCCCATCGATGGCCAAAGGTTCGATACCACTGGAGTAGACCTTGAACCTATCCACAAAAATCCTCCTTCTTTTACCGACCAGGAAACAAAACCCCAGATTTTAGAAACGGGAATTAAGGTTATTGACCTTATTGCTCCTTTTACCAAAGGAGGAAAAATTGCAGTATTTGGCGGCGCTGGGGTAGGAAAAACCGTTATTGTAAAAGAACTTATTCGAAATATCGCCATGGAGCACAAAGGGCATTCCGTTTTCGCAGGGGTAGGAGAACGAACAAGAGAAGGAACTGACTTGTGGTTAGAGATGGAAGAAGCAAAAGTTATGGATAAAACAGTTATGGTATATGGTCAAATGAACGAACCACCTGGTAATCGTCTACGGGTTGCACTAACTGCTCTTACCATGGCAGAGTATTTTAGAGATGTTAAAAGAGAAGACGTATTACTTTTTATCGATAACGTGTTTCGATATGCCCAAGCAGGAAGTGAAGTATCTGCTTTGCTTGGACGTATGCCTTCTGCGGTTGGGTACCAACCAACGCTTGCTACCGAAATAGGCACGCTACAAGAAAGAATTACTTCAACGAAAAAAGGGTCTATCACTTCGGTTCAGGCAGTATATGTTCCTGCCGATGACTATACTGATCCTGCTCCAGCAACGATTTTTGCACACTTAGACGCAACTATCACGCTCGAACGCTCAATCGCAGAGCAAGGAATTTACCCAGCAGTTGATCCACTTGCTTCAAGTTCCAGAATTTTAGATCCCAATGTAGTAAGTCAGGATCATTACGAGGTAGCCAGAGGCGTACAAAAAGTCTTACAACGATATAAGGACTTACAGGATATTATCGCGATTTTAGGAATTGACGAGTTATCTGACGAAGATAAGCTGACTGTTGCGCGTGCTCGAAAAATTCAAAGATTCTTAAGCCAACCAATGTTTGTTGCAGAAGTATTCACCGGACAACCCGGAAAATATGTAAAAGTTCAAGATACGGTAAAAGGGTTTAAAGAAATACTTGAAGGAAAACATGATGATCTTCCCGAACAAGCGTTCTACATGATAGGAACTATCGATGAAGCAGCTAAAGTACATAAGAAAACATGACACTCCACCTGGAGATTATCACTCCTGAAAAAACGTTATATAACGATACTGTAGACGAGGTTATTATCCCGACTCAAACAGGAGAGATAGCAGTATTACCCAATCATATTCCTCTTGTTTCACAAGTTTCAGATGGAGAACTCATAATTAAAAAAAACAATTCAGAGCAATCCCTTGCAATAAGCGGTGGATTTGTGGAAATTACTCAGAATAACGTTTCTATCCTTGCAGACTATGCCATTCGAAGCGAAGATATCGAGCTTGCAAAAGTAGAGGAGGCAAAAAAACGCGCGGAAAAACTGATGCTAGAGAAAACAAGCGAGAGAGACTTCGCAGAAGCACAAGCGGTATTCCAACGGGCAATTCTCGAACTTAAAATTGGGAGTAAACGAAGGCGACATTCTTTGGGAAATATTCCGACACCATAACTATGAAAGCTGCTTTTTATGATCCTGCAATTTCATATGAAAAAAACTATGAAAATGGGCCACCAATTCTATCTCAAAGAATAAAACCTCGAAAAAGAAAAATCAAAAAAAAACACTCCTTCCTTGGGTTTGATGTAAATCTTCCGTTTGGAATCCCACCAGGACCTCTACTAAATAGTAAATTTATGCAGGCAGCATTTACATGGGGATTTGACGTATCTACTTATAAAACTGTCCGTGCCGATGTCTTTCCATGCCATCCTCACCCAAATGTCTTGTTTGTTGACACACCAGAAAATCTATATCCAGACCAAATACTCCGTCTTACTGCACATAAAACCACAAGTCGTCCAAAAGAAAAAATTAGTATTACTAACTCGTTTGGTGTTCCTTCCAAAAAACCAAACGTATGGCAAAAAGATGTTCAAAAAGCACTTTCTTATGCTGACAATGGTCAATTACTTATCTTAAGTTTTATGGGAACCGTAAAAGAACATCAAACTAAAGAAGAATTTTCAAATGATTTTGCCAACGCAGCACAATTATCGAAAGAAACCGGCGCAAAAGTTATCGAAGCAAATCTCTCGTGCCCTAATATCGGAAATGAAGGGCTTGTTTGCTATAATTTGGGAACCACGGAAAGAGTGTGCAAAGCAGTTAGAAAAGCTGTTGGTAATGCTATACCTCTTATTCTAAAAGTTGGCTATTATCAAAGCGATAAAGATCTTGAAGAGCTAGCTTGTATTGCGAATAAATATGCGCAGGCCATAGCAACTATCAATACCTTGCAAGTGGAAGTTGTTGATGAGAAAAAACAACAAGCACTACCCGGGAAAAATAGGCTACGAAGCGGTATTTGCGGCGCGTCAATTAAATGGGCAGGACTTGAAATGACACATAAGCTTAATCAGCTTCGAAAGAAAAATAAATATTCGTACGAGATTGTTGGCATTGGTGGAGTTATGACGCCAAAGGACTATTTTGAATATAAAAAAGCAGGAGCTGATCTGGTTCAATCCGCAACTGGAGCCATGTGGAATCCATATCTCGCCTACGAAACGTGGAAAAAATATGGTTCAAAATGATTTTTTAAAAGATTTTTTTGCTCTTCCCTTGTATCAAGTTTTTCTTATTACCTTTGCTGTTGGGTTTGCGTTGTTGCTTTTAGTTGGAGGACGCACAAAATCTTTTAAATTTCTCATATCTAATCCAGCATTTTTAATTGGAGATTTAATAATCTTGCCTATACTTTCGTTGTTCATAACATACTTTTATACTATTGTTCAATCACCGCTTTCAATAACCACATCCTCATTCTGGACTATTACTACAGCACTGTTGAGTTTTTTAATAACCATTACTGCTGGTATTCACTATAGAATGCTAAACATCTGGTGGATCCCCCACGGGATTTTTTTCTTTTTATTTACGTATATTGTTGTAACTTTTGTGTCGAAAGCGTTTACTCATCTTCTTTTTATTCAATCTGATCTTTTCTTGTGGGGTATTTTTTTTATAGTCCTTATTGGTATAACTACTCATCAATTCCTTGGATACTTTTGGCCAAAAAAATTACCACTTTAACCAATGACTTTTTTGCAAAAACTAAAAAAAACAATCAAAAAAAACAACTCACTGCTTTGTATAGGACTAGACCCAGATCTTCAAAAATTCCCTAAATATCTTATTGATAGTGAAGATCCTATTTTTGAGTTCAATACATCTGTCATTGATAGTACTTACGATCTCGTTTGTGCGTATAAACCAAATATCGCTTTCTACAGTGCCTATGGTATCTCTGGATTAAAATCCCTAATCAAAACAATTAAATATATTCACGACAGATATACTGATATACCTGTTATCCTAGATGCCAAACGAGGAGATATTGGTTCAACTTCAGAACAGTATGCAAAAGAAGCGTTTGATATCTTTAACGCCGACTCAGTAACAGTAAATCCCTATCTTGGATTTGATGCCCTAGAGCCATTTTTGAAAAGAAAAAACAAAGGAATAATTATCCTTTGTAGAACCACTAACCCCAGTGCATCTAATTTTCAGGATTTAAAAGTAAATGGAGAACAACTCTATATCATAGTTGCAAAAAAAATTATTAAATGGCATAAGCAATATAAAAATTGCCTAATGGTGGTTGGAGCTACATGGCCAAAACATTTGGAAAAAATTCGAAGACTTGCTCCTGATATGTTTTTTCTTGTACCAGGTATAGAAACCCAAGGTGGAGACCTTCAAAAAACTTTGCAATATGGATCAACAAAACTAAATTCTGGTTTGATCATCAACTCATCTCGTGCAATACTTTATGCAAGCAATGGCAAAGATTTTGCAGAGAAAGCAAGAAATGAGGCGCAAAAATTAAGAGAGCAAATAAACACCTACCGATGAAAAATGCAATAGCATTAAATATTCTCAAAAATCTCAAAGCAATCATTACGAACGACCATTTTGTATATACATCAGGAAAACATGGGAGCGTGTATGTACGTAAAGATATGTTATATCCCCATACAAAAGAGGTTTCAAAAGTAGGAAGATTATTCGCTAAAAAGTTTATAAAATCACATATTGATGTTGTAGTAGGGCCAGCGCTTGGAGGTATTATATTATCACAATGGACAGCTTATCACTTGTCAAGCATTACAGGGAAAAACGTCTTATCTGTTTTTACCGAAAAAGTATCTCAACCTGAACAGCTTTTCAACAAAAATCAAGAATTCAAAAGAGGATACGATAGCCTGGTTAAACAAAAAAAGATTTTGATCGTTGAAGATCTTACAACAACAGGCGGGTCTATAAAAAGAGTAATAGCTGCAGTTAAAAAAGCTGGTGGAACAATCGTTGCGGCTTGCGTTATGATCAACAGAAATCCAAAACACGTTAATACAAGTACTCTTGGAGTACCATTTGACCAGCTGGGTATACTTGAAGCTGAAGCATTTGACCAACATGATTGTCCATATTGCAAAACAAATAGACCAATTAATATAACTGTAGGCCACGGAAAGGAATTTCTAGCTCACATCTAGCTCTTATTTGCGATTTTTTTATAGATTTCATACAATAATAACCGCGCGCCGTCTTAGCTTAATGGCAGAGCAGCGGTATCGTAAACCGCAGGTTATCGGTTCAAGTCCGATAGACGGCTCAGGAGTATGAATCGATCACGTTTGTCAAGAAAACTGGAGCATCAAACTCTTAAGAGTTTCTTTTTCACCATAATAGGAATTATTGCTATTGTGTTCTTGCTGTTTAAGTTTGGTATTCCGTTTCTCGCACAGGTAAGCTTTCTTATATCTGGCAATAAGACCGAGACGTTAAAAAGAAATAAAATAGATTATGTCGCCGCTCCTTTTCTCTATTCTTTACCAAATGCGACAAATAGCGCTCAAACATCAATTTCTGGAAAAGCAAGTAAAAACCAGATTATTCATTTGTATGTTAATGACGAACTTATAGACAAAACGAAAACTAAAGCCGATAATACATTCGAATTTGCAGATATTACCCTTTCTGAGGGAGAAAACAGTATTAAAACAAAGGCGGTAGCCGAAGATAAAACAGAAAGTGAGTTTTCTGATATGCTAACCGTTACTCTTAGACATAAAGCGCCCACTCTTACTATAGAATCTCCTTCTGACGGACAAACGTATACAAAAGACGAGAATAATGCACAAGTAAAAGGGAAAACAGATATGGGAACCAAAGTTACCGTAAATGGATACTGGGCAATTGTCGACGCAGAAGGTAACTTTTCATATACGCTGCCATTATCTTCGGGAGAAAATAAAATAAAGATTATTGCGCAAGACGAAGCAGGCAATAAGACTGAACATGAACGAAAGATTAACTACTCTCCATAACGCCAATTATTGTCCATATCCACAACATGATGGACGTATAAAATAAGCTATTAATGAATAACGCATTAACCAATAATCCAATGGACGAACAAAAAACAATAAGTCCAATTATCTGATGTTTTTTTTTGTATGCTCTGTACGAACGCATCAAAATAACAGACCACATTCTTATATACACTATAAATCCTACAATTCCTGTTGTAGCAAATACAAATAAAAAACTATTGTCTGTTCCAGCATCGGCATGACTTTTATCGGCACCTTTGATATTTCGATAGCCCATATGAACCTGAATATACCTATAGGTATTAAATCCTACTCCTAATAATGGATTTTCAGATATTATTAACATTGCGTTTCTCATAGATTCTACTCGGGCATATGTTGAGGCAGTTCTTAGCAAGTTAAGATTTTCTATATAAAAATTTTTTGAAGAAAAAATAAATGTGATTAAGGCAATTATAAGTATAAATAAAAAGAATCTCATTTTTTTCTCAAGGAAACAAAAAGTAAGAAAAGAGGCAAAAAACATTATAAAAGCGCTACGAGAAAACGTTAAGTAAAGAGCAACAATAATGATTGCTACAGATATAGTTAGGAATGCATTCTTTTTTTTTAGCATTAATTTTTTTTGTAAAAGAATTGTTCCGATCAACGTGAATACTAATACCAAAAAAGCTCCTGCATAGTTAGGATCAAAAAATACGGTAAAAAGCCTATACATATGATGATCCCAGCCTAGATAATAAAGATTTTGTAAATTTGAGTAATATATATATTGAATAAACCCAATAAAAGCTATTACTACACCGGCAACACATAAGAGAATAAGAATTTTCTTTCTGAATGATTCTGGAAAACTTTTTACGATAAAAAATATTAACGCGTAAAATACGAATCTGACAAGATATAATAAACCAATGAGAATTTGTTCTTCAGAAAATCTTGGAAAGTTTACCAACAAAGACACACTAGCTATACCACAAAACATGATGATATATTTTCCGATGGCATTCTTATAAACACTCGATAAATCTTTGAGATTTTGAAGAATCCATGATATGCCCAAAACACCTACCATAATATCAAACAGCTTAATAGCAAGACCATTACCGTACTCGAGTCGAAATATTTCATTAAATGGTAAAAGGACGATCAGAATAATAAAAACTATTTTTAGTACACCCATTCTTTTTTACCTATGTCTGATATATATAATTTCACTTGAGTCTTTGGTTCAAAATAAACCAACTTCCAATTTTTGAATCTTTCTGGCCGTAAAGTGTTTTGAGTTGCCACATACATAAACCGATTGCCTTTTTCTACCCAAGATGAATCGATAAATGAAAAATCAACATAATAGAGATTATGAAATCCGTATAACAATACCACATCGTTGTTTACAATCTTTTTAATGCTATTCTTAACATCATAAAAATCTCCATATGAGAAGCGCAGATTATGTACTAAAAAGTCTTCTTTCGTCTGCTTTCCTAATATCACTGGAATAAATTTTACGTTTGCTAAGAAACGATACCCGATTGACACAGAAGATATAAATAAAACAAGATATAAGCAAAAAACTTTTAGGAATTTTAATTTAATTGTATCAAATATACCTGCAGCAGCAATTGAAAAAACAGACAAGTACGGCAGAATAAACCTTCCGTCACCTGGCCTAGGGGTAATGTACCAGATAATCACGCTTAGTATGCAATAAAATAAAATTGGATAGAGCTTTTTATCAATCTGTTTCCAATATAATAATATAAGTGGCGAAAATAATATATAGATCGGTGATATAGGATCATTACTCTGTACAGATAATTTGATCAGATCCAAAGCGAAACGAGTAATATTTATAATTGAGGACTCAATAGTAACTGGATAAACCTGTGTAAAAAAAGGATATATGGGATTTCCTGTATGAGAATATGCATATAAAAACCATGGGCTTGCAACAAGCATTGCCAATATGAGAAATAGAAAAGTCACAAAAATCATTTTTGTTTGCTGTACGTTTTTTAAAAATGTAAAAGAAATAAGTATAAGAAAAATCAAAAGAGAACCAAGAGATAAAAGTTTAATACTTATTGCAAATCCAAGCAGTAATGCTGCATGTAATATCCATTTCGTGCCTTTTGTCTCTAACCATATTATAAAAGCCCATACCGCAAGCGTTTCAAAAAATGCTCGTGCTAAATCAACATATGCTGTAGTTGACTCCCAGGCGACTACAAGATTTGAGTAAAAAATTACGACTGCTAGTAATGATATTGTTGGAGAAAAAAACCTTCTACTTATACAATAGACTGAAAACGCAGTCAGCAACCCAAACGAAAAATGTACAAGTTTTGATCCAGTTTCTTGAAGTAGGAGTAAAAAAGGAATATATAACATTTCGGTCAACTGAGGCATAACAGAATAATATAAAAGTCCTCCTGTAATATAATCGATTTTGTGATCCAGCATATAGAGTTTAGGAAGAGTTAAGTGATACCATAAAGCATCAAATCCGATTTCAGGACCAAACACTCCAATTATGTTTACTATCGCCTGCGCAACAAAAAAAATACACAGTACATAAAACAGCTTATCTTGCTTTTTTTTCAAAAATGATAATATTTTTTTAAAAAAACTGTTTAAGTCGATTTTAAAAAAGATAGCTAAAATTATTGTAAAAATTGCTGTAAATCCAATAATTAGTTGAGGATAAAGTAGTCCAAATATCCCTAAAAAAAATATGGAATATGAGTACACTCCAATTACATAGGCAAACCCAAACATATACCTCCTTTACATAAAAGAAATGTCATATATTTGTATAAAACAACTATTGCGAATAAATAGTAAACGACCATTAAAAATTTATTCATACGTATCAGTAAATGCTTATAGTATTTTATATATATAATCATCACCTATTTGTTTCATGAACAGAATATCTACTTTGTCGTTAAGCTTGCCGTAGAGAGTCTCCCAAGTGACAACAGGCTTATTATTGATTCTAAACTTGTCTCGGTCTAATCCTTTGTATTCGTTTTTATGCAAAATAATAAATTGTATTTTGTTTTCTTTTAACCATCTCAGAAGATGTTCATTTGGAAAATTGAGCATAAATTCGTATGTTTTTTGCTGCCATTGGTCAGGTGAAAACCCACTATGCCCATTTACCGTCGGTTTAAAATGTAAAGTATTGTAATACATTCTTTTTAATTCAAAATGAGAATATTTAAACATATTCCAGTTATACATAGGAAGCTCAATAATAGCAGAATTTTGAGGTAGTGTCTGAATAAATGAATAAACAGGCGGGAATTCTGATTTTTTCTCTATTTTTTTTATTTTCATAGGAAAGTCGTACTCTAAAAATACGAGACTACAGAACAAGATTGAAACAATCGCTGATTTTTGTTTGCTTTTAAAAAGGGCAGCTAAAACTAAACCTACGGCAACAGATAGACCAAAAACAGTCAGCATTTCCCATCTGCCAGAATTTCTAAATCCTTTAAAACCGGGAGCAATATAATAAAAGAGAGCATAAGGAAGTGGAATTATAAATGGGATTTTTAACACTTTCCCACCCCATTGCAGTGCCGGCCCTAAGCTTAAGATAAAAGAAATGAATGAAATACCTACGAGCGTCTTTAACCGTAATGTTTTTTCTTTTTTGGAGAACGTGAATAAAACTAAAACTACTATAGCAATGATGACTCCCATTCCTAGGTATCCATCATAAAAATAAGGACCCGTATTATTATTGTAGACAATATCACGGAATAACTCTCCAAGTCTTGTTTTTCCATAAGAATATAAAAAATACTCTGGCCGATTTGCTGTATGAATCGTATCTCTAATATCTCTTACGTAGTTAAACTCTTGAGACACCGAAATATATGGCAGAACAATAGGAAATACAACAGCACAGGTAATTATTAAAAACACAATAGTCTTAGGAGTCAAAATAAATCTTATATGTGATTTGCTCATAATGACATACATAAAAAGTATCAGAGCATAACAAACTAATAGAAAGTACCCTGGGAGAAAACTATTATATACCTGCAGAACAAAAAAAAACAAAGAAATACCTAAAAACCTGTGCTTTTTTTCTTCTAAAAATTTGATAAAAAAAAGAAGTGATAAAGGAATCCACTGGATGCTTAATACTTGTAGATGAACGATTTTGTTTACAGTAAATGTAGAAAACGCTACAAGCGTACCACTTACCAAAGCCGCGTATATGTTTTTAGTGAGAATGTAAACAAGTAAATAGGTAAAGAATCCCAGGGTTGTCAATGAAAAAATAACATTCACATTGAATATGAATGTCGGTTCACTACTAATAAAACTGAAAAAAAATCCAATTACTGAAGAAATAAAATGAGTATCTGAAAAAGCTAATGAATTATTAAATGGATAAAATATATTTGCGTTAAAAATATGAAGTATATCATGTTGTAGTGCATGGATATTCCAATTTAATATCCAAGTAATTAGAAGCTCATCTCCCAAACCAGGTAGTGAGTCTTGCAAATGAAAAACAAGAGGGAATGTCACATACATACTACCTGTCAAAAAAAATAAAAAGGTAAGAAGGTGAATCAGCTTATGCATAGTTTACCAAAGCATTACCCAAAATTCTTGCATTATCAGTACTTGCGTGGCTTGTATCGTCAAAATAATTAGAAAGTCAAAAGTCGTAAGTTTTTTTTCTTTAGTAATAGCATATCCTACGGCTAAAACAAAAAAAGGGACAAAGGGAAGCCAGATTCTACTTACTTCTCCTCGAACAGTTCCAGATAAATTGAGAGCAACAATTATTACGAACGATGTTATAAGAACCAGGTCTATGTTTTTTGTTTTTTTTTTAAAAGTTAACGAGATATGTTTAATTATACTTATAAAATAGTACGTGGCTATTGGAATGCCCAAAAAAATAAAAAAATCGTACATGTTATAAAAGACCCATGTTGTATATTCTCGACTTTCAGGCAATCCAATGAGTAAAATGCGGATCATTTCTAAAAAGTTAAATCCATATATTACATATAATAAGATCGGTACTATGAATAAGCCAATCATAAATGTTAAAAAGTTTAGTAAATTTATTTCTTGAATTAATTTTTGTCGCTTTATATATTTTCTTAAATAAAATAGGAAGAAAAATAATAATACTGGAACTACGGATACGCTTAAAAAAAGTCCAATAAAAAATATCAATCCTGAGATAAATAGAAAAAACATATTATTCTTGGTAAGACCAATTAAAAATAATAAAAAGGGAACTAAAGAAAAAAAAGGAAGAAAAATATCGTTTAAAGGAACAAACAAAATAACACTTGGTATCACCATATATAAAAAAATACTTCTAATACCAACCTCTACTCCATAGAGGTATTTACCAAGATAATAGAGCGGAATTATAGAACTTGACGATAATAATAGAATGATTGGAATTGAAATAAGCGCTGCAAGTCGTTGAGTAGGTAGTAAGGAAAGCCAAATCGTTTTTACATCTGTATGAAGAGGAATCAATGACTGAGTAAATTCTGAAGCTCCAGGAAAATAAGAAGAAATAATATTTATACCAGAAAAAAATAGTATCGCGCCAGGGGGATGACCTTGCGCGTGCTGAGGCAAAGATAACACAATTTTATTATAAGATTCAAAAAAATTTGAATAATCTGTAATCATCAAAGACGCTGTAAAATAACCATTTAAATCAGCATTTATGATTCGGTGCACTAGAACTCCAATTCCAGCTCGGCTAAAATAGAGAATACTTACCTGAAATAAAATACTTAAAAAAACAAAAAAAAGCAGCAGTTTTTTTTCATTTTTACGAAAACTTACTATATTTTTTTCTATATAAAATACAATAAAAATAATACCTATCAGGACTAATAGTGGAAACCATACTTTATGAAAAGTGTTTATAAAAAGGTACGGCCATTGCCAATCAGGGGGATACGGTGCGGGCCCCCGTAAATACGGCGAGACATCAAAACCAATTGCAAGAAAAAATAAAAAAGAAAGAATACAAATAATCCCTATTGTTTTTGATCCGCTCTGTGCCATATAAGCCATAGTTTACCTCTTACTAAAAACGAATGAAAACTCATTACTATTGCGTGGATAAGACCGGGAATACGATCCAGGAATCCTTTTTTTAATACGTAGTTTACAAAAAACTTGCCCAATGGGTAAGCCATAATAGACCACCAATAAACTTTTGCATTATTTTCATATAGTTCCTGCGCTCTTATGTCTGTATAAAAATCTATTTTTCTTAAAAACTCTTCAAGCGATTTATGAGGGTAATGATAAAGGGGATTTTTAAGGATACCAATATTTCCTTTTATGTCCCAGCGTTCGTGTACTTTTCCAACCCATTGGCCTGAGTTTTTTCTCCCAAGTCTAATTAGTTTCATAGTTCCAGCTTCTCCATATTTTAATTCTCTTCCCCACAGAATATCTTTGCGTCTTAGATAATATCCATCAACTTGATGAAATGAAGTTTCTTGAGAAACAACTTGTAAAATTTCATTTTTTAGTTCATTTGTAACTATTTCATCCGCATCTATAAACAATACCCACTCTCCTTTGGTTTTTTCTAAACCAAAATTTCTTTGCGCCGAGAAATCATTGTTGATTGGGTGAATAAATACCCCAACGCCAATTGTTTTTGTAACTTGTATTGTTTTATCATTTGATAGGGTGCCAACAACAATTATCTCATCAGACCAAGATAGGCATGATAAACAGTTTTTAATATTTTTCTCTTCGTTTGTTGTTAAAATAACAACGCTAATCATAATATTGTGTTACTTTTAACTATTTTTTTTCTTTTTCAACTTTAATTCCGTTTTTTTGTTTCTTCAATTGCCTTTTAGATTATACTCTTTTCCTTCAGATTCTTTAACTATACATTTTGTTGCTAATAATCTAGCTAAAAATCTGTACTTTCCTCTTCAGATTATTTTTGTAAAAATAACCAGATCTAGGCCGACTGCCTCGTCCGCTTAGAATATGAATTCATCTGCTAGAAAAACATTTTTAAGTCTCTGCACTAGACATAAATGGCCTTGTTTTGATTTACAAAATGAGTTGAGAAAAACAAACGATCCAAAGAAACTCTTTTTAAGGGGAGATATTCATTTAACGAAAGAGGGTAACTCCATTGCCGAGAATGCTATTTACAACTTCATAAAAAATAAAACAACTCTTAAATAAATTAATTTACTTCTTTTCAATTAGGAAGTTATCTACTACTAACATATCTATGCCGGAGCATTTAAAAGTGTCTAAAGCCTCTTTTGTTGTGTTAACAATCGGTTCTCCTTTTAAATTAAACGAAGTATTAAGAAGAACAGCAATGCCTGTTTTCTTACCGAAACTTTCTATTAAGCGGTAATAGCGAGGATGAATATTCTTATCAACAAATTGAGGACGTGCTGTTCCATCAACATGCGTTACTGCTCCTAGATTCTCCTGTTGATCTTTCTTTACGGGCACAATATAGAGCATGAATTGAAAAGGTTGGTGATCTATTTTATCTCCAACATCAAAAAACCTGCTAGCGTTTTCTATTATTGCTGATGGAGCAAAGGGACGAAATCCTTCGCGAAATTTTATTTTACTATTTACTATGTCTTTCGTTTTTACAGATCTTGGATCTGCTAAAATACTTCTATGTCCGAGTGCTCGCGGTCCCCACTCAAATTCTTCCTGAACCCATCCCACAACTTTTCCTTTTTGAATTTTTCCTGTAATATAATCTATTAAAGTATCTTCACTTTTAATAATTTTGAATTTAATATTTTCTTTTTCTAAGGTTCTCTTAACATCTTCTTTCGACTCTGAGTCTCCATAATAAGCATTCGTCATAACAAAGTTTCTCTTTTTATCTAAAACAGTAAGATAAGCCCACAACGCTGCTCCAAGAGCACCTCCTGAATCTCCTGCAGCCGGTTGGATAAAAAGCTGCTTGAACTTCGATTGTTTCAAGATTTGCCAATTAGCCTTACTATTTAACGCAACTCCTCCTGCATAACAAAGGGTATCAAGACCTGTTTTTTTATAAACATAATTTGTTACGCGCAGTAATTGTTCCTCAAGAACATATTGAATACTCGCAGCAACATCAGCGTAGTAGGGAACTATTTCATCTGGGTTACAGTTCTTTTTTCCAAAAAAACTTTCAAACTTTTTTGTATAAATCCCTTTTAAATCGTATTGATAAGAAAAATACTCTAGGTTGAGTGAGTAACTTCCGTCTCTGTGGTAATTTAATACTTTGTAGATTTTATCCACATATCGAGGTTTTCCATACGGTGCAAGTCCCATTAATTTATACTCTCCTTCGTTTTGCTCATATCCAGCAAACACAGTAAACGCAGTGTATAACAACCCAAGAGAATTCGGAAATCGAATTTCTTCTTTTATTTCGATTTTGTTTTCGACACCAATCCCCCAACTCGTAGTAGCCCATTCACCAACGCCATCAATACTTAATACCGCAGATTTCTTAAACGGTGAACAAAAAAAACTGCTCGCCATATGAGAAAGATGATGTTCACAGAAGAGTAGTTTATTTGAGTCAACACCCAATTCGTTAGTAATATGGCTTTTTATCCAAAGTTTATCAAAAAACCACTCTTTCATTGACTCTCTAAAAAATGACAAAGAATAGGGAGAATACGCTAAAGAATTTAGAAACAATCTTTCAAATTTTAAGAACGGTTTTTCATAAAAAACAATATATGATATTTCCTGCGAAGTAATTTTTGCTTTCCGCAAACAAAATTGGATTGCTAGTTTCGGAAAAGACGCATCGTGTTTTTTTCTGGAGAATCTTTCTTCTTCTGCGGCAGCAATTAACAAACCGTCTTTTAGTAAAACCGCGGCACTATCGTGATAGTAACAAGAAATTCCTAGTATGTACATCTACTGCTGTTTTGCCCACGAAAGATCTTGTTCGATCTTTCGTTTTTTTACCCAGAAGCTTTCGTAATTTTGGTAGTAACCATGACCAAGTAAAACGTGTTTAAAGAAAACTTTGAGTATAATCGAAAACGGAAGTATAAAAATGACATAAAAGACTGTAAGGATAACATTAGCAGGAATATTAACAAGCTTTTTACTTAAAGTTAGCCATTTTACCCATAAGTTTTTCATATTTTCTCAAAAAAGCGGATAAATAAAGGCCGCAACTCCTGTATTGGCAGCAAATAATAAAAGCATCATAAAGAATAACATTATAACGAGGATAGGTATACTCCACCAAAGGTCATACTTCCAAAGCATTTTTAAAAAATCACTAATAATCGAAAGTTTAAGAATTAATTTTCTTCCAAGTTTTTCCATATTTACCATTATTATTTATCTTAAAAAAAATCATACTCTATATCCGTTAACAATTCTTATGTCTAAACTTAATGTCAATATTTAATAGCATAAGTTTAAACAGCAAAAAATTAAGAACATTAAGTTTTTCTTGTAACTATCTTATCAATCAAAGGAACCGTTCTAAGTTCATTTAATATTATATATAATAAGGATCTAGATAACTTTAGAGCGGTTTTTCTCTAAAGTTATCTAGTAACTCCTGATACATATTAACATGAGTAATGCGCATATTCCATCTAAACTCTGACTCCTTTAAGTGTAACAAGAATTTAGCCTTGTGGATACCATTAAACTTCAGAAGCCTCCTGGTATATGACCAGAAGGACTCAATCCCATTGACATGGTTTTTTCCTCTGGCAAATTCATTTTCACTATGGTGAATCCTGTGGTGTTTGTAGCCTGAGGGTAATCATAACTTGTCCATCCATCAGTATAGACAGTTGATTTAGAGAGTATTTTACCTCTTAAAAAGGGCATGAGCTGCTCCTTGGTACAGTTGGAGATAATTTGAGTGTAAACTTTACCAAGCCTTTTTAGAAGACCTACCAGATGCACTTTCCCTTTAGCACCTCTGCCTCTTCTTGCTCCAAAGTAACTTTCATCTACTTCCACTTCACCACTCGGTTTACTACTCCCTCCTAAAAGTTCTGGAATTCTCAACCTGAAGATCTGATAGAGTCTGTTAATACTGACTCTGGAAAGATTAGTCAGATCAGAGACCTGATCTGCTGTAAAATCCTTAGAAAAATACCTTAAAACTTCTATAAATTTTTTCTCTGAAATATGCTAATGGTTAATATACCTATTTTTCATTGTCCAGATAATCTATTTTAAAACCTAATGGCGTTAATCTTATCTAGACCCTTAAAATTATTCTGTACTCTGATGTACAGGGTATATCTCACTGTGAATACTTATAACCCGGTAGCAGAGCTTAACCGTTTATATGCTGGATGAACTGAATTATGCATAAAAAAACTTCAATATCTTTTTTTTGCCCTGCGTATAATGATGAATACAATCTTCCAATCCTTATTCCTAAAGTCATACGACTAATACAGGAAATTTGTTCTTCATTTGAAGTTGTTATAGTCAATGATGGAAGTCGTGATAATACTGGTAAAGTTGCAGATGGTCTTGCAAAACAGTATGCACCAAATATAAAAGTGGTGCATCATGTAAAAAACAAAGGCTACGGTGCCGCGCTGCAAAGTGGTTTTAAGCATGCTAAAAAATATCCGTATGTGTTCTTTACCCACGGAGACAATCAATATAACGTTTTAGTGTTAAAAAAAATGCTTTACTATGTACCTAGCTACGACGCGGTTGTGGGTTATAGAACCATTAAAACTTTGAGTATTCAGAGAAAGCTGCAAAGCCAGTGTTAAAAAATGGAGATTTTTACCTGTTCCAAGGTCTTGCATATAAACGTACAACTTCATCCCACGCTTGTTTTTTAACCCACTGGTAAGCTAGTTCAACTTTTTTCTCTTTTTCTTTTGCATCGTTAATGTAATATAAAACCTTCTTAGCAAGCCGATTATAACTTTCGGCAAGTACGATATATTTTGCGTAAGGCACCATTGTTAAGTAATCTTCTTTTAAAGGGTTATCATATACCGCAAAAACCAGCCGTTTACAAGCCATTGCTTCAAGGATGGATAGGTACCGAGACACAAAAGCAAAATGAGCTTGCCCAAGATACTTTTGTGGATGGGGCTCGTTCGTAATTACTTTGCAGTATCTCTTAACAACAGAACGATATTTTCCGTCGCCTATTACGATAAATTCAAAATCAGGTATTTTTTTTCTGATTAATTTCACTGCTTCAAGATACGTTAGGATTCCCGTTTGATCATCCAATCTTCCAATAAAAACAGCAGAATTTTTGTTTTTCCATTTTTTATGAATTTTTGGCACATGAACTCCTCCGTACGTAACAAAATTTGGTTTTGTGCCATACCATTTTGTCATGAACCTTCCCACACAAATATTTTCAAAGGATAATTTTTCTGATATTTTTCGTAGTATTATGGCTTTTTTGGGAATTGGGTAGTCTTCGTAACCATGAAACGTGGTAAATACTTTTTTACTTGGATATAGGAATCGAAACGGTAGATACCAATAAAAAACATCATGACAGTGGATAATATCAGCGCTGGTTATTAGTTCTCGATGCTCCCATAACCACTTCCAGATAGCAAATTTTTTTAATCGTTGGCTCGTGCGAATTGGAATTCTATAAATAGATATTCCCTCATATTTCTGATATGTTTTTAGTTTTTGCTCATATTGCTCTGTAACAACAATAACTTTATACTCTTTCTTGATGAGAATTTTACTTATCTCAAATACATGTTTTTCAACACCGCCAATATGGGGATAAAAAAGTCTTGCGAGGAAAAGAACAGTCATAGTATGTGGACCCGAGAGGTATCGAACCTCTGACCTGTCGCATGTGAAGCGACCGCTCTACCGCTGAGCTACGGATCCAATTAGTTTTTTATCTTACCATACTTTTCTCAGATTGACAAAAAATACTAGGTTTGTAACAATAGTTTATATGTTTATCCTAAGACCCATTTATACATTTTTCGTCGACACCATTCAAACGTTATTGATTGCGGCTTCGGTATTTTTAGTTGTTTATATTTTTTTCTTTCGACCGTTTCAGGTAAGTGGAGCATCCATGTATCCCAATTTTGAAGATAAAGAATATGTATTGACTAATCTTATAACACTTCGCTTTGAAGATCCAAAACAAGGAGATGTTGTTGTATTTAAGGCACCAAACGAAGCGGAAAAAGATTTTATCAAACGGGTAATTGGCATACCAGGAGATACTGTTTTTATTCGAGATGGCGATATCTATGTAAATAATGAAAAAATCGATGAAAGTCTATATCTTGGTCCTACGGTAAAAACATATGGAGGAGCTTTTTTACGAGAAAACGAAGCGGTAACAGTACCTCAAGGAGCTTACTTTGTAGTTGGAGATAACCGTCCTTACAGCTCAGACTCACGAGAATGGGGGTTTGTTAAAAAAGATTTGTTGATCGGTAAATCAATGGTTGTGTATTGGCCAGTAAATAAAGTCCGATGGATCAATAATCCTTTCACTCACTAAGCATGTAAAAGTTCTGTTATTTGTTTTATTTTTTGGGTGGTAATGTCCTGGTCTCCTTTTACCACTAATACAATTCGAGCAAGTTTGCTTGACTGAAAAATAGAAACATTTGTGAGATCATATCTTGTTTGTATTTTCTTTGCGAGTTCATCGAGTTCTGGAACATATAGTTTATCGTTCTGTGTTCTGGGTTCTTTTTTCTGTACTTCACTTTTTATTTTACGAGCCATTTCTTCTGTTTGACGCACAGTACTATTTTCCCGTAAGATTTTTTTGAATAATTCAAGCATTAACTTTGAATCACCCAAAGAAATAAGTGGTCGAACGTGCCCTTCTGAAATAACTCCAGCTACTAATGCATCTTTAATCGCATCTGGTAAAGAAAGAAGACGGATGGTATTTGAAACAGCCGGGGAACTTTTTCCAACTCGTTTCGCAACTTCGCTGGTACCCATTCCAAATTCGTCTATCAAACGCTTGTAGGCTAATCCTCGTTCAATAGGGTTGAGGTCTTCTCGTTGTACATTTTCTACAATTGACATTTCAAGCATTCCTTGAGGAGATGTTTCTTTTATAACAACTGGAACTTTTTCAAGACCTAATACTTTAGCTGCTCTCCATCGTCTTTCTCCTGCAATTATTTGATAACCCGCTGGTGTTTTTGCCACGACGAGTGGTTCTAAAATCCCCTGTTCACGAATAGACTCCACAAGATCTGCTAACGACTCAGGGTTGATCAAACCGCGCGGCTGAAGAGGATTTGCCTGCAGCATATGAGTTTCAAGTTCGTAAATTCTGCTATTTTGATTATCCATGAAGTATTTCAACAATTTTTTTACCGTTTAAGTTCTTAAAGTTAACAATTCCCCCATCTCTGGCAAAGAGTGTAAAATCCCGCCCCATTGATATTCCTTTTCCAGCGAAGAATCTTGTTCCTTTTTGCCTTACAATGATATTGCCTGGCTTCACCGATTGCCCCCCATATATCTTAACGCCTAAACGCTTAGCAATTGAGTCTCTATTTCCTCTAACTGATCCTTGAGATTTTGTATGTGCCATATTGTTGTTGTGAAAACTACTTGATTTTAATCAAACTTTTCACAGAAGTCAATAGTGTCAAACTATATCATTTTTCTGCTTAGCTCTTGCTCTAACCGCTTTACTCGGTTTTTTTTCTGAAGTTTTTGACTGTTCTTTATTAGATTCAATTTTTTCGATTTTAACCCTGGTTTCTTCCGCCCTAAACCCACTGACTCTTCGATATCTCACTTTGGATTTAAACTTCGCAACGCGTACCTTTTTACCCTTGATTTGGTCAACAATTGTTCCAGTAATTGATAGGCCTTCAATATGCGGATTTCCAATATAGAAATCTTTATCTGAGACCCATAGTAAAACTTTATCGAACCGCACCTTCTCATCGTTCTTGCCTACGAGTTTATCGACTCGCACGACATCTCCTTCAGAAACCGTATATTGCTTATTTCCAAGCTGAAAAACTGCATACCCCATAGACAATTAATTATAACAAATTACTCATCTTATTTCCAGTATCGTTCTTTTTTGCGAATGTATTGACATAGCAGATAGTAATCCAAGAAGAATAAAATTTGACAGGAGTGAACTTCCTCCATATGAAACAAACGGAAGCGTAATTCCAACAATAGGAACAATACCAATATTCATCCCAATGTTGACGAAAAATTGCGTAATTATAAAAAAGAAGGTAAAAATTGCAAATAATGTGCAGAAACGATCATTCGACACTACTGCAATGGTATAAATTCTATAAAGCAAGAAACCAAATGCAAGGATAATAAAACACGCGCCTATAAATCCAAGTCCTTCTGAAATTGTGGCAAAAATAAAATCAGTATGACGCTCAGGAAGAAAACGCAGCATCGACTGAGTTCCCTCTTGAAACCCTTTTCCAAATATACCACCCGATCCAACTGCTATCACCGATTGAATAGCATTGTAAGATGTTCCTAACGGATCACCTGTAGGGTATATAAATGTTAAAATTCGCTGTTTCTGATAATCACGCATCAACTGCCAGGCTATTGGCATAAAAATAACAAAAAGAAGAAAGCCTCCAAAAAACCAAACCATGGAAAACCCTGAGACGATAAGAGAAAAAGTAATAGCTATAAGGTAGATAAGTGCGTTTCCCAAATCTGGCTGTAGATAAATCAGCAGTAGAATTGGTAACAATAAGATAAGTACTGTAAGCAATGTCTTTAAAGATAATGGCCTATTCGAAAGAAACGAACAAAACGTAATTGCTACAAACGGCTTTATAATCTCTGAGAATTGGATACGAATGCCCAAAATATCAAGCCACCGCACAGCACCTCTGCTTTCTATTCCGAGAAGAAGTACAACACATAACAGAAAAATTGAAACAATATAGATAGGATATGCATATAACTGAAGAATTTTATAGTGTACTTGAGAAAAAAATAAAAAAACGATAAAAGAAGCAATAAAATAAACCAACTGACTTCTAAACAAAACAGAATTTAACGAAAAAAGAGTTGTTAACGAAAGGGTACCTAATATAAAAACTGGGGCTATTAACATCCAATCTACTCTTAAAAAACTCGTTTTCTGAAAACTCATACTCTGCGTACCATAAATTCCCCTTTTATAATTTTTCCTGTCAACGCGTGTTTTTTAATAAATTCTTCATGTTCTTCGGGCCAGCTTTCCAACTGTACATGTACATGCTCATCAAGTTTTGTGCCAAGTTTTTTCCGCTCCTGCTGAATTTTACGCACAACTTCTCGGGCCTGCCCCATAGAAAGATCTTGATTTACCTGCCCTGTTTCACCAGAAATAGCATAATGATCATCTTCCCCTCCATATTCTAATTTGTATACGTTCACCTCGTCTTGCACGATGCTAATTATATCTTTTGAAAGTTGATGTGGTCCTTTATAAAACAATTTTTTAAGCGGGATACGCACTTTAATATTTGCATCTTTTCGAAATGCGTGAATTTTTGAGGATAAAGTAATAGCGTGATTCATATCTTCCTCTAACTCTTCGTCAATGTAACCCAAAAAAGCTTTTGGCCAAGACTCAAGATGTACGGATTCTGAACCTGAAACAAGGTTTCTATATACTTCATCCGCTAAAAACGGGGAAAAGGGAGCAAGAAGCTTCGCATATTCAAAAAGTACTATCCAAAGTGTTTGGTATGCATAGTCTTTATCTCTTCCAACATCTGCACTGGGTCCTACACTATCTCTGATTCTTCGGACATACCATCTTGATAATTCTTCAATAAACTTATGTAAATGCCCTATCCCCGAAACCGTGTCGTACCTCTCAAGATCTTCAGTAATCTGCTGAATAAGTTTTGTTAAACGTGAAAGAATGAATCTGTCTAGAACACCTATTGGTTTAAATTCGGTATTTTTTATTGGTTTCCACTTATCGGTATTGGCGTACGATACAAAAAAGTTATACACATTCCATAGTAAAAGCATCAAACCTTTCACCTGGTTTCTATATTGATCTTTCGATATTAAAATATCCTCACCATGCATGACAGGGCTTCCCATTAAATAAAGCCTAAGGGCATCACCTCCGTATTCTCGCAGCATCTCCTTAGGATCCGGATAATTCCCAAAATTTTTACTCATTTTTCTTCCATCTGCTCCTAAAATTACTCCAGTAACTACTACATTTTTAAATGCGTTGGAATCATATAAAGCAGTTGCAATAACATGCAGGACATAAAACCACGCTCTAATTTGACCAGTATATTCAACAATAAAATCAGGCGGGAAAAACTCTTCTAATGTGAGATTCTTTTCGAAGGGGAAATGTCGCTCTGCAAACGAAGCAGAACCAGCTTCAATCCAGCTATCTAATACTTCTTGCACTCTTTTTGCCTTCCTACAACACTTGATACATTGCACAGTAATTTCATCTATTTGTGGCTTGTGTAAGTCTGTAATTTTCGCACCGGATCGTTCTTCAAGCTCTTTGATTGAACCTGGAACAAACCGTTGCCCGCACTCGCATTCCCATACAGGAACCGGCGAACCAAAGTACCTGCTTCTTGATATACACCAATCAGGAGCAGCTTCCACGCTTTTGAGAAATCGGCCATATTTAAAATGTTTTGGAAACCAGTTAACTATTTCGTTGTTCTTCTTAAGTTTTGGCTTGAGTCTTTGCACATCCACATACCACGCATCCTGAGGCGTGTAATACAACCTAGTGTGACATCGCCAACATAATGGTACTTTGTGCGCATAGCCGTTGTCTTGATAGATCAGTCCTCTCTTATGCAAATCCTCATTGACGAGTTTATTTGCTTTGAGGTAATACATGCCGCCAAACAATGGAACGTCTGGCTTTATAGTCCCTTCTTCGTCTAAATGAATTTCAATGTGCACCTTATGCTGTTGCATCGCCTTTAAATCATCTTCTCCATATGCCGCGATGGTTACAACGCCTGTTCCTTCTTCTGCGGTCACAAAATCACCTGGAATAATTTCGAATGCTTTTTCGCCCGGCTCAATTGGATAGTAATTGTAATGCGGCTCAAAAAGTTTCCCCACAAGCTTATCTCCTAAAAATGTTTCATCCACTGTGTACGACTCTTTTTTGAGAATTTCTTTGGTAGAAGACGCAAGGATGTAATACTCATTTCCCTGTTTGACTTTTATATACTCAAGTTCTGGATTAACTGCCAACGCTGGAGTAACAATTTTATTCCAAGGAGTAGTCGACCATGCCAAAATATACGTATTTTCCTCACCTCTTATTTTATATTTATAAACAGTGCCTGGATCTACCACCTCTTTATAATTGTCTGCGTCCATCGCAACTTCAAAGTTTGAAATTGGCGTTGCGCAGTGAGGACAATACAACGACACCCGCAATCCCTTGTATATATATCCTTTTTCGTACATCTTTTTAAAAACCCACATCACTGACTCCATATAGGAAAGATCCATGGTTTTATATGCATTTTTAAAATCTACCCAACGGCTAATATGGTCTACATACCACTCCCATTCAGAGGAAACCAACATAGGCTTTGCATTCATCAATAAATTTTTTAACACCGACTACTTCTTCGATGTCTTTTTTTCTTTTGATGCCAAGTTTTTCTTCGACTTTATTTTCTGCGGGAAGTCCATGACAATCCCATCCCCATACCCTTTCAACACGATACCCCTGCATTGTTTTAAACCGTGGGAATAAATCTTTGGGAATACTCGACAGTAAACTCCCGTAATGTGGAAGACCAGTAATAAACGGCGGGCCGTCAAGAAATGTCCACGTGCCCTTTGGCGCTTCTTTTGCTACTGATTTTTCAAAAATGTTGTTTTCTTTCCAGTACTTAAGTATTTTTTCTTCAAGCTCAGGAAACTTGACATTTGGATCAACAGGCTGAAACATACCCTATATTGTAGTCAAAATAACAAAATGATTCAAGAGAAGATATATAACGAGGTTATCTTGGCGTTCGTCCGGTAAAAATTGTCTGTTGCGCAAACCGAATACCATCTCTTAGTCGCATGGCTACAGTCCATGTCTCTGGAGCATCTATAACTATATGACGGTCCGCGCGCACAGAAACATCTGGAACGTTTACTTCAACAATTGTTCTACCGACTATACCCCCTGTTATAGGATCTGTAATCCTTTGACGAATGAGTGTATATCTTTTTCCGGATCTCTCAAACAATGATGGAGCTGCCATTACTTTTATTGTAAAACAAGAGCTACAAAATTACAATATATCTTTATATATTAACTCCTCGAAGTGCTTACTCATTAATTCTTCTGCCTCAAAAATGCAACGATTTCACCAATAAGATATCCCACAATCGCGTAGAATAGAAGTGCTACCAAGGTATTGATTTCGATAACATATCCACCATCAAGCACTGGGTTTGGAAACATGCCTCGAAATGGATTGATAAGGCTATCGCTTGTTTGATACACCCACCGAACAAATGTTGAACCAGTGCTCGCATTTAAAAATCTCAGCAGAATTCGAAGTGCTAAAATGAGCTCTATAAATCCAAAAACAATGATTGCAAGATACAAGAGTATCGATGAGGTAAACATATGTATGGTACTGTTTATGGATAAATTATTCTTGAGATTTCAGTAAGAAAACAGTGTGAAATAAGATTCATTGTGATTGACTCGTTAACTTTATTCCTTGATTATTCTCTTCAATAACAAAGAGAAGCTTTTGCTTTTGTTTCGATGGACCATGACCTACCCACCATGCAAGATATTCATAATTCATAGTAAAACTTTCAAATTGACTCCCAGGCCCAGCTCCTTTAAGGTTATACTCTTTTCCTTTTGCCTGTTTCACAATTTCTTTCACAATGGACAATCTTTTCGCAAAATTACCTACACTTTTATGCTCAGAATCAATATGTACAATAAGAAAAAAACAATTTAGAGAAATGAAAAAAATAAGTATTAGTAATTTTAGAAACTTAAACTGCATTAACTGTTCGAAAAAAACTGCAGTCATTATGACTAATCCTGGAAAGAGCATGGGAAGGTAGGCATTGGATGGGGTTCTTGATGCAAAAAATCCTCCAAGAAGCATTACATTTATTATACTAAGCAAAACGATATTTTTTTTAGGTTTTTTTCGCACTAAATGTATTAAAAAATATATACTTCCTAAAAAAATAACTATTGCTATAAATCCGCTTTGTGGAAAAGTAAGCATTGTATATTGTTGCAGAAAAAAAGAAATCATACTCGCAAATGATTCGTGCGTTTCTGGATGTATAGGCTGGAAACCAAAGAGTGTCATCAACTTGTACCCAATCCATATTACAAATTGTACTGTCTGAGGAAATCCATGAAACATATCATATATAAATATAGGTATCATTGGAGTAAGAAATGCAAATAAAGAAAGAAAAATTATTTTTCTTTGAAAAATATCTGTAACCCAATTTTCTCTTTTTACAAAACCATATGCGATTAAAAACGCCACAAGAAACCACAACACAATAGTAGCTAGTTCAAAATTGTACAAAATACTCAAAGTCATAAGCACAAGAGGGAAAAAATACCTATTTCCTCGTATCCATTTATAAAGAAAATATATAAAAAGAATTGTAAACAGCGGTATTGGACTTGTGTGATATGGCATACGAGCGCTTAAAACAACGAGTGGAGAAAACGCATAGAGCAAGACTACAATAATCCCAAGTTTTTTTGAAAATATTTCTGCTCCAACTTTATACACAAAAAGCATTGCAAACATATCAATGATTGCAGAAAGATATGCACCACTTATGGGATGAAAGTTATATAATGGCAACCATGTTGCCAAAAGATATATCCATAATGGGCCTTGATGAAGCCATGGATGGCTTGATGGTATTCCAACTAAAGGAATCTGCCCTAACAACGCCATATCCCGCGCCGATAAATAGAACCATCCTTGATCACCGATAAATGGCATCGTTTCTTCTAGTCTATAAACTCTTAAAAAAAGACCACTTACTAAAATAGCTATTAATAAAAAGGTATTCTTATTTATTCTCAAAAAAGATTCTGTAATAAGAGCGGAAAGAAATCCGAAATGTTTTTTAAAATAATAAAATCGGCTCTGTAAAAATTTCTTCTCCGAAAACTCCTTTCTTTTTTTCGTACTACCACCTAATGCATGAAAGACAATCACATCAGGCAGCATAACAATTTTTTTACCAAGCTCCAACACTCGCTTACATATGTCTATATCTTCAAAAAAAAGAAAAAAATTCTCATCAAATCCACCTATTTTTTCAAATATCTCCCTTCTTATCATGAATGCTGCGCCGGGTACTGATTCAACTTCACGTTGTGTTTTTTTATCCCAAATATTGCTCATCCAGTATCTCCTAGAGATGAAGTTATTAGGAAACAATTTCTGAATAAAAGAGAAAGAAAAGATTGCATTCAATGGCGTAAGAACCCTTGTTCCTTGGCGATAGGGCTTGCTACTTGCATCATAAAGAAATGGAGCAACAATTCCAACTCTTGAATGTTGATCCAAATAATTCTTTAATTCATTAATAGAACTCTTCGTAACTTTTGTATCTGGATTGAGAAAAAGAAAATGGCTTCCTTTTGCATAAGCTGCTCCAATATTATTTCCTTGACCAAATCCTTTATTTTCGTTTGGTACGTATATAACGTGTGGAAATCGTTTCTTCAATCTTTTTTCAATATTCTTTTCTTCATTGTTATCAACAACTATTATTTCAAAAGAGTTTTTTGGTTTACTATATATTATTGACTCTATACACGCAAAAAGGGATGCTTCCGCATAGTAATGAACAATAATAATAGAAATCATGTGTAGATTATACTTACAATACTTCTGCCAAGCAAGAAATATGGTACTATAAAATTCGCTTTTGTTATAATAAAGCAAAAATTACATGGCAGCTATATACAATAAAATTGAGAAATTTTATGATGAGATTGCTGATCAACGAGATTCTTGGAAAAAAAAGAACTATTATTACCACGGACAAATTGCTCGTTTATACAATTTTCTAATTCCATCTAATCAAAAAATCCTCGACATTGGCTGTGGAACAGGGGATTTATTAGCAGCTCTCAATCCCGTACGAGGAGTAGGAATTGATATCTCCCAAAGAATGATTGGGCTTGCGAGAAAAAAACATCCTCAATTTACATTTAAAAAAATCCACGCAGAAGATTTACAGATAGCGGAAAAGTTTGATTATATTATTTTATCTGATGTCATAGGAGACCTAGTCGATGTTCAGAAGGTATTTCAAAATCTCCATACTATCTCAAATGAGAATACACGAATAATTATTAATTATTACAATAATTTTTTATGGGAACCGATTTTACTATTTGGTGAGAAATGTGGTTTGAAAATGCCAGTCCCAACACAAAATTGGCTATCGCAACAAGACGTAAAAAATCTATTTGAGTTGTCAAATTTAGAAGTAGTAAAAGATAGTGAATTTTTATTGTTACCAATAAATATTTTTTTTATTTCTGCTTTCTTAAACAAATATATTGCACGATTGCCATTTATACGAAAATTATGTCTTATAAGATATTTTATTGTTAGAAAAAAACCATCTTTTGTCTCCAAAGAATATTCAGTATCGGTTATCATTCCTGCACGAAATGAGGAAAAAAATATTGAAAAAGTAATTCGGGAAATACCAAAACTAGGAAAAAAAACAGAACTCATTTTTATTGAGGGGCATTCAAAAGACAATACAAAAAACGAAATTAAAAGACTTATTAAAAAAAATAATCGTAAAAATATTATTTTAGTTAATCAAGGAAATGGTATTGGAAAGGCAGATGCGGTACGCAAAGGCATCAAAAAAGCGACGGGAGAAATTATTATTATATTTGATGCTGATCTAACTGTAGACCCAGTGGAGCTTTTTAAGTTTTACGATGTATTAAAAAGACGGAAAGCAGAATTCGTTCAAGGAAGTAGGTTGGTATATCCAATGGAAAAACAAGCTATGAGGATGTTAAATATTTTTGGAAATAAATTCTTTAGCGTCTTATTTAGTTTTCTTCTTGATCAACAGATAAAAGATACCTTATGTGGGACAAAAGGATTGTTTAGAAGTAACTACATACAAATTGAGAAAAACCGTTCTTTTTTTGGAGATTTTGATCCTTTTGGAGATTTTGATCTAATCTTTGGAGTCTCCAAATTAAATCTTAAAATTATTGAAATACCTATTCGTTATAAAGCTCGTCGATACGGAGAAACAAATATACAGAGATTTCGGAATGGATTAACACTGCTTCGTATGACAATCCTTGCAGCAGTAAAATTAAAATTCTTTTAATGAAATATAAAAAAATCGACGCTGTCGGTACTACTCTTGCTCGAAAGAAAATAATAAAACAAAAACTTTTTCTTAAAAATCTCTATGAAGATTTTTATAGAAAGATTTATTCTGAGCTGTCATATAACAACAGAAGAGAAACAATTGTTGAACTCGGCAGCGGAGCAGGATTTATAAAAAAGATTATACCAACTGCGGTAACATCTGATATTCTAAAGCTTCCTAGTATCGACATGCAATTTTCAGCACTTGATATGCCTTTTAAAAATCGTAGTGTCAACGCATTTGTTATGGTTGATGTCTTTCATCATATCAAAGATGTTGAGAAGTTTTTAACTGAGGCTAACAGATGCCTAAAAAAGAATGGACAAATAGTAATGATTGAACCCTCAAGCACTTTATTTGGAAAACTTATTTACACATATTTCCACCATGAACCATATAATGCCAGATCTAGTTGGTTTTTTGAGAGCTCTGGCCCTTTAAGCGGAGCAAACTCAGCACTTCCTTGGATTGTTTTCGTACGAGATAGAAAAAAATTTGAGAGAAAGTATCCGCATTTACAGATCACAAAACTAGAAACACACACGCCAACAAGATATTTACTGAGTGGTGGGTTTACGCTTCCTCAGCTTCTCCCTAATTTCATGCATCTTTTTATTACATTTTTAGAATCGCTTCTTCATCCTCTCAACTCAGCGTTTGGGATGTTCTATACTATAGTCATTGTTAAGAAATAACATGTCATTTATGCTTATATACATGAACAAGATCTGCGCCATCTGCTTTTTCTGTATATACCAGGTTATAATCCTTCTTTAAAAGAGTCTCATCAAATCTCATCCGAGCAACTTCATAATAGTTTACTACAACATATTCATATTTTTTGCTTGGATTAAAAATTTCATATTGAAGATCTTTTGACCTATAAATGGACGTTGAGTGAGGATCTAGTGCGAGACCAATCTTTGAATTTTTTTGGGCATTTTCAACAATATACTCTCCAGGACGCTTGAGTCCCTCTCCAAACCAACCAATATAAAAAAGTTTTTTGTCATAAACGTTTTTTGTCCCGCCTACCAATTCATTATAGTATTCCAGATAGTAGGGTGCTACCTGAAATAACGAATAAAATAAATAGATACAAAAAATTATAACCAAACTATATTTAACTATTTTTTCTTTTACAAATCTATTCATGCAGTAATCAAAACCAATTGCAGAAAGAAGCGCTAATGGTGCATAAAATTGAACAATGTAACGTATCATATGTTGTCTATGGTGAAAAAAAGTCATCAGAAATGGTGTTGCAAACCAAATAAGTAATGCAAAGAAAATCCAGTTATTTCTTTTTATTGTGGCGTTATAAATTCCAAACGCTGTCAATAGTAGAAGAAGTGCTGGTGTGGTGATTAAAACAGCAAGAAAATAATAAAAGGAGTGAGCGCCCATCTCTTCTCCAAAGATAAGTGCTGGTACAAGTCCACCGTTTTTGAACCAAAGATTGTATACCGAATTAATATAGCTTGAGAAATGAAGGAAGGGCATTGGCCATATCACGACACAAGTTATAAAAGCGATTATAAAAATTTTGAGAAGATGAAAAAATGAGATAGTTTTTTCTTTTGTCATTTTTTTCCATACACAAAAAGTCGCTAGGTAAAACGGGAAAATTAATATATTTGACTCTTTTATTTCTAAATTCATCCCGGTCAAAATGCCAGTCGAAATAAGAAAAAACACACTTTTTTTCTCGAGGTAAAGAAGATAAGAAAAAACACACAAAGTAAAAAATAACACAATCCATGTCTCTAAAACTATAAATTGTGAGAAACCAAGGAAATGAGGAACAACCGCAAGAATAAACGCAGCGAGTGCTCCAACAAAAACAGAAAAGTACTTTACTCCAATAAAAAAAACTACAACTGCGGAAAGTGATCCTATAAGCATGGAAAGAAAGCGAGAGTATGGAAAGTCATAATGAAAAACAGGAGCTCCTTGAGCCTTCAGATTATAAGAAGGCATCTCATTAATATCGTAATGCAAAAAATCTTTATGTGAAACTATTCCATAAAAATAAAAAGCAAAGGGAGGATGATCAATAGCAGTCTCATACCAAAATGGATGAGAGAACTCTCCTTTTTTAATGAGTTCTATAAGGCCATATCCATGCTCCATCAACGCTTGTTCATCCGACCATCTTCCTATTTTATCGAAATTCCATACCCGCAAACCCAAAGCAAAAATAAAAATTAAAAAAGCCAAAGCGATAGTAGATATCCTCATTTCATCAAATCTCATCAATTTTAAGATTTTTATTTTTACAAATCCTGCATTTTTTTAATTTCATTTTTTCTTAACTTTTTAGCGGTTTTTTAGCAACAGCAAGCATTTGCCCTGCTTTTGGTTTCCACGGAGAAAGAAGGTACAATTTTACAAGAAAAGGTATTTTAGGAAGTCGCTCTTTCAGTTTTGCAGGAAGAAACTTCGGTTCTATTTTTATAATTTCGAAATTGTAATTTTGCAGCAAATCTCGAATACTTTCATGAGTAAGTATGGTCCGATGAGTATAGTCATCGAAATAATTTCGATAGAAATAAGTAAAGTTAGGCTGCATGCTAATAAAAAGTCCCCCAGGACGCAAAATTCTATATACGTGACGGAGAACAGACTCGATTTCAGTTAATTCAAGGTGTTCCAATAACCCAGCAGCAAACACTATATCAAATTTATTTTTTGGAATATTTCCAAGCTTTGTACAGTCCTGAACATGGAGTATTATATTCTTATGGGCGTATTTTTTTATTATCGGAGACTTATCGTTTGCATGCTTCTCAGAAGCAATAACATTATTTATAAAATTACAATAGCCTGCACCCAAATCTAAAACAACGCTAGTGGATGGTATATATTTTTTTTGTATATACTCAACAATAGGCCTCCACATTCGGTCTCTATATTTTAGAAATGGAACTCGTGTGTCGAAATATCTATCATAGAGGTGTTTTGCCATATGGGTATATTACCATAAATGCTTTCCTAGCTTAAGGTTTTCATAATGCGGATACCATGCCATCTGATCCAAAAAAATAGTATAAATATAAGAAGTTTAAGTCCCCATTTGGTAATATTGAGTATGCTACCAGTAATTGCTGATTCCCCAATCCGCTTTCTAAATGAAACTGGAATTTCTACGAAAGGGATCGTATGCGCTACAACCTGTAACGTTACTTCAGTTACAAAATGTGAATCTCCTGTAAGCCAACGTGAGTCAAGGTATTTAACAATATCTTTTCGTATAAGTTTGTATGTACACCCTACATCTGTAATTGTGCTTGAAAGAAACAATAATTGAATTAACTTCCCCTCAAAAATATCAGCAATCCTCCGAACAAAAAACATTTCCGAATCCTCGGCAATAAGGCTGGAATTAGTTCTTGTTCCCAAGACTACTGGAAAATCATCAGTATATGCAATGAATTTCTCAACGTCCTTTGGATTATATGAGCCATCTCCCTCACAAAGAATTACAAAATCTCCTTTTGCACTTCGCATTCCCAAACGTAAAGCATACCCCTGCCCTTGTTTCTTTTCAAAAAAAATTTTGGCCTTTGTTTTTTTAACCTCATCCACTGTACCATGCTCCGCATTGTTATCGACAACGATTACCTCATCAACAATACCTGTATCAAAAAAATCTTCAATAACTTTTCTGATAGATCTCCTTTCTTTATATGTTGCCAAAACAACAGAGACAGTTTTCTTTTTATACATACTATTTTTCAATAAATCCATTAGATAATATATGCTCGTATAAAACACTTGCTATCTTTTCATTAGCCAAGTCTGTATAGTGTACATCATCAGTAAAATACTTAAGGTTCTTGGGCATTGTCTTGTCAAGATCAATGAACGAAATCTTGTTTTCTAGAGCTATTTCTTTTGTGGCATTATTAAATTCATTCAGTGATTGAATGACAGAGGAGATAGAGGGATATTTTCCATCCTTACTGCAATGAATTGCTGGAAAATAAATTTTACGTAGCTCTTCCCTACTCAAGTCTTCTTTATAAAGATTAGGTTGATTTCCCAAAATCAACGCTACCTGATCGTTTTTAGTAATATCAATAAACGACTGCATGTTTCTTTTGTATGAAAATAGGCTTGGAAGATTTTTCATCTCATACTGTCTCGTCGTTTCTAGATCATCATAATATGACTTAGAATAATTCGATGTGTGCCAATAAAGAAAATCAGAATAGAGATTTTCTTGGATAAATTTTAAAATAAAATCAACCGTTACAAATTTGAAGGTTATAAGTGATTGCGGCTGAAAATAATTTTTAACCATCAAAGCATCTGCGCCTAAATAATGCGAATAATCAGTCGTAAAAGGCTTTATCGCCCAATATGAGGGCGTGCATGAATAATACCAGTCATTAATACCGTGCCACATAACAATCATATCTGGAGCAAAGTCTTTTATTTTAAATAAGTACTGAATAAGAGAGTGCTCGCTAGTATACCCATCAACTCCAGCATTTATTACTTCTATTTTTTTGTGTGGGAAATGTTGCTGTAAAAGTTTCTCAAGTAGCTTAGAAGATGTTTTTTCAAACGAGGTTCCTCGACTTAACACCGTTGATCCACCAAGAACAAAGATTCTATATACCCCATCAGGTTTTTGTTTGCTCATTTCCTCAGACCTGAATCCATGTGAATTAACTTTTGTCGTGTAATCTTTTGTTAATTGTAACTGTAAAAAAGGATGAAAGTAATCAATGGAATATATATATGAATGTGATTCGTAATTTTTATATTTATTACGAAAGAATAATTCAGTTGACAACAAAGGAAGTATTATAATTAGCAAACAAATAAGTATTTTTTTCTTCCGAGTGAGAAAAAATTTTTTTTCTTTCATTTTTAATTTCGATTTTAGTAGCATTAAATATGGGAGATATAAAAGAAAAAGGGTTGCTAAAACAATGAAATATTTTTTTGTGTACTTACCAAGTATCTCTGGATGTGCTGAAGTATGAAAAACTAATCCAAGAAAGAAAACGATATATACTGTATGAAATAAAATAACAATGAATTTAATCATAAGTCATGAATTTATGAATCAATTCTTCTAACCTTTTTCCGTTTTTCTCCCATGTCCAATTTTTTTTAATGTGAATCCGAGCATTCTTACTCATTTCTGACAACAGGTGAGGGGATGAAAGCAGTAATTCAATTTTTTCAGTGAGTGTTTTGGGATCCCTTGGTATCAAATATCCCGTTTTTCCGTCAATGATAGTCTCCTTATATCCGCCTTCGTTAACAGCTATTACCGGAACGCCACATGCCATAGCCTCAAGAGGAATTAATCCAAAAGGTTCACGTATGCTCAAACACAAAACAATTCTAGCCTTGCAGTACTCCTGCATAAGATTATATTCGCTTAAAGTAAAATTAGACCTTTTTTTAGAAATTATTTTTATTGACAAATTCTTCTCGGTTAGTTCTTTGACTTTTGTGAGAATCTTCATGCCTTCATTATTTGTTTTATCTCCAACAAAAAGTATATCGTACTCTTTTTTAATGTTTGTATTTTTGAATTGATGTATATCAACGCCAGGATAACAAACCCTTGTTTTAATACCGTAGGCCTTTTCACAATTTTTAGCAGTATACAATGAATTTGTTATTATATATTTTGCAGCTAGCACATTTTTTGTGTCTATATATTTTCTAATTTCTCTTGTCACAAACTCATACCATTTTTTAAATATACTGACATCTTCATTAAATCTAAATTCAGATTCATATACAATTCGCAGCCACTCATGACAATAGTATATGTTTTTGGTTTTTAAAAATTTGAGGAGAAATGGCGCTTGTGTATATTTATCGGGATGTACAATAACCATGTCATATCCTCTATTGTCGATATCTTGGGCAATCTTCTTGTGTAAATATTTGAGTGTAATAAAATTTTTATAATCTCTCACTATTCTTGATAAAAAAAATGGCAATCTGTTATACTGGGTAAATTGATATGTATAGGTCTGACGTGTTACTTTTTTAAAAGAAAAAAAATCATCCTCTGGTAAGAGTTGATAAAGGTCTACTAAATTTTTACTCGATAAATAATCAATCTGCTCATATACAACTTTCTTTGCTCCACTAAGTGGAAGATTATGAAAAAAAGCAATTTTCATTTTCTATTCGTTGTTAGACTTATAAAATCACTCCCAAAAACAATATTAAATGGAAATATTGTAGAAATCGGATGAAGAAACACAATAAGATTGAAAAGAGTGTCTTTTACGCTAATAATTGGTTTTTTTGCCGTTACATTAGTACTTCGTATTGATCCATAAAAATCATGTGTTTTATATAAATTTTTTAACGAAAAATATGTTGGCTCGTTAATATGCATAACAGCATGAGAATCTGTTCTCAGATCTTTGGGTCGAGCGATATTTGGATAAGAACCTTTAAATAGCAAATTCCAAAAAAAAACTAATACAGTACTAAGTGGGTACGAGTAATATCTATAGCCAAAATCGTTGAACCACTTATTCGGAGCAGTGTGAACTATCAATTTTCCATTTTCTTTTAAAACTCTTTTTATTTCTTCAAACATTATATCTAATTCTTCAGAATAAAGATGTTCAGCGACATCAGTAAGAATGACCAAGTCAAAAAAAGAATCTTTAAATTTTAATTTTTTCCCATCCATTACAAAGAAATTAGTTTTTTTCTGAATATTCTTTGATTTCTTTTTTTGAATAGATTTTGCAAGCACTATGGCTTCTTTTGAATAATCTATCCCGGTGGCTATCGCACCTTTTTTAGCACAATAAAGCACCATCTCTCCCCTTCCACATCCAATATCAAGCACTCTTTTTCCTTTTACAGAAGTAAGAAACTTTATAATCTCCTTGAAGCGGGGCTCAAGCTTATCTCCTTGGCTTTCTTGAAATTCTTTATACCCTGTACAATCAGTCAAATAATATTTCTTTGTGTATACCTTAGGATTAACTCTTCTCATTAAAATTATTAAAAACTTTCCACGTATAATAAACCATTACTGGCAAAGCCGCAACTGATCCAATCAGTGCCGAGATAGCTGCGCCTTTCATGCCATAGTGCTGAACAAGAGGAACAATAGGAATAAGCAATCCTACGGTACTAAGTAAGGTCACCATGGTAACATATTTTTGCTTTCCAACAGCAAGAAACAATACTGAAGTAAAACCAGAAATTGCTCTTATAATCCCAAAGACTGCAAGAATAGGTAAAATAGAGCTTATGAAAATCCATTTTTCCCCTAATATAAAAGCAATAATTTCTCTTGGAAATAAATAGAGAAGTAAACCAAAGGGTACAGTTAATAATGAAGTCGCAATAATAGTTTTAAGAAAAGCATTCCGCAAACGTTTTTTGTCTGTAGATATTTTTGCGAATATTGGGAAGGTGACCCGAGAAAACACATCTGCTATTTCTGTAATCGGAAGTATCGATAAAGAATAAGCCATTTGATACAGTCCTAAAGAAGCAGAACCAAGCAATTTACCAACTACCATATTATCTGCGTTATGAAATAAGTAGTTAAACATCCCACTTGCCGTAATCCATTTTCCTTTATGAATAATTGTACGAAGATACTCTCGTTGGAATCTAAAAGTTGGTCCTGGTTTTACAATAGTATGTGAAAGGACTATTTCCAGTAAAACCCCTGCGATAAGACCAATAACAATCCCAATAGGATGTTGAGTTAATAACGAAAAAAATATTGCGATTGTTGAGTCTACGATAAAAATAGAAAATCTATACCAAAATTCTACTTGAAAACGTAAATGTTTTTGAAATTTTACTATCGATGGATTGATAAACCCTCTTAAGAAAGGTACAAGACTTATTGCATATAATAACATGGTAGATTCTTCAGAATTAAAAAAATGAGCTATGAGAGGAGTAAAAAGAATGATCAAAAACATTATAATACTACCGCGAACGATTGAAACGATCCATGCAGAGTCAATATATGCATCTGTTTTTTTCTCTTGTATTAGAACAACATTTACTCCAGTTTCAGTTATTACTTCTAAAAAACTAAGAACAAGCATTGCAATTCCGTATGCACCAAATTGCGAGGGAAGAAGTATTCGAGCAAGAATTATAGTTTTCAGAAATGAAACAGCTTTTACACAAGCGCGAAGACTTATTATCCATGAAACTCCCTTTATGGCCTCTTTTCTGTACCCCATGTCACTTATTATATCAAGGTATCAAGCTTCTTTATCTTTCAAACACAGTAGTTGTAATTGGGGCGGCAAGAAGTCCAGAAAAATAATAATCAACATCGTTTAAGAAAACTCTAGAATATTTAAAATCAAGAAGAAAAATAACTCTCTTTTTGTATCCTTCCTTCTCAAATCTTCTGAGTAATTTTTTTTGCGGAGTGTCTTTAAGTAGCTTGTCATTTATTTCGCTATTTGTCAAAACTATAATCTTAGGCAACATATTACTCGTGTAATCAATTACTTGATACGCATATCTATTATCCTGCTTTATGTTATATTGACTAAAATAAAATTCTTTTTGAATAATGTCAGGAATATTTTGATAAATTGGTATGTTTTCTATTCCTATTACTTGACTTTTTGGAATATTTTTTTCTATCCACTCTGAAGATATTTCCTGCGGACTTTTTATTGATTTCATATATATCCACGCTAGTAATTCATATGTTTGGACTAAAAAAACAAGTGAAATAAAAATCACGAGTCCTACTCTCAGTTTATTCAATTTTATTGTTTGCTGAACAAAAGATCCAATAATCAATACAAAAAAAGGTAACAAAACCAAACTTCTATTCCCAGCTGCCCATACCTGAAGTGGTAAAAGACTAATAAGAAAAACTAAAAAGGAAATGAATAAAAATAATTCAAGCCGATAATATCGCAAGCTTTTTTTCAATCCGTTTTTAAGAAAAATATATATCCAACCTCCTGTAGAGATAATAAAAAGTAAAAATAATCCATGTCCAAAAATAACTGGATAATGGCGATAAAATAAATACATATATGGATTCATACCTATCTGAAACCATGAAGTAGTTTGAGGGCTCTGTACGATATTTTCATAAAGGTAAACTAAGATATTTCCTTTTCCGAAAATCATATCAGGCATACCGAAAATTAAAATAATAAAAATAAACAAAGTAATTCCCGAAAGTAGATATCGTATGTTTTCTTTCCAAGAAGTTTTAAATAGAAGATAAGAAAATATGTAAAGAGCAAAAAGCGGTATAGCGCTCACTTTTACTGCAACTGCCAACCCACAAGGAATTGCTGATAAAAGAAAATTGCGATCATTCGGATCTTTGCTAAAACGAATGAGAAAATAAAACGAGGTAATAATCCAAAACATAAGAGCAATATCATATTTGAAATATCCACTGAGAGATAACCAAATTGGAGTAAAAGTAAACAGGAATATTGCTAATTTTCTTGAAATATTTAATATTTCAGCAATTTTATAAAAAACTATTGTCGACAATATTCCAAAAATTATTGTTTGTAGTCGTAGAACTTCAAAAATTCTTTCTTTCATAAGTGAATTGTCTATTTGGAGTAAAAATGGATCGATAATCTTTAAAAATATGAATGGGACAAGATAAAAACCTGATAAAAGAAAGTGAAGCATTGTTCCATTTGCGGAACCTGCCGTATTTGGACTGCCATATCTAAAGGTATTTGCTACTGCTTGCAGTTGATGCCATTCATCCATATGATATGGGAAAGGATGATTTACGTTTGGTATTCCCCATCTCAAAGTAAAAAGTAAAAGCGAAGTATATATAAGAATTACAAAAAATAAGAATTTATTTTTATTAATATAGCTCCAATAATTAAACATGAGTACAGTTTTTAGAAGACCTATTGTTGTTCCTGACAAAACTGCTATATCGGAAGTTATCTGCAAGAAAGGTAAAATAAAAATAGCTTGTTTATCATTCACATATTTATAGTTTTTAGACACTGACCAGATTAGATAGAGCAATATACAGGCAAGCAATATCATTGCTCCCAGTAAAGACCTATATAAAACAATAAGAAATATAAAATATATAGAAAGTATATATCGCAAGAAAATCAGTAAAACTTTCGATCTAAAAATCGTCGCTTCCGCATCACCAAAGGCAAATCGAAAAAACATAACAAATGTTTCTTTAAAATTTTTTCTTGGGATCCAACAAACAATTGCATCTTTTGCAAATACTATTTTTGCTTTTATCTTTTCCAGTCGTCTAGAAAAGTCATAATCCTCATTGTGCGAAAGTTTTTCATTAAATCCTCCAATCTTTTTCCAGATAGTTTTCCTAAATGCCATAGATCGAGTTGCTGGAAGAAAATTATTAGGATCTACTTTGTCCACCATAACCAGAACATACGGAATAAGAGATTTTTGGAAAACAGTTTGTACTTTCCCTTTATAATATCCAGCAACCACATCTATTTTTGAATTTATAAAAGGTTTTACAATATTTTTAATCCAATTTCTATCTAATATATTTCCTGCATCAGAACAAATAATCACATCTCCAGTTGCATTTTTAATAGCTTCATTTCTCCCTATTGATCTATTTCCTCTTTTTTCAATAATCTTTATTTTAAGATTCTTTTGTTTACTTGAAATTACCGATACGGTTGCATCGGTACTTCCTCCATCAACAATAATAATTTCATCAGGTTTTAACGTTTGAGAGCGTAATGAAGTAAGAAATTGAACAATTGTCTTTTCTTCATTGAAAACTGTTGTTATAAAAGAAATTTTCATATATGTTTACCAAAATATTGACTCATCAGAAATTTCAAAAAAATTCACACCTTTAACTTCGTTATTTTTAATCGATATTTCTTTTATCAGACGAGTTTTATAAAATATTGGAAGTCTTGAAAGGTTAATAAGGCAAGGAGATGTATTGTTACAGGAATAAAATTTTACTGCAGTTTCTAAACTATCTTTCGTTTTTATTCTCAGGGTACTTTTGTGCTTTTTTTTAAGACTCTTCTTAAACTCTATAATAAGAAATTTATTATCCGAACTCACATTCTTCAAAGATAATTCTTTGTTAAGTTCTATCACAGACTTCGTAACAATATTTTTTTTACTTACTTCACTAGGTAAGTTTTTCTTTTTGTATAACCCCTCACTTCTTGGAATATTTCCTAGATCAACTTTTAAAAATGTTTTTTTATACTCATTTAAAGAATCCAAAATTGGATCATTTAAGAAATCTTTTTCATCAACTTTTTTCTCTAAAATTAAAAAATCTCCAGAACTCACTTTGGGAAAATAGTTGGTTATAATATACGAGTGTAAAATTGGACTTCTAATATAATTGGGCACTTCGTCCTGGATGGCATAGTTTTTTGTATTATAAACAACGTATTTAATATTATTTTTTTCTATATATTCAATTGTTTTATTTTGTGCAATTTGAGCTGATGCCTCAAAACTTGAAGGATAATAAGGCATAGGTTGTTCAAATACCACATAAAAAATAGTATCACCTGGATAGCTAAATATTTTACCATTGAATCCCTTTATTGATTCTGCGACTCTCTTTACCTTTTCATATTTTTCAATATTTTTTATTGTTAATTTGCCATTTTTATACATACATTGCTCAGGATTTTTAACAGCGTCTGCAGGGCGTAACCCTATAAAAAACAAAATTATTATTACTATATTTATATAATAGATAAAAATTTTTATATCAGAGATTTTATAAGTCTTGAGTACAGTTTTTAATTCATAAAATAAAAAAATATATAAAAGCAGCCCAATAAAAGTGAGCTGAATATCTATGGATCGAATAATATTTTTCTGTTCCAGCAGAATAAGTGCAAATACTAATGCAATTTGTATATAACTATTTAGTGTTGCTTTTTTCCTAAGATAAACTAATCGATAAATAATAAAAGATATTGTCAAAAAAAGACTAACGAAGGTAAATACATTGTCCACTGTTGCAAAGGAATGAAAAAAAGGCGTTTTCGCAAATTTCGATATATCTGATAACTCAAATAGAGAAAAAAAGAAATAAGAAAAATAATGATTTGTGACAAGATAAGTTAAAAAAGGCATAATACCAACTAAAAAACAAAGAACAAATATAATCAAATCGAACAAAAATTTATTTTCTTTCTTAAATCCATTTCTTAACACTTTGTCAGTCGTCAGCATAGCAATAAATAGCACAAATCCGTATATCGCCTGATCATTAAAAAAAGGAAACGCCAATCCATTCAGAACACCTGCTGATAGAATAATTTTTCGTTGAGATTTAATTTTGTGAGAAAATAGTATAAATGCATGTGAACATGCAAAAAAAACTAATACTCCATACCTACTAAATATTTCAAAACCCGTAATTGTAAAAGCAAATAGAAAAAGAATAAAAACTGAAAAATAAGAAAAAAGCCTATCACGAAATATGGTATGTATTATGAAATAAAAAAATGTAAGTAAAAATGGAGTTAAGAAAAAGTATATGATAGAAAAAAATAGATTTTGACCTTTTAAATAAGTTACAAAGCCATAATACGGAAAGAAAATATGTTTGTATGGAAACTGGCCAATTGAAGCTGAATACTGCCACGCAAGCTGGATTTGATTATCATAATTTAACTCAGTATAGCTTTTACACAAATGTATAAGATTGGGAATAGACAGAAAAGACAGTATAATAAATAAGACGATAAGTTCTTTTCTCATAGTCTTTTTTTATCTTTTTTCTTAATCTTGCTCGTAAATCTTAAGACAAAGAAAAAAACTGGTTGATACAATATAAAGATAAAGAAAATTACAGTGTCTAAATAAAAAGGATAGCCGAAAAAATGTGTATAACCTACAATCTTTGTTTCATCTATTTTTGGAGGTGGCAACGAATCCCTAATATTTCTAAATGACAGCACAAAAACGATCAGAAATAAGCCCAGGAGTAATAAATTTACTAAAAGTATTGATCGTTTTTTTGAGAGATATATACTATAAAAAATTGGTAGGAAAATGAAAAGAATTGTGATCATCAATAAGATTTCTCGAAAGATGGCGTGAGGTAGAAAAAATAGTACTGATGAAAAAAAAGTTAAACCTAGTAAATACAGACTTGATTGCTTACTTATATTTCTTAGTCCCATTCGACGTTATTATAGCAAAACTACTATCTAATATCGGATAAGCAACTAAGGAAATATAATATAATGCCACAGGAGCAATATGAATAAGGAGTCTTTCAATAGAACTTTCCGGATTATTTCCTACAGTAAAAAGATACATTGCCATGTATAAACTTAACTGAGAGATAATAACTACATGAAGTATAAAAGTCTCTTTTTTTATTTTTTTAAAGAAAAGAATAAATGAATAGAAATAAAGAATCCAAAGTAAATTCCAGCTTTTTATATTAATAAGTTCTTTAAAAGTCCCCCAAAAAGCATTCACGGTCTTTTGGATAGACATTTCAAATATATGTGAAGAAAAATAGGTATCTTTAGGATTATACGTTCTTTGAAATATATCCCAATCTATAATTGGCATTATCCAAAAAAGAAGAATTGGCAGATGTTTGTAAAGTTTGTATTTATATATGTGATAGACTGCAAATAACCCAATAACAATTCCCATAGGTATTCCCTCATGCTTGATAAGCCCGGTTATTCCTAGAAATATATTTAGAAGTATAAGAACTTTATTACTATTATCTTTCATGTACTGCAGTAATAAAATTACTGAGCAAAATGAATAATATCCAAGCGGAAGATCAGCAAGGCCTGCTTCCCATCTCCCGCCGTGCCGCACAAAATTTTGAGTTGTTACCTGCAAAAAAGTGAAAAGCAATGCATATCGCAGTCCATGTCTTTTTTTGAGAACTGAAAAAAGAAGCAGTGCGGTAAAGGCATAAAATGCAGTGGAAGTCAAAAGCACTGCTACATCATCTACCATACCAATCATCACATACACAATTGTTCCCAGAAGATTTATTACCAGAGGATAATTTACCCTAATGTAACTCAGCACATCAGGATTTATTGTTCCATCCAAAAAAAATACTTTTGATTTCAAAAGCCAGGTTACCCACGCGTCCCAAACCGAAACCGGCCGAATAAGAGCTTGAAACGTGGTATAACAAAATGCAAACAAAATGCCAAATAACAAGATCGTCTCAAATATTTGGAATCTTGGAATTTTTGGCATTCGAAAACCAATGGTGTCTTTATTCTTTAAAAAAAGTATTGCTGCCAAAATCAACCACGGAACAAATAACAATGGTTTTTGCCAAGGAATATGTAGTCGAGCATATACATACATTTGCATAGTAACAAGTCCAATACCCAATCCATAAGAACACGCGATAGCCAATAAATTGTCTTTTTTCGAAAGCAATCCGAATCCACGAATTATTATATAGCCAACACCAGTAAGAAGAGCGATAGTAAATATTGCAATAATATTGTTCATTTCAGTTTGTATAACACACCATAATGTGGATGTATTTGTGACGAAAATGAAGCAATCATTTCATAGCTTTCTGATGAGATTGGTAAATCGTATGAAGCCACATATGTATATCTTTTAATATATATAAGCCGTTGAAATTCTTTTTCGTCTTTTGTGCTGGCAATTATTCGAGGATATAAATAATAAAGACTTAAGAAATACGTTTTCCCATCTTGTGAAAAAATGAGGATGTTATCCCCTTTCTCTGTATATCTTTTAATAAATGTAAAAAAATCATGCATGTCTCCAAAAATTTTGTGTCTTTTCTGATCATCCGATAGACCTACCCACTCCTGTATTTCTGAAATAGTTTTATACATATTGAAGAAGATATTAAAAAATCCTAAAAAAATCATACTTATAAGCAAAAACTTAAAAATTGTTTTCATAAAATTTTTGATGTAATTATTCTTATAACAAATCTGTCCGTAACTGTAAAGCTAAATTAAACCCTGCTATAATAGCACCTTGTTATGAAAAGCATTGTTGTTACAGGTGGCGCAGGTTTTATTGGTTCACACCTCTGTGAGTCTTTGATTAAAAAGGGACATGTAGTTATCTGCATAGATAATCTCACGACAGGAAGAAAAGAGAATCTAGGTCCTCTTTCATCCAACAGAAATTTTATCTATATTCCTGAGGATATTTGTTCCCTTAAAATTTTAACGCGCTTGAAAAAAAATAAAATTGACCAAATCTATCATCTTGCATCTCCTGCATCTGTTGAATATATAACAAAATATCCAGTAGAAGCAGCGCTAGCCAATAGCCTTGGGACCAAAAATATGTTGGAATTAGCACGTTTAAAAAAAGCACAATTTCTTTTCGCATCTAGTTCTGAAGTATATGGCAATCCAGAAAAACACCCACAAAAAGAAGACTATGTAGGACAGGTAAGCCCTATAGGCGTTCGATCAGGTTATGATGAAGGGAAAAGATTTGGAGAAGCGCTCTGTATGGCATATAACAGAGAATTTGGAGTAAACACAAAAATAGCCCGAATATTCAACACCTATGGTCCTCATTCGAGTCTTCAAGATTCAAGAGTTATACCAACTTTTATAAGAAAAGCGTTAAGAAACGAAGATATTCCTGTTCATGTAGATGGATTACAAACTCGATCATTTTGTTACGTGAGTGATACCGTTTTAGGACTTACAAAGGTAATGAGGTCTTCAGATCCAACGCCATTTAATATCGGAAACCCTGATGAATATCAGATAAAAGATGTTGCAGTAAAGATTGTAAATTTAACTGGTTCAAAATCAAAAATCAAATTTACCAAAAGACCACAGGATGATCCTGCAAGAAGAAAACCGAATATCTCCAAAGCTCAACAAAAATTATTTTGGTCTCCAGCTATTCCTTTCAATACAGGTCTTATTCAGACAATCAAATATTTTAAAGAACTTCTGCCTAAAAACAGATGAATAATCATACGCATCTTCTAAGAAAAATACAGCAAAAGAAAGCTAAAATTGCAATTATTGGTCTTGGGTATGTGGGTCTTCCATTAGCAATATTATTCGTACGAAAAGAATTTTCGGTTTTTGGATATAGTAGAACTGAAGAAAAAGTAAAACTACTCACCGCTGGAACTAGTGGTCTAATTGGCTTTGATAACGAATTAAAAAGGGTTATTCGTTTGAAAAAATTCTCTGTTGATATTATTACAAGCAAAAAATTACAAGACAATGATATCTTTATTGTTTGTGTTCCAACCCCAATTACCAAAGAAAAAAAGCCTGATTTATCAAGCCTTAAAAATGTCGCAAAACAATTATCTAAAATTAATCTTGAAAATAAGCTCATTATAAATGAATCAACCGTTGCTCCTTTCACAACAAAAAATATTTTTGGTACCTTGAAAGGTAATTATTTTCTTGCATGTTCCCCTGAAAGAATTGACCCAGGTAGTAATAAATCCGTTGAGAATATTACAAAGGTTATTGGAGGTAGAGACTCTAAAAGCCTAGAACTAGGACTCGCTTTATATTTACATGTGTTAAAAAAAGATCTTATCGCAGTTAAAAGTATGGAAATTGCTGAGATGTCAAAAATGCTTGAAAATGCATATCGTGCAGTAAATATTGGCTTAGTCAATGAGTTTGCGAGACTCGCAGATGCAATAAATATAGATATACTCGATGTTATAAGTGTTGCGAAAACTAAATGGAATTTTTATCCACATTATCCAGGGATTGGGGTGGGTGGACATTGTATACCTGTCGATCCTTATTATGTACTTACGCTTGCAAGCAAGAAAGGAATTGATATGAAAATTGTTAAAACTGGACTAAAAGAGAATGAATATATGCCAAAATACGTGGCCGAAAAGGTTTTGAAAAACTACAAAAAAGGGATGCATGTTCTTGTATATGGCCTGACCTACAAAAAAAATGTTTCAGATCTTCGAGAAAGCCCAGTGATCGATTTTTGTCGAATTTTAAAACAAAAAAATGTCAACTTCACTGTGTTTGATCCTTTACTTTCTAAAAAGGACATACAGCGGTTAGGATTTAATCTGGGAAAACTTGAGGCAGTAGATATTTTTATAGTCGGAACAGATCATAAGAATTTAACAAGTGACTCAAAACTAGCAATAAAAAACAATACTATAATTATTGATGGAAGGAATTTTTTTAATGACCGCGTTGGAAAAAAAGTTTTGGGAGTGGGAAGATTAGTGAAATAATAAGTTTTTATATGCAAAGAAAAAAACAATTAGTAAAACTATCTATTATCATTCCTGTGTATAACGAAGAGCAAACAGTTGTTGAACTTTTTAAAAAAGTACAACGAGTTAAACTACAAAACATTGAAAAAGAAATAATAATTGTCGATGACGGTTCAACAGACAACAGCAGGTATCTTATTGAAGACTTAAAAAATCGTTATAAAAACGTAAAAGTATTTTTTTCAGAAATAAATTTAGGAAAAGGTGGGGCAATTCGTTACGGACTATCAAAAACAACTGGCGATATTATTTTAATACAAGATGCTGACTTGGAATTGGAACCGGAAGAATATCACAAACTTATTGCTCCGATATTGTATCGAAACGCAAAGGTTGTTTACGGGTCAAGATTTTTAAAAAGAAATCAAAATATTCCGTTTAAAACAGTCTTTGCAAATAAATTTCTAACCTTTCTTACCAATCTTTTATACGGGAGCCGTTTAACAGATATGGAAACAGCCTATAAAGTTTTTACCTCAGATATTATTAAATCTATTCGTCTTCGATGTGTTGAATTTGATTTTGAACCAGAAGTAACTGCTAAAATTCTTCAGTTAGGATACAAAATACACGAAGTATCTATTCGATATTCTCCCAGAAGGGCACAGGAAGGAAAAAAAATAACTTTTTATGATGGAATAGAAGCAATATCTCAACTGGTTAAGAACCGACTATTTCCAAGACCACTTCGTTAGCTTTTATGGTTTTTGTAGGTAAATAGTGAATATATAATTAATGCCAGAGGAATATGGAGCAAAATAAAAAGGAAATTAATCGCTTCAGATGATCCTGGATAATACCATTTTTCGAATTTAAAATTTTCAGGATACAAAAAGCTTCCATCTAAAATTGATTGTGAAATTGGAATATGATAGTCCCAACTATCTCCAAAAGTGGAATAGGATACAGAAATCCTATATATACATAATAAACGAAATAATACGATGCGATCAGTATACCAATAACAACAAACCTCCTTATAGATCTTATTTACATTTGAATCTTAAGTATATATTATATCTCCAATATGCTTGATCCGTACAGGATGGTTTTCATAAACAGCATTGCGTTACTTTTTCTCCTATGTTCTTTAATAATCTCTATATATATTTCCCCAAAGAAAAAAGTTAATCTCTTATACCTTCTTTTGGCATTATCGCTTCTTCCTCTTATTAGTTTACTCAGAGCTGGAACCTATGAGAGCGGCGACTTGTCGATTAACGTCTATAAATCAATTTCATTTTATAAAAATCTAACTGAAGGAAATATTCTCCCACAGTGGGGAGATTTGCTAAATGCTGGATTTGGATATCCGGTATTTATTTTTATATATCCTCTTCCCTATTACATAATTTCTTTTTTTCATTTTTTAGGATTTTCCTTCATATCAAGTGTAAAACTTCTCATAGCAGGTTCTTTTATATGCTCAGGTATAGCAATGTATGCATGGACAAAAGAAGACGTAGGAAAAATTCCTGCCTTTGTTTCCTCGATTTTTTATCTGTACGCTCCGTATCATCTAGTTGATACTCATTTTAGAATTAGCATTGGAGAGATTATTTCATTTGCGTTGTTACCATTTCTTCTCTTTTGCACCAAAAAGTTATTAACTCATAACGGCTTAATCTGGCTTGCTATAACCTCAGTCGGTTTTTCCTTATTTATATTATCTAACCAAGCTATAGCTCTTGCTGGGTCCCCTTTTATTCTTTTATATTCCTATTTTACGTGGAGACAAGATAAAAAAAGAAAAATACTACAAATTCGAAACGTTTTTCTCGCTTTTGGTTTTGGTTTATTACTGTCTGCATTTTATTGGCTTCCTGCTGTTGCTGAATCTTCTTACACACATCAATCACGCTATGTTTAAACAATTGGCTTTGTAGAGCTCAAACAACTTCTATACTCCCCATGGGGATATGGGCTGTTGTTTCAAGGAAATAAAGGAGAATTGTCTTTTATTATTGGATATATTCAGCTTTTTATTATTGTCTTATGCATATGGTTTCTTACTAAAAAAGTCTTCACTAGATCTGAGAAAAGTAAAATTATATTTTTTTTATTTTCATTTTTTGTAGCTTGTTTTCTCATGCTTCCACAGTCAAAATTTATGTGGGACACCTTTACAATTCTACGTAATTTTCAATTCACCTATCGACTTCTCCTGTTTGTTGCTCTTTTTACTAGTTTTCTTGCAGGAGTACTGTCCAACAAGCTTGATAAAAAAATAATAATACTCTTGTGTTTTTTTGCAATTTTTCAAACAATTTTAAATTGGGGAAACAGAAGGACAATACCAACAATTACTGATGAGGTACTCACAAAACAACTCACGGTAGCAAATGTAGGAGAAGGGTTTCAACCAGCTGCTCCCAAATGGGTGAATCCAAAAAATCCTTGGCAAGAAAAAAATCCTATAGAAAGTATTGAAATACTAAAGGGAGAAGCTGAGATTAATGAAAAACAAAGAACCTCCACGCAACATCAATACAGAATTAACGTAAAAAAAGATACAATACTGAAAGAAAATACTCTTTACTTTCCTGGTTGGAATTTATATGTCAATAACAAAATCCACCCAGTGCATTATACGGATAAAAATTATCCAGGAATTATTCTTTTCTCTCTTCCAAAAGGAGAGTATACCGTTAATCTTATATTCACAAGCACCAAGACACGAACTATCGCACAATCTATAAGTATTATTACCGGAATAAATATGATCTTTGTCCTTGGAGTAAAAGTTTTTAGAAGACTTATAAAAGAACCCTAATTTCTTTGTCTTAAAAATGCGGGGATGTCCCAAATGTCTTCTTTCTCTTCTTGTGGAGCATCGGTTGAAGATTGCTGAGGTGGTTGCGAGTTTTGAGCCTGAGATTGAAAAGTCTGTTGTGGGGCAGAAGGAATATAACTCTTCTCAGAAACTACAAACTCTTTAAGCCGCTGTTTTGTTTGATCAAAACCTGTTGCAATAACCGTAATTTTGAGTTGATCATGCATGCTTTCATCGATTGTCGCCCCAAAAATAATATTGGCATCCGGATCTGCAGCTTGAGAGATAATCTTCGCTGCCTCATCTACTTCGGACATGGTTAAATCTGGACCGCCAATAATGTTAAATAATACTCCCCGAGCACCATCCATGGAGATTTCCAAAAGAGGCGACGCAATAGCGCTTCGCGCGGCGGTCTGAGCTCTGTTTTCGCCTACTCCTGTTCCAATACCCATGAGAGCTGACCCGGCGTTACTCATAATGGTTCTAACATCGGCAAAGTCAACATTGATAAGTCCAGGCATGGTAATAAGATCAGAAATGCCCTGAACTCCTTGTGATAACACAGAATCAGCAATTCTAAACGCTTCAAGAAGAGAAATTTTTCTATCAACCACGTCAAGAATTCGCTGATTAGGAATAACAATAAGGGTATCAACTTTGTCCTTTAAATTTTCAATGCCATCTTCTGCAGCAACCATCCGCCGTGTGCCTTCGAAGGTAAATGGTTTTGTGACCACTGCAATAGTTAACGCTCCAATTTCTTTGGCAATTCTAGCAATAACTGGGGTTGCGCCGGTTCCGGTTCCCCCTCCCATACCGCACGCAAGAAAAACCATGTCAGACCCTTCTAACATATCTTTAATTTTTTCAGCAGACTCTTCTGATGCTTGCTTCCCAATTTCTGGATCTCCACCAGATCCAAGTCCTTTGGTAAGGTTTTCTCCGATTTGGACTTTTGTTGAAGATGGATTTAACAACAATGCCTGCGCGTCAGTATTGATAACCACAAAATCAACTCCTTGTATTTGACTTTGAGAAATCATTGAGGCAATAGCGTTACTTCCACCACCGCCAACTCCAATAACACGAATTTTTGCGAAGTTTGTTGTTTGGGGCTTTATTAACATTCTACTTTGAGCATCCTAACAAATTAACTCTGTTTTTTCAAGTAGCATTCTGCGTGGTGTTACAAACTTAATACTTAGGGGATAAAAGACTTAACAATATCTATTAATTTTTTAAGCACCTTTGAAGATGGAATAAAATTGATCCGTGGTAGCGAAACCCCAAAGGGCAGAGAACTAGTAATTTCGATTCGAGATCCGTATTTTGCTACTCCAACAACTGTCGCAAATGGCGCATCTTGGACTTCGTCGATAATCCCTTTTAATTCCATCGGTATCCCAACTCGCACCGGCATCGCAAGCATTCTTTTTGCGCTTTCTGTTACACCAATAGTACGGGCTCCTCCTCCGGTTACTACTAAACCTGACGGTGTCTGCCCACCATATCCACTCTTTTTAATTTCGATTCCAATCATGGTAAATATTTCGTTGAGTCGTGGCCGAATAATCCCCTCTATTAAGGTTTTTCTTGATACTTTCCGAAGCTCTTCTGGTAATTGTAACTGAGATATGTCAATTTCATCGGCGCGCGGAAATGATTGTTGTTCTTTTTGCTTACTTCCACTAATCTCTCGCATTAAATCTTCGTCATTTAAATCTGCGGGTCGTATAGTTCGTCGATCGCTTCTTTGGGATAAAAAGAGTTTAATTTTTTCTGCGCTCTCTAGGGAAATCCTAAGCCCAATAGCTAAATCATTTGTAATATGCCGCGCTCCAATTGCAAGAACTGCAGAATACGCAATTGATCCTTCAACATATATACAAATATCAGTGGTCCCAGAACCAATATCGACTAATATTACGCCTAGTTCTTTTTCTGTATCCGACAATACCGATAAACTGCTGGCGTACCCATTAAATACAATACCATCAACATCAACTCCTACTCCAGTGAGTGCTTTTTCCAAGTTTCTTAAAGACGTTGCGTTTGCGGTAATAATATGGGTGTCTACTTCTAACCGAACCCCAGTCATTCCAATGGGATCTTTGATGCCTTCTTGTCCATCAACGGTATAATTACGTGGCAACACGTGCATGATTTCCCGAGACGAAGGAAGCGATATCGCTTTAGCCGCATCAATAACCCGGGTTAAATCATTTTGATTGATCTCTCCATCTGGGGATGATACTGCGACAACCCCCTTTGAGTTCATACTCTCAATATGACTCCCGCTTAACGAAACCACTACATGAGAAACAGAATACCCAGCCATTCGTTCAGCAGCTTCAAGTGAATGATTAATTGCTGATACGGCTTCTTCTATGTCAACAATCTGTCCTTTCCTAATTCCCGTTGCTTTTACTTCTGAAACACCCAAAACATTAATAAACTCATCAATTTTGGTAATTATGGTAACAATCTTGGAGGTTCCAATATCAACAGCTACAACAATCTTTCCTTCATTCATACTATTTGAATTCTACCACTGGCTTTTCAAACCGAAAATCTAATCTTCTGAAGCCTTTTCCTTCTATTGTAAGCGCAGAAAGTATGAGTTGTAAAGAGGAGACTTGCAAATCTATTTTTTTCTTTGGGGAAAATACAACATCTTCTCCAGAAGAAAGTTTTACTAAGTAAGAGGAATCACTGGCAATAGTAATTTCAGAAAACGGAATTTTTGCACTTAAAAGAAGCATCTCCAGCTGTTTTGTTGAAATTGAGTCTGTAGAAAACGAACTATTGAATCCTCGCGGGAGTGGACTCACAAAATAATCTTTATTAGACAAAAAGGCAAACCTGGTATGGAAGAAAAACAAACTCCCCATAACACCAGTGAAAATAAGAATGAACAGAAATAACCATTTAAGCGGACTTTTTTTTCTTTTCTTCTTAAGAACCATATACCTATTGTAGTATGAAAATGGAACTAGCGTTTATGAAATTTGCTGAAGAATAACATGAGAAATTTTGGACGCAGCATCAATGTTTACTAACTTTTTTGCTGCTTCTGCATGCGAACGATATGTGTGTATGCGCTCCAACATAGAAATTATTTTTTCAAACAACTTTTCACCAGTGAGCAAATCTTGATATACAATTTCTCCAAGACCAGTACTTGCAAATAGCTTCGCATTTTTTATCTGTTCGTTTTTTTGAGAAACCGCGATGGGAATCAGTAGCGCCGGTTTACCCAGATATAAAAGTTCTGTTATCGTATTAATACCAGCACGACTAACTACTAAGGCTGCTTTTTGTAATGTGTCAGAAAGCTCCACAACGTCTAGAAATTTTTTTACCGTATATCGTTTCTTCAAATGTGGATCGAGTGATTCCGCACGATGCTTGAGCCGTTCAAAATCTTTGTAATTTCTTGCGTCTCCAGTTTGATGCACGATATACATCTGAGAAAGTAGTTTTTCTAAGCATTCTTCAACCAGCACATTAATCGCATGTGAACCCAAACTCCCTCCGGTAATATACACAAGAGGCATATCTAAAACAATAGGTGTTTTATGCGACGCATCAACAATTTCTTTGCGAACTGGATTTCCGGTAAGAACAGTTTTGCTCTTGGGAAATTCTTTTACGCCTCTCTCCCAAGAAACGCATACCGCACGAGCAAAATATGAAGCGATTTTATTTGCTATTCCTGCTTGCTGGGTTTGTTCGTGAATCACAATGGGAATACGCACTGCTGCCCCCCATACCACAATGGGAAGGGAAATATATCCCCCAAACGACACAATAACATCTGGCCGAAAGAAAAGAAGAATCATCAACCCCTGGATAAAACCAATCGGCAGTTTGAATAAAGAAAAAAGGGTATAGCGGGTAAACTTTCGCTGCAGTCTTCCTGCTGTTAAGGACTTAAATGGAATATTAAGTTTTTTTGCGACTTGGTGTTCAAAAGAAACCGCACTATCTCCCTCTAATGGATATTTTCTTCCCACTATTACAATCTGCGCAGATAAAGGCAGCTCTTGAATAACTGGTACAACCGGCGCGAAATGTCCACCTCCCCCTGCTGTGATAAGAATTTTCATAGTTAATGATAGCCTTGTTTTGAAATGTTTAACAAAATGCCAATTGCGCACAAATCAACCACCAATGCAGAACCTCCATAGGATATAAACGGTAGCGGTACACCAGTTAAGGGTAGTAACGCAGTCATGGCACCTAAGTTTATCAACATCTGTATCCCAAGAAACGACGTAATACCAGCAGCAAGAAGTTTTCCAAATATGTCTTTTGCCTGTATCGCTATATGAAACCCTCGCGATAGCACAATGATAAATAATAGAATAAGTAGTGTTGAACCAATCAATCCAAGCTCTTCTGCGATAATGGCAAAAATTGAGTCAGTGGTATTTTCAGGCAAGTATGCGTATTTTTGAAGCGAATTTCCTATTCCTACACCAGTAATTCCCCCAGATCCTAAGGCAATTAAAATCTGTTTTACATGATATGAAGAGTTTTCAAGCGAATCGCCAGTATTGAGAAACGCAGCAAGTCGCTTTGCTCGATATGGTTCTAGTTTAATCAATAATAATCCCGCAGCGAAAATCACTGGAATGATTCCTAAAAAATAACTAATTTTCCCGCCTGATAAAAAATACAGAATAATCGATAATAATAATCCTATTATCACAATTCGCATATCTGTGTTAAGTATATTAAGTAC